>NZ_JBFAWA010000012.1:0-285729 GCF_040680035.1 Nonomuraea sp. NPDC052116 | reverse complement strand
CTCGCCCTGCGTACGAACAGGGGCAGCATCGGCGCGCCCGCCGCGGTGGCGGACGCGGCGGGCGCGGTGAGCAGCGAGCCCAGGACGGTGAGCAGAGCCAGCACCGCCAGCGTTCTGGTACGGACTGGCGCCCAGCGTAAGAATGTGGACATTCGACGTGACCTCGTATGAGGAAGAGGAGAAAGGATCTTTCAGGACAGACCCGACAGTTGCGCAAAGCGCTACCGGATCGCTTCCGTTGTGCTTCCTGCGGGCGGCGTACTCGCTCTGCCCGCAGGAAGCACCACGAGGGTGGCTCAGCCGGCTTCCGGGCGGGACAGCGACGTGGCCAGGAGCTCGGCCAGGTGGCGGGCCTGGCGGCCGGTGCGGGAGGCGGCGATCTGGGTGCGGCAGGAGAAGCCGTCCGCGAGAATCGCCTGGTCAGGGCCCGCCGCCCGGACGGCGGGCCAGACGGACTCCTCCGCGCAGGCCACCGAGACGTCGTAGTGCGAGCGTTCGAACCCGAAGTTCCCGGCCAGGCCGCAGCAGCCGGCGTCCAGGACCTCCGTGCGGATGCCGAAGCGGTCGAGAACGGCGCGGTCGGCGTCGTACCCCATGATGGCGCTCTGGTGGCAGTGCACCTGCGCCACCGCCTCCCCGCCCGGGGAGGCCGGGCGCCAGTCGGGCGCCCGCGACTCCAGCAGCTCGGCGAGCGTCAGCGTGCGCTCCGACAGCAGCCGCGTGTCCGGCGTGTTCAGCAGCTCCGGCCCGTCGGCGCGGAACACGGCGGTGCAGCTCGGCTCCAGCCCCACCACCGGGATCCCGGACTCCGCCCACGGCCGCAGCGCGCGCACGCTGCGGGCCAGCACCCGCCGCGCGACCCCGAGCTGTCCCGTGGAGATCCAGGTCAGCCCGCAGCACAGCGCCACCGGCGGCACGTGCACCTCGAACCCGGCCGCCTCCAGCACGCTCACCGCCGCCTGCCCGATGTGCGGGTCGAAGTTGTTCGTGAACGTGTCCGCCCACAGCACCACCTTGCCCCGCGTGCCGGGCCGCGCCGGGCCCCGCCGCTTGAACCAGTCGGTGAAGCGCTCGTTCGCGAAGCGGGGCAGCTCCCGCTCGGCCGCGACCCCCGCGACGGCCTTGACCAGCTGCGACAGGACCGGCGTGTGCGCCAGGGCGTTGAGCGGGCCGGGCATGGCGGAGGCGAGCGCCGCCCACATCGGCATCCAGCCCATGGAGTAGTGCTCGCGGGGCCGGATCCGGCGCCGGTAGTGATGGGACAGGAACTCGGCCTTGTACGTGGCCATGTCGACGTTCACCGGGCACTCGGACCGGCAGCCCTTGCAGGCCAGGCACAGGTCGAGCGCGTCGCGCACGGCGGCCGAGCGCCAGCCGTCCGTGATCAGCTCGCCGCGCACCATCTCCCCCAGCAACCGGGCCCGTCCTCGCGTGGAGTGCTCCTCCTCGCGCGTCACCCGGTAGCTGGGGCACATCACCCCGCCCTCGAAGGTGTCCTGGCGGCACTTGCCGATCCCGACGCACCGGGTGGCGGCGTGCCCGAACCGGCCGTGGTCCCGCTGGTAGTCGAAGGACTTCTGCCGGGGCTCCAGCGGGTAGAAGTGCCGCTGGGCGAGGTCCTGGTCGAGGCGGTTGGGGTGGACGACCTTGCCGGGGTTCATCCGGTTGCGCGGGTCGAAGATCGCCTTGAACCGGCCGAACGCCTCCACCACCTCGTCGCCGTACATGCGCGGCAGCAGCTCGGCCAGCGCCTGCCCGTCGCCGTGCTCCCCCGACAGCGAGCCGCCGAAGGCGGCCACCAGGTCGGCCGCCTCCTCCGCGAACGCCCGGAATCGGTCGATCCCGTCGTCGGTGTGCAGGTCGAGCGGGAGCCTCCCGTGCACGCATCCCTGTCCGAAATGCCCGTACAGGGCCGAGTCCGCGTAGCCGTGGCGGCGCAGCAGCTGCTCGTAGTCGCGCAGGTACGTGCCCAGCCGCTCGGGCGGCACGGCCGCGTCCGACCAGCCCTCGTACGTCTCCCGCCCCTCCGGCGGGTACGCCTCCACGCCCAGGCTGGCCTCGCGCCAGCGCCACAGCTCGTCCTCCTTGGCCGGGTCGCCGAGGAAGCTGTGGGTCGCGTGCTGCCCCACGTCGCGCATCAGCCCGTGCGCCCGTTCGAGCGCCTCCTCGGCGGTGTCGCCGCCGAACTGCACCAGCAGCCACCCCCGCCCCTCCGGCAGGTCGCGGAGCGCGAGATCGTCGGGACGCTCCTGGCGGGCGAGCCGGCACATCCGGTCGTCCATGGCCTCCAGTGCCAGCGGCCGGTGCCCGGCCACGGCGGGGACGGCGTCGGCCGCCGCGAAGATGTCCTCGAAGCCGAGCACCGCCAGCGACCGCGCGGCCGGCCTCGGCACCACGGCCAGCTCGGCGCGCAGCACGGTCACCAGCGTGCCCTCGCTCCCGACGAGCGCGCGGGCCAGGTTGAAGCCGTTCTCGGGCAGGAGCTGGTCGAGGTTGTAGCCGGAGATGCGCCGCTCCAGCTTGGGGAAGCGGGTGCGCACCAGCTCCATGGTGTCGTCGCGCAGCTCGCGCAGCTGCCGGTAGAGCTGGGCCGGCCGCCCGCCCATGGCCTGGATCCTGGCGTACTCGTCGTCGTCGGTCGGTCCGACCCACATGCGCACGCCGTCGTAGGTGAGGATCTCCAGCCGCAGCACCGACTCCGACATCTTCCCGTACGCCTGCGCGGACGCCCCGCACGAGTTGTTGCCGATCATGCCGCCGATGGTGCAGGTCGGATGGCTGGACGGCCGGGGCCCGACCATCAGGCCCTCCGGCTCCAGCACGTTGTTGACCGCGTCCAGCACCGCGCCCGCCTGCACGGTGATCCGCCTGCCCGTGACGTCCACGGACTCGACCGCGCCGCAGTGCTTGGACCAGTCGATCACCACGGCCACGTTGCAGCACTGCCCGGCCAGGCTGGTGCCGCCGCCCCGCGACAGCACCGGCACGTCGCGGGAGCGGCACGCGGCCACCGCCGCCACCCCGGCGTCGAGCGTGTAGGGCACGACGACGCCGATGGGCACCTGCCGGTAGTTGGAGGCGTCCCGCGCGTAGGCGGCGCGGCTGCCGGTGTCGAACCGGATCTCGCCGTCGACCGTCTCCTCCAGCCGCCGCTGCAGCGGCTCCACGTCGATCTCGAGCTGCCGGCGCGGGCGCGCGGCCGGTGTTCTGATCAGGCTGTCCATAGCTTCGTCCGCCATCGTCCGCCGCCCGGCCCTAGACGCCGAGCAGATCGGTGAGGTCGTCGGCGTGCTCTTCTTCCTCTTCGAGGATCGACTCCATGAGCCGCCGCGTCGTCGGATCGCCCTCGCCCAGCCAGCGGATGATCTCCTGGTAGGTGGAGATGACGATGCGCTCGGCCCAGAGGTTCGCCTCCAGCAGGCCGCGCAGGTCCGTGTCGGCGGGGACCTGGTAGTCGGTGTGGGAGCGCTGCACGAGGCTGGCGGGGTCGAAGTCGGGCTCCCCGCCGAGCTGGCTCACGCGTTCGGCGGCGCGCAGCGCGTGCTGCAGCTCCTCCTGCGCGTGCTCGGTGAACTCCGCCGACACCTGCGCCCGGTCGATCCCCTTGGCCGAGATGGCGTGCCTGGTGTACCTGAGCCAGCACACCACCTCGGTCGCGATGACGTCGTTGAGGATGTTGATGACCTTCTGCGGGTCGTGTCCGAAGGTGCCGGTGATCGGACCTTCGTTCATCTTCTGGCGCACCTGGTCACGGATCCTGCTGACGTCCAGCACGAAGTCGTCGGTGTGGCTCATGTCTGTCCTGTCCTTCCCCCGGCAAGGAGTTCCCCCAGGTCAAAGGTAACTTTGCGGGACGTCGCAGGCGGGCTGCGACACCCGGGGACAGTCACGTCGAAACCCGGTTGACGGGCGCGGGATCATGGCGGTGATGGACGAACGACGCTTGATACGCGTTTCCAAATACCTGGCCAGGCACCTGCGGCACGACCCGGGGCGCATCGGCCTCACGCTGGACCCGAACGGGTGGGTGCCGGTGGACACGTTGCTACGGGCGGCGGCCGAGCACGGGTTCCCGATCACCGCCGCGGAGCTGTGGAAGGTCGTCGAGGCCAACGACAAGCGGCGCTACGCGATCGAGGACGGCCGGATCCGGGCGAGCCAGGGGCACTCGGTGCCGGTGGATCTCGACCTGCCCGCCGTGCGGCCGCCCGAGGTGCTCTATCACGGCACCGTGGGCCGTTCCCTGGCGGCGATCAAGGCAGAGGGCCTGCGGCCCATGAACCGGCACCACGTGCACCTGTCGCCCGACCGGGAGACGGCGACGCGGGTGGGGGCCCGGCGGGGCGTGCCCGTGGTGCTGGTGGTCGCGGCCGGGGCGATGCACGCCGGCGGGCACGAGTTCCGGGTCAGCGCCAACGGGGTGTGGCTGGCCGACCACGTGCCGCCCGGCTACCTGCGGTTCCCCTCCTGACGGCGGGCGCGCAGGGTGTCGCGGGCGACCATCAGCGCGAAGCCGAGCAGGTTGGCGCCCTGCCACGCGGCCGGTGACGCGGCCCGCTCGTCCGAGGCCGCCAGCCCGATGCCCCATACCCGGTCCAGCGGGCTCGCCTCCACCAGGACCCGGCCCGACGTGCCGAGCAGGAACTCCGCCAGGTCGTCGTGCGCCCCGAACTTGGCGACGTTGCCGCGCACCACGATGCCGAAGCGGTGGGCGTCCCACGTGGGCTCGTCGAAGCCCCGTACGGTCCGGCCCAGCGCCTTGGCCTCGCCCGGGTGGCCGGCCTCGAGGATCTTGTCCGCGCTCTCCCCGTCGCCGAACAGCCACGCCTTGTGCGCCATCATGTAGTGCTCGGCCGAGGCGTACGTGTGGCCGTCCTCCGTGAAGGTGACCGGCCACCACTGGCTGAGGCACCCCGGTCCGACGCCGCCGTCGCGGGCGGGCTGGTGGCCCCAGAAGTACAGATATTTGACGTTCCGGCCGGATCGCTCGGCGGCGATGGCCTCGTCCACGGTCATGGGAAGTTCGTCGGACATGTCCCCATACCTTACGCTCGCGAGCCCGCTCTCATGAGGCGGTCGGCGACCTCGCGCAGCACCGGCGCCAGCTCGGGCGGGTCGAGCACCTCGAAGTCGAAGCCCTTGGCCGCGACGTGGATCGCCAGCTCCTCCAGCGAGTTGGAGCCGGCCTCGAACAGGCACGTGCGCTCGTCCACCGCCGCCAGCCGCCCGGCCCCCGGCGAGGTGCGCGGCGCGACCGCCTCCATGGGCGCGTGGAAGAGGATGCGCGCCCGGTAGCGGTAGGGCGCGGAGGTGATGGCGCGCGAGACGTACGCGGCCGCGTCCTCCTGCGGCACCGCCCGCGGCGCGAACCGGGCCCCCGGCTCCCCCAGGGGATCCTCGATCCGGTCCACCCGGAACGTCCGCCAGTCCTCCTTGGCCACGTCCCACGCCAGCAGGTACCAGCGGCGCGGCGTGTGCACGAGCCGGTGCGGCTCCACCTCGCGCGCCGTGACGCCGTCCCGCCCCCGGTAGCGCAGCCGCAGGCGCCGGTGGTCGCGGCAGGCGGCGGCGAGCCCGGCCAGCACGTCGGCGTTCACCTCCGGGGCCGCCGCGCCCGCCAGCGGCACCGTCGCCGCCTGGAACGCGCTCACCCGGTGCCGCAGCCGCGACGGCAGCACCTGGTGGAGCTTGGCCAGCGCCCGCAGCGCGACCTCCTCCAGCCCGGCGACGCTGCCGGTCGCGGCCGTACGCAGGCTGATCGCCACGGCCACCGCCTCCTCGTCGTCCAGCAGCAGCGGCGGCAGCGCGGCGCCCACGCCGAGCCGGTAGCCGCCGGCCACGCCGGGGGTGGCGTCCACGGGATAGCCGAGCTCGCGCAGCCGCTCGATGTCGCGCCGCACGGTGCGCAGCCCGACCTCCAGCCGTTCGGCCAGCTCGGCGCCGCTCCAATCCATGCGCGACTGGAGCAGGGACAGCAGGCGGAGCAGCCGCGCCGAGGTCTCCAACATGAGGATGATTCTGCCGGACATCGGTGCCAGGACCTGTCACCAATCCCTTCTACTGTCGCGGACATGACGAACAACGGCATCACCGCCTATCGCATCGACATCCCGCAGGCCGACCTCGACGACCTGCGCGACCGCCTCCGGCGTACGCGCTGGGCCCCCGAGCTGCCCGGCACCGGCTGGGAGCGCGGCGTGCCCACCGGCTACCTGCGCGACCTGGCCGCGTACTGGGCCGACGGCTTCGACTGGCGCGCCCAGGAGGCGGCGCTGAACGCGTACCCGCAGTTCACGACCACGGTCGACGGCGCGGACGTGCACTTCCTGCACGTCCGCTCCGCCGAGCCGGAGGCCACCCCGCTGCTGCTCCTGCACGGCTGGCCCGGCTCGGTCGTCGAGTTCCTCGACGTCATCGGCCCGCTCACCGACCCGGTCGCGCACGGCGGCGCCGCCGAGGACGCCTTCCACCTGGTCATCCCGTCGCTGCCCGGCTACGGCTTCTCGGGCCCGCTGCCCGGCGCCGGCTGGACGGACGGCCGCACGGCGGCCGCGCTCGTGGAGCTGATGTCCCGGATCGGGTACGAGCGCTACGGCGTCCAGGGCGGCGACGTGAGCGCCTTCATCGCTCCCCTGATGGGCCGGGCCGCGCCGGACCACGTCATCGGCGTGCACGTCAACGGGCTGCTCACCTTCCCCGACCCGGCCGTGATGGGCTCGCTGAACGAGGCCGAGCAGGCGCGGATGGCCGGGATGCGGGAGTGGCAGGACAAGCTCGGGGCGTACATGCAGCTGCACGGCACCCGGCCGCAGACCCTCGCCGCCGCGCTGCACGACTCGCCGGCCGGGCAGCTCGCCTGGATCGTGGAGAAGTTCAAGGACTGGACGGATCCCGAGGCGAAGCTGCCCGAGGACGCCGTGGACCGCGACCGGATCCTCACCGACGTCGGCATCTACTGGTTCACGCAGACGGCGGGGTCGACGGCGCACACGTACTACGAGCGGTTCAACGACTTCAGCGCGTGGGCGCCCAAGGAGCGGGGCACGGTGCCCACCGCGGCGGCCGTCTTCCCGACGGACTTCTCGGTGCGCCCGCTGGCCGATCGGGTGCACAACGTGGTGCGCTGGACGGAGTTCGGCCGCGGGGGCCACTTCGCGGCGCTGGAGACCCCGGACCTGCTGGTGACGGACCTGCGCGAGTTCTTCGGCCGGCTCCGTCAGGGCAGCTCGGCGAAGCGCTCGACCTGCTCGGTCCGGCCGGAGACGAGGACGACGTCGCCGTAGGACAGCTCGGTCTCGGCGGTGGCGTAGGTGAACTCCTCGCCCGGCGCCTTGACCGCCACGATGGTGACGCCGTACTTGCGGCGCAGGTTGGAGCGGCCGAGCGGGACGCCGACGTATTCCTTGGGCGGGGTGGTCTTGGCCAGCGCGAAGTCCTCGTCCACCTGCATGTAGTCGAGCATGCGCCCGCTCACCAGGTGGGCCACCCGCTCGCCCATGTCGTGCTCGGGGAAGACGACGTGGTGGGCGCCGATGCGGCTCAGGATCCGGCCGTGCTGGGTGCTGATCGCCTTGGCCCAGATGTCGTTGATCTCCAGCTCGACCAGCAGCGACGTGGTGAGGATGCTGGCCTCGATGTCGCCGCCGACGGCCACCACCGCCTGGTAGAAGTCGGGCACGCCGAGCTGGCGCAGCGCCTCCATGTCGGTGGCGTCCGCGGTCGCGATCTGCGTGATCCGCCCGGCCAGGCTCTGCGTGACCTTGGGCCGGTGGTCGATGGCCAGGACCTCGGTGCCGCGCCGGGTCAGCTCCAGCGCCAGCGACGTGCCGAACCGGCCGAGGCCGATGACCACGACGGGGGTGTTGTCAGCCAACGATGACTCGCTCCTCGGGTAGCTCGTAATGTCGGGAGCGCTGGTTGAGCGCCAGCGCGGAGCCCATGGTGAGCGGGCCGATCCTGCCGATGAACATCAGCACCGTCAGCAGCAGGTGGCCGGCCACGCCCAGACTCGGGGTGATGCCGGTGCTCAGCCCCGCCGTGCCGAACGCCGCGACCACCTCGAACAGCACCTGGTCCAGGCCGTGCGGGGTGAGCGCGAGCAGCACGTACGTGGACGCGGCGACCAGCGTGACGCCCAGCACCGTGATCGTGACGGCCTGGCGCTGCGTGGCCTCGGGAAGCCTGCGATGGCCGATGTTGACCCGGCTCTCGCCGCGCACCTCGGCCCAGACGACGAACGCCAGCAGCCCGAACGTGGTCACCTTGAGCCCGCCCGCCGTGCCCGCGCTGCCGCCGCCGATGAACATCAGCACGTCGGTGGCCAGCCAGCTCGACGGGTACATCTGGGAGATGTCCAGGGTGTTGAACCCGGCCGAGCGCGGCATGACCGCGGCGAAGAACGCGGCCAGCAGCTTGCCGGGGTCGTCGAGCGCGCCCAGCGTGCGGGGGTTGCGCCACTCGGTCATCAGGAAGACCAGGGTGCCCAGCACCAGCAGGGTGACGCTCACGCCCACGGTGACCCGGGTCAGCACGCTCCACTTGCGCGGGTGCCGCCAGGAGCGGGCCAGCTCGAACACCACGGGGAAGCCGAGCCCGCCGACGATGACCGCGAGCGCGACGGTCAGGCAGATCCACGGGTCGGCGACGAACCGCATGAGGCTGTCCGGCCAGAGCGCGAACCCGGCGTTGTTGAAGGCCGTGACCGCGTGGAAGGCGCCCAGGTAGGCGGCCCGGCCCAGCGGCTCGCCGTATCCGATGGCGAAGCGGGCGGTGAGCACGACGGCGGCTACGGCCTCGCACACGAGGCTGAACAGGACCACCTTGCGCACGACGCGGCGCACGTCGCTCATGCTCAGCGTCTTGGTCTCCGTCTGCGCCGCGATCCTGGCCCGCAGCCCGAGCCGGCCGGAGACGAGCAGGGTGAACAGGGTGGCCATCGTCATGATCCCCAGCCCGCCCACCTGCACGAGCCCCGCGATCACCACCTCCCCGAACACCGACCAGTGCGACTCGGTGTCCACGATCACCAGCCCGGTGACGCAGACGGCCGAGGTGGCGGTGAACAGGGCCACGACCCAGTCGGCGGGCGCGCGCTCGGTGGTGGCGATCGGGAGGGTCAGCAGCACGGTGCCGATCCCGATGGCCAGCACGAACCCGGCGGCCACGACCTGCGCCGGATGCCGGAAACGGGTCAAGAACGACGGCATCATGCTCATCACCTGGCCCCGCCACACAGGTCACGCATCGAGAGCGCCTCCCCCGTCGAACCCCAGCCGACATCCGAGCCGACCAGACTTCCCGGCGCACCGCGCACTACCGTAACAGGCCCGGGTGACGCCGGCGCACTTACGCGTCCTTGACGCGAACCCCACGCGCCCTTGACGACCCGGCGGCGGTGGGGGCGACGTAGGCTGGGCGCCGGAGGCCACTGATGCGCGCACGCGATCTCGCCGTCGACTTCCCGACGGTCACTCTGGACACCCCGGCGCTGGAAGCCGCGAAGCTCCTGGCGGAGCAGGACCTGCCGGGGCTCATCCTCGTCGACCCCGACGGGCGCCCCCTCAGCATCCTGCCCGGCACCCAGGTGCTGCGGCTGGCGGTGCCCGCCTACTGCCAGGACGACCCGGCGCTGGCCCGGGTGGTGGACGAGGCCCACGCCGACCTGTTCCTGCGGCGGCTCGGGGGCAGGACCGTGCGGGAGTGCCTGCCCGAGCAGCCGAAGGAGCTGCCGGTGGCCGACCTGAAGGCGACCGTGCTGGAGCTGGCGGCGTTGATGGCGCGGACGCGCAGCCCGCTGGTCGCCGTGGTCGACGGGGGCCGGCTGGTGGGAGCGGTCACGCTGCAGTCGCTGCTGGACCACGTGCTGGAGCTGTGACCCGCGCGGCGTCGTAGGCTGGTCGCATGGCCAAGACCGCGGCACGACAGCCCGTACCCGCCCGGCGCGCGGACGCCGAGCGCAACATCGCCGCGATCCTCGAAGCCGGCACCAGGCTGCTCAGCGCGGACCCCACGGCCAGCGTGGCGGACGTCGCCAAGGCCGCCGGGGTGGGCCGGGTGACGCTGTACGGCCACTTCCCGTCGCGCGAGGCGCTCGTGGACGCGGTGCTCGACCACGCGGTCGAGGTGGCGGACGGGGTGCTGGCGGACGACTCGCTCGACACGGCCCCCGCGCCCGAGGCCATGGCGCGGCTGCTGCGCTCGTCGTGGGAGGTGCTCGACCGGCACCGCCGGCTGTTCCTGGCCGCCGACCGGGTGCTGGCCACGGAGCGGATCAGGGAGCACCACGAAAGGCCGCTGCGGCGGGTGGAGCGGCTCATCGTGCGCGGGCAGCGCGGGGGCGAGTTCCGTACGGACCTGCCGTCGGAGTGGCTGGTGACGACGTTCTTCTCGATCATCCACGCCGCCGCGCAGGAGCGTGAGGCGGGGCGGCTCGCGCCCGAGGAGGTCGAGCTGGTGCTGACCAGGACGATGCTCTCGCTGCTCGCTCCCACCCGGCCGTAACCCTACCGGCCCTGACCGCGGGCTCTCGCGGCCCCTCAGCATGCCCTACCCACGTATGGTTCATGCGTGCTAACTTGAACACCAGTGTTCAAGTTAAGGAGGGTATCCGATGAGCCTTGATACGGCTCCCGCCGGGCGGCGCACCGGCGGATGGGGTGTGCTGGTGCTGCTGTGCCTGGCCCAGTTCATGCTGATCGTGGACATCACCGTCGTACAGGTGGCCTTGCCGACCATCGGCGAGGACCTCGCGCTCGACCGCGAGTCCCTCACCTGGGTCGTGACCACGTACACGCTCTGCTTCGGCGGGCTGATGGTGCTCGGCGGGCGGCTCGCGGACGCGCTGGGCGCCCGCCGCACGCTCCTGGCGGGCCTGGGGCTGTTCACGGCGGCCTCGCTGCTGTGCGGGCTGGCCGACAGCGGCGCCGCGCTCATCGCCGGGCGAGCACTGCAGGGGGTCGGCGCGTCGCTGCTCTCCCCCGCCGCGCTGGCCGTGATCACCACCACCTTCACGGGTGAGCGGCGCGGCCGGGCGCTCGGCGTCTGGGCGGCCATCGGCGGCACCGGGGCGGCCCTGGGCGTGCTGGTCGGCGGCGTGCTGACCGCCGGGCCGGGATGGTCGTGGGTGTTCTTCGTCAACGTCCCCATCGGGCTGGTGGTGCTGGCGGCCGTGCCCGCCCTGGTGCCGCCCGCGCGCGGGCGGGGCGAGCGGGTCGACGTGCCCGGCGCGCTGGTGGTCACGCTGGCGACGGCGCTGCTGATCTACGGGCTGGTGACGGCGGGCGACGCCGGCTGGGGCGCGGCGGGCACGGTGCTGCCGCTGGCCGGGTCGGTGCTGCTGTACGTCCTGTTCGTGGTGGTCGAGCGGTCGGTACGGTCACCGCTGATGCGCGCCGAGACCCTGGCCAGGCGGCCGGTGATCTCGGGGACGTTCGTCATGCTGATGGCGACGGGGCTGATGCTGGGGCTGTTCTTCCTCAGCTCGCTCTACCTCCAGCACGTGCTGAGGTTCAGCGCGCTGGAGACGGGCCTGCTCTTCCTGCCCGTGGCGATCGCGATCACCATCGGGGCGCAGCTCGGCGGGCATCTCATCGGCAGGATCGGCGGGCGGCCGGTGGCGGTGGCGTCCTTCGTGCTGACCGCGGCGGGGGCGGCGCTGATGACGCGCATCTCACCGGACGCGAGCGCGTACACCACGCTGCTGCCCGGCTTCGTCCTGGCGGCGCTGGGCATCGGGCCGGCGTTCGTGACGGCCACCACGACGACCATGGCGAACATCCCGCCCGGCGAGAACGGCGTGGCGTCCGGCGTCATCAGCACCTTCCACGAGCTCGGCGGCTCGATCGGCGTGGCCGCCGTCTCGACGGTCGCCGCGTCGAGCCTCGCGCCCGGCTCGGCGGGAGGCGTCGGAGGTTTCGTCGCGGGGCTCACGCTGTGCGCCGTCGTCGCGGTGGTCGCGGCGGCCGTCTCGCTGGGGCTGGTGCCGCCTGGCCGACCGGCCGCGGCGTTCGTCGGCCACGGCCACGGGCACTGACACGAACAGCCCCTTGTCGTCCGAGGAAAAACCGGGATATCGCCAACGTCTCCGGCGCATTATCCTTCATTGATGGTCAACTTAAGCCGGGCGAGAGCGGTGAAGGCATAGATGCCGCGACTGAGGCTTGCGCACCAGCAACTGCCCGGCGTGACCGTGATCGCCGTGATCGGTGAGATGGACGCCGCCAACCGCGCCCAGCTCGAGGCGTACATCGCGCAGGTCCAGCCGGCGCCCGCGGGCAGACTGGTGTTCGACCTGTCGGAGGTGCCGTTCATGGACAGCTCGGGTCTGCACGTGCTGCTGACCTGCGCCACCAACTGCCTCAAGGACGGCGGCGCGGTCCACCTGGCCGCCGTCCAGCGCATGCCCGCCCGGCTCTTCGAGCTGACCGGCATCATGGCCCACGTGCCCGTGCACGACACGGTCCAGGGCGCCATCACCGCCGCCCTGGCCTCCTAGGAACGCTCCACCCGGGCGGGCTCCGGCCGCCCGGCCGAACCTCTTGTGATCAGCCGGCGCCGAAGCACATGAACGTGGCGGCGGGCTCCCCGGCCGACGCCGCCGCCAGCGCGTCGGCCGGGGCGGCACCCTCGGCCACGCCCCGGTGGTAGGCCGTCATGACCGCCTCGGCGACGTGGTCCGGCACCCGGGTGGGGCTGGAGATGACGGTGGACGTGCCCAGATGGAGCAGCGCCGCGGTGAAGCCGAGCAGCTCGTCCCCCGCCCGCACCACCGCCTGGCCCACGTCGCACGCCGACAGGACGACGTGCCCGGGGGCCCTGCCGAGCCGCTGCAGGTCGTACGCCATGAGCGGCCCGTCGGCCAGGTCCAGGCGGGAGAAGAACACGTTCTCGCGCTCGTGGTGCCCGTGCGCGGCGAAATGGGCGAGGGACGCGCCGTCCAGCGCCTCCAGCGTGGCCGACACGGTGGCCGGCCCGCCGCTGAGCCGGCGCGCCTTGGGGTGCACGGCCGCGAGCCGCTCGACCTCCGTCTCGGCGTGGTCCAGGCCGGGCCCGGCGACCAGGACGGGCGGGCCGTCGGGCCCGTACGGCGCCCGCCCGCGCCCGGCCGACAGCCACACCAGCGCGGACGGCGCCACCACCAGGGGCCGGCCGCGCAGGTCGGGCAGCAGGCCCCAGGGCACGGCGGACAGACCCATCGTCGGGATGACGACGATCCCCCGCGCGCCGGACAACACCTGCCGCAGGGGCGCCATGACCGCGTCGGTGATGGTCGCCAGCTGCCGCCGGACGGACGACTCGATCACCTCTCTCAGCGCGGGCCGCAGGGTGCGCCCGGCCTGCGCGTTGAGGTCTCCGGCCAGCCTGCGGGCGGCCTCGGCGACCGGTTCGTACGCGCTGAGCTCGTACAGGTGGCACCGGCCGCGCACGAGCACCAGCGCCAGCAGCCTGCCCCCGACGTTGAGCAGGCTGACCATGGCATCGTCGCGGGCCGCCAGCGCCTCCTCGACCGCGCCGACGGGCGCGGGGGCCAGGCCGGGGCCGACGCCGGGGAGCTGCCAGCCGCGTTCCCTGATCACCTGCTCCAGCTCCAGGCAACGCCTGCGCAGCCCGGGTTGCCGGCGTCCCGCGGCCTCGTCGGCGCGCATCCGCTCGGCGAGCCGGCGCAGCTCGGCCAGCGCCTCGGCGGTCGCGGGGTCCTCGGGGGCGCGCGTCGGCCGGTGGCGGAACGCCTGCGCCCGGCACCGCTCCGACCAGGCGAACACCTGCCTGGCCGACCCGCCGGCCAGCGCCGTGGTGAGCCCGTACGCGGCCAGGTCCGCGCCGAGCGCGGCGACGCCGGTCAGCAGGTCGAGGCTGCCCAGCCGGCCGCGGTGCGAGTGCACGAGCGCCAGCCCGGCCCGCACCCGGCGCAGCGCCAGGCCCCGCTCCCCGTGCGCGCCCGCCAGCTCGGCGGCGGCGAGGTGCCGCATCAGCCGCACCTCCAACGACGCCCTCCGCGACCCCGCACCACCTCCCGGGGCGGCGGCTGTTGGTTCGGGGAGGCGGCCGGCGGCGATCAGGGCTCTGACCGAGACCAGCCGGGCCAGCTCGGCGTCATCCGCCATGTCGAACGCCGCGAACCCCGCCGACAGCTCCGCCGCCCGCCTGGCCACCCGCCCCGCCGCGCCCGCCTCCTCGCCGCGCAGGCGCATGAGTGCCGCGCGCAGCGCCCACGCCGTGCTCCCCCGGCGCCTGAAGTGCGTCTCCGCGCGCCGCGCCCGGGCGCGCGCCTCGGCGAGCCGGCCCGCGTCCAGCGCGCACTGCGCCCGGGCGAGCTCGGCCTCGGCGTAGTCCTGCATCAGGCGCTGCCTGCGGAACCCGTCGATGGCCCGGTCGAGCACGCGCCCCGCCTCGTCCGTCAGGCCGACCGCCAGCAGCGCCCTGGCGCGGTCGAGCGCCAGCACCGGGCGGAAGCCGGGGTTGACGTCCTCGTAGAGCCGGTCCACGCGGGCGAACACGGCCAGCGCCGCCGGCACGTCGCCGAGCAGCAGGTCGCAGTAGCCGTCGTTGTGCAGGGCCTTGGCCGCGATCACCTCGTGCCCGTGGGCGTGCGCGAGCTGCGCGCTGCGGCGCGCGTCGTCCCTGGCCAGGCGGATCCGACCGGCCATGAGGTGGATGACCGACCGGTTGAGCAGCACCCTGGCCAGCTCGACCCGGTCGCCGTCGGCGAGCAGGGGCGCGGCGATGTCCAGCTCCCGGAGCGCCTCGGTGCCGGCGCCCATGCGCAGGTGCATCAGGCCACGCTGGGCGTGCACGATGGCCAGCTCGGCCGGTGGCGCGCGGCGCTGGGCCCGGTCGAGCAGCTCCATCCCGAGCTCGGTCCGCCCCTGCTCGGCCTCGGCATGCGCGAGGCTGGTGAGCACCCGGGCGACCAGGCCGTCAGGCCCGTCGCGGTCCTCAGCCGCTGATCCGCCTTCAGTCGCCGATTCGAGCAGGGTGAGGGCCCGGCGGAGTCTGCGGGCGGCCAGGGCCGGGCGGCCGTCGTCGGTCGCCTCGACGCTGAGCCGGTGCAGGCGTTCCACTCGCTCCCGGAGCGACGCTGCACGCCCACTGTCCCGCAATCGCGCCTCGCGGTGGTCAGAGAATGAGTGAGGGCGTCACCGCCAGTATCGTCGCCCGCGCCGGATCGTCCAGTCCCTGGCGCACCACGAGTTGCGACAGGCCACGCGGCACCGCGTCCAGGACGAAGCGGCCCTGGTCGTCGGCCCTGACCGTGCGCGGGCCCTCACCGGTGCGCAGCTCGACCAGGTGGTCGCCCGGCGGCGCGAGCCAGCCGTCCACGCGTACGGCGTCCTCGTCCCGCGCGGTCACGCTGATCATGATCGTGAGGACCTCGCTGTCGAAGGTGATCGTACGGCTGTCCTCGCCGCCCCGGACGCCCGCCGGCAGCGGGGCCTCCTCCTGCGGGCGGAGGATCTCGAAGTCCAGCTCAGGGGATTCGAGGGCCAGGGCGAACTGCAGGCGTTCGACCAGCGTGGCGGGGACCGGGTCGACGGTGCGGTAGACGTCGGCGATGTCCTCGATGAGGAGCTGGTCCTCGGCGGTGAAGGGGGGAGGGTCGGTCCCGTCGGCCGGGTTCATCGGGGGCTCCAATCGGGGTCCTCCGCGAGCAGGCGGCGTAGCTTCGCGAAGCACCGGCCGCGCGTGGGTCCGATGCTGCCCATCGGCATGCCCAGAGCGGCGGCCACGGCGTCGTAGTGCGGACGAGGCACGAAGGCGATGATCCTGAGCAGCTCGGCGCACCGTTGGGGCAGGCTCTCGACGGCCTGCCAGAGCGCGCGCCGCCGTTCGTCGTGCACGAGGAGCTCGTCCGGCGTCAGCACGGGGTCGGGCAGCTCCTCGAACGCGTCGTCGCCCGGCAGGTCGTCCTTGCGCGAGGAGGCGCTGACCCGCCACGCCTCGCGCCGGGCGGTGGTGACGAGCCATTCGATCAGCGCGCCCGGCGCCGAGATGGTGTGCAGGTGGCGCAGCAGGATCAGCCAGGTCGTCTGGACGACGTCCTCGGCCGCCTGCGGGCTGAGGCCCTGGTTCCTGGCGGTGTGCCAGAGCACGGGCGTGAGCTCGGCGACGATGGCGTCCAGCGCGCCGCTCTTGCCCTCCCGGGCCTCGACCAGCAGGGCGGCCAGCCGGTCGCGGCGCCGGCCGGGAGCGGGCGCGCGTTCGAGTGCGGGGTCGCCGGTCATCAGATGGGGACGATTTCCGGCCGTACGGCTTTGTCGTCGACCATCGCGTCGACGACCTGCCTGGCCCGCTGGACGGGATCGACGCCGACCTGGCCGAGGGTCTTGGTGAGCTCGGCGGCGATGGTGCCGGCGACGATCGGGGCGGCGAACGACGTGCCGCTCCAGCCGCAGAACGGCCCCACGGCGTCGCAGTCGAGCGAGGCGCGCTCGCCCGTGGTGAGCATCGCGTTCTGGGCGCCCCTGAACTTCGGCGGGAACGTGCTGACCACCATCGCGCCGGGAGCGCGCCACCGGACGGCGGGGTGCTCGTTGCTGAAGATGGCGATCGTGCCGTCGGGGTTCTTGGCGGCGACGCCCAGCATGGGTGCCAGCGGCGGGCCGGGCACGGCCGTCTCGGACAGCGCGGCGAGGTAGAACGGCCTGGTCGTGGCGTAGTTGCCGGCGGCGTTGACCACGATGACGCCGCGTGCCCGCAGCTGGTTGACCTTGTCGAACAGCGCCTGCATGGCCGGGTCGCCCGCCTCGGAGAAGCCGCCGAAGGAGCAGCACAGCACGTCCACGGCGGTCCCGGAGGCCATGAGCGCCAGCAGCCGGTCGAGCGCCGCGTGCACGGCCTCGAGGGGGACCACGCCGTCGCTGTGCATGACCTTGTACATGAGCACGCGGGCGTCCGGCGCGATCTGCGCGACGAGGCCGGCGAGCATGAGGCCGTGCCCGGTGTGGGAGTTCAGTACGCCGATGAGCGGGTTGGGCAGCTCGCCGAGGTCCTCGTAGCCGACGAGCCTGGCGACGTCGCGGCCCTGGTAGGCGGGGTGGGAGTCCTCGATGAGCTGCTGCCCGGCCGGATCGACGGTGAGGAAGGCGTCGGGGTCGGTCACCGGCCTGAACCAGGGGTGCTCCGTCACGCCGGTGTCCAGCGTGACCACCGTGATCCTGCGCCCGCCGAGCTGGGCGAGCGACCTGCGGCGCGGCGGCCCGGCCACCACGGTCACGGGCACGCGCCCGTACCCCGGCCGGGCGCTCGTCTGCGGCTCCTCGAT
The DNA here is from genome assembly GCF_040680035.1 of Nonomuraea sp. NPDC052116. Lineage (NCBI taxonomy): Bacteria > Bacillati > Actinomycetota > Actinomycetes > Streptosporangiales > Streptosporangiaceae > Nonomuraea > Nonomuraea sp. NPDC052116. Next base: position 268,469 of record NZ_JBFAWA010000012.1, on the reverse strand, counting down.
CACGGCATGGCCACTGGTGGCGGGCTCGCCGCCCAGGCTGAGCGAGCCGATGCCGCTCGTGGCCGAGCCCACGAACAGGTGGTCCAGCGAGATCGTGGCGAGCACCGCCTTGAACGGCCACCCGTCGGACTCGGCGCGCAGCGCCCTGCGCACGACGCGGAGGGCACGCCAGGCGTCGACCTCGACGTCCTGCGCCTCCTTCTGGATCTCCAGCACGCCGGGCAGCCAGACGGTCTCGCGCCCGTAATCCCGCTCGCGGGCGCGCCTGACGCTGACCGGCGACAGCTCCAGCTGGATCCCGGACAGCGCCCGGTCGATCCAGGAGACCACCTCGTCGGAGCGGAGCGCCTGCCCGGGGAAGAGCAGCACGTCCGAACGGTAGACCGTGGAGTCGGGCCGGCGCTCGCCCGGGTCGAGGGGGACGTCCCAGGGGTCGAGGATCCTGGCGCCGTGCCGGTCCAGGATCTCGCGGGGAAGCGTGATGCCCTGCCAGGGCGGCCCGAATCGTTCGGAGCCGCCCGATGTAGCTGGTTCGCGGATGTAGTCGATGCTCATCTCACCGTCTCCGTTCTTCCCTCTGTGGCGTACGAGAGCGGCGCCTCCGCCTCGATACGAGAGGTCGATAACGGAATGGTCACGATCCCGTCGGGTCGATCCCGCGGAGCATCATGCCCTGGCCCCGGGAGCGGTGGACGTCGTCGGCGGGCTGGTCCTCGGGGTCGCGGTACTGGATGAGCAGGGTCGTACGCGCCTCGTCCGCCCGGTTGACCCCGGACCCGTGCACGGTGAGATAGCTGAGGAACAGCACGTCCCCGGCCTCCGCCTCGACCGGGACCGCGGCCTCCAGCGGCCACTCCGCGAGCGGCAGGTGCCACCCGCCCGCCTCGAGGTGCGGCAGCGGCCCGTACCTGTGGCTGCCCGGCACGACGCGCACGCACCCCTTCTCCTCGGGCGCGGCGTCGAAGTGGAAGATCGCCGCGCCCATGGTGTGGCGGGTGTGCGGGAAGTGCGCGGCGTCCTGGTGCATGGGGAACGGCGAGCCCTTCTCGGCGGGCTTGACGAAGATCTTGGTGTGGTGGAGCTGCACGTTCTCCGAGCCCATCAGGGCCGCGGCGACGTCGGTGAAGCGCGGATCCACCATGAGCCGGGCGAAGGCGGCCGAGTGGAACTGCGCGTCGTGGCAGTGCCGCAGCTCGGTCCCCGCCCCGCCGATCTCCCGCGCGCTCCCCCACGTGGGGTCCGTCGGGCGCAGCCGCGCGAGCACCGCGTGACACTCCTCCCGGTACGCCCGCGCCTCAGCCGCGCCGAGCAGCCCTTTGACCAGCAGGTAGCCGTTGTCCTGGTAGAACCGCACCATCGCCGAATCGGTCATCGCACCCTCCCGCGCGCCGTGCCGTCCCCTGGGTGATTCCCATCCTGCGGGTGCGGGAGACTGGCGGGGTGACCACCGAGAACGCCGATCGCCCCGGTCCGCCCGTGACCAGCCCCTCGATCGTCCTGCTCACGCTGGCGCGCCGCATCGAGACCGAGCTGGCCGCCGCCCTGGCCCCGCTCGACCTCACGGTCAGCCGGCTGGGCCTGCTCGGTCACATATCCGGCGTGCCCGGGGTGTCGTTCAGCGAGCTGGCGCGGATGTCGGGGACGACGGTCCAGAGCGTGCACACCGCGGTGAAGGCGCTGGTCGCGGCGGGGCTGGCGCGCGACAGCACGGCCCGCGCCGGGTCGGCGTCGACGATCGAGCTGACGCCCGAGGGCGCGCGCCTGCTCGAGGCGGCCACAGGCGTGGTGTCCCGGGTGGACGACCTGCTGTTCGGGCCGGAGGCCGACCCGATCCAGCGCCAGATCGCCGACGCCGTCCACGCCGCCTTCGCGGGGGTCAGGCCGGTACGCGGGAGCGACGCCAGGCGTACGAGCTGACCGCGATGCCCGCCACCGTGACCACGGCGGCCACGACGTAGAGGGAGCGCAGCCCGAGCCCGCCGTCGATGACGCGCCCGCCGAGCCAGGCGGCGAAGGCGGCGGCCAGCTGGTAGGCGGAGGCGTTCACCGCCATGGCCAGGGTGGGCGCCGCCGAGGCCGTGGCCAGCACGCGCGCCTGCATGCCGGGGATGACCGCGAACCCCGCCGCGCCCAGCACGAACACCATGACCGCCGTCACCGGCATGCTGCCGCTCCCGGCCCACATCAGGACGAGCACCGCCGCGAGCGCCCCCAGCAACCCGAGCTGCGCGGCCATCGGCGCCCGGTCCGACAGCCGGCCGCCCAGGAAGTTGCCCACGGCCGCGCCCACCCCGTACACCAGCAGCAGGGCCGCCACCGCGCCGCCGGCGAAGCCGGTGACGTCCGTGACCAGGGGCGCGAAGAAGGTGAACACCATGAGCAGCCCCGCGTTGCCCACGGCCGTGACCGCGATGGCGAGCCGCACGTCCCGGTCGCGGAAGACGCGCAGCTCGCTCACGGCCGAGCCCCCGCCGGACGGCTCGCGCACGTCCGGCACCAGCCGCGCGACCAGCGCGAACCCGGCCGCGCAGCACGCCGCGACCACCAGGAACGTGGCCCGCCAGCCGTGGGCGTTCCCGATGAACGTGCCGATCGGCGCGCCCAGGATCATCGACAGGTTCATGCCGAAGACGAGCTTGGAGACGGTGGACGCCTGCTTGCCCGGCGCGGCGGTGGAGACCGCGATGACGATCGCGTTGGCGAAGAACGTGGACGTCACCAGCGACGTGACGACCCGGGCCGCGAAGAGCACGCCGTACGCGGGGGCGAGCGCGGAGGCCAGGTTCCCGGCGATCGTGATCCCGAGCAGCACCAGGATGAGCGGCTTACGCGGAAAACGGGCGGTGAGGGCCGTCAGCACGGGCCCGCCGACGATCATCCCGATGGCGTACGCCGTCACCAGCAGCCCGGCGGCCGGGATCGAGACGGCCAGGTCGGTGGCGATGCCCGGGAGGATGCCGGCGATGACGAACTCGCCGGTCGTTATCCCGAACACGCACCACATCAGCGACGGCACACTGAGCCTCATCGATCTTCGCTCTCTTTCTTTACAGATCAGTACAGAACTAGGGCGGCAAAAAGGCCGCGGCTCCATGAACCGCGGCCAGGGCTGCTACAGGGCGGCGACGGCCCCGTCGACGACGTCGAGGAGGGCGTCCCGGTCGCCAGTGACCTTGGCGAGCACGCGCAGGCCGTAGTAGGCGCTCTGGAACGCCCGCGCCACCTGCCGCGGCGGCCGGTCCGACGACAGCTCGCCCGTGCTCTGGCCGATCTCGACCAGCCGCTGGAGCGCCTGCTCCAGGTCGGTGAACTGCCGCCGCACCAGCCCCGCGACCGCCTCGGTGCGCCCGCTGGACTCGGTGGCGGCGTTGAGCGCCAGGCAGCCGCGCCGGCCCGGGTCCGCCATGTCGGCGTCGATCACACCGAGCATGAGATCCCTGAGCCGTGCGCGCACCGACCCGGGCTCGGCCAGCATCGCCAGCTGCGCCTCGGCCTTGGTCTCGGCGTAGCGGCGGATCGCCTCCTCGTAGAGGCGGTGCTTGCTGCCGAAGGCGTTGTAGAGGCTGCCGCGGCCGAGCCCGGTGCGCTCACACAGGTCCTGGGTAGAGGTCGCCTCGTACCCCTTCTCCCAGAAGACCTCCATCGCGGCGTCGACGACCGCCCGATCACTGAACTCCCGTGGCCTGCCCATGGGAGGAGGTTAGCGGATTTTGTACAGACCAGTAAAGAACTGTCCGGGCTAGGGCGTGGTGGCGCAGTACTCACCGCTCAGGCTGCTGGCGCGCATGCACACCCGGTCCCCGCCGACCAGCACCAGGGCGGGCCGGAAGTCCCCTTCGAGCGCGGTGCCGGCGATGGACGTCGTGAGGGAGCCGGGGGTGAGGACGCCGTTGACGGTGAAGGTGAAGGCCGCCGTGGTCGGCGCGGGCTCGATCGTGAACCAGTAGTAGCGGTCACCGGGCACCCCGCGAACCTCCTGGCAGACGGGCCCCTCCGGTGGGCAGGTGACGCTCGCCTGAGCCGGGGACGGCCCCCCGAACGAGAGGATCCCGGCGGCCACGGACACGGCGAGGGCACGGAGCATATTTCGTCACCTTTTCTTCCTCAGGAAACCCGGACCCTCATCATGCGATCGATCATCGAAGCTTTCCAGCCGGACTTTCGGGCTACACGGCGTCGATCCGCTGGCAGAGGCCGTAGACGAACCGGGCGCGATGGGTGGCGCCGCCATGGGCGAAGTCGACCGCCCAGTGGTGCGGAGCCTGGCCCTCCTGGTGGACGGCGCCGGGGAAGCTCGCGGCGACGTCGGCGACCACGCAGCTCCAGGGCGCCAGCTCGGCGAAGGACAGCGTCCTGGGGTCCCCGGGGCGGACGAACCACTGGTTCCAGGTCTCGCCGCCGGGACCGTACAGGACCTCGAATTCCAGGCCGGGCCAGGACGGCAGGGCCCAGCGGGACACGCCGCAGGTCAGGCTGCCGACGGCGGTCGTGCCCTCGTACGCGGGGCGGCCGAGCAGCGGCCGGAGCGTTTTCGGCGCCCTCGGCGAGTGGAGCATCCTCGTCCACTGGGCGTGCGCGGCCCGCAGCTCCGCCCTGGTCGCGCCCATGACCCGGAGCGCGTCCTCGACCCGCGCGGGGTTGAGATCGCGCATCCGGTGCATCAGGGACAGTTCAAACTGCCGCACGCCGAATCGCACACCCCCCGTTTTACCTGCTCCCGGCGTTGCACGAGGCATCGGGCGGGCGCCTTTCCTACCATCGGCGGGTGACCATGGCGCGTCCTGTCCCAGGCCCCGGCCGGCTGGCTCTGTTGGCGTTGCCCGCGTACCTCGTGCGGGGCGAGCACCTCCTCGACCGGGCCTTCGAACGCTACGGCGACGTGTTCGCGTTCTGGGCGCCGGGCATCGGGCGGGTCGCGCTCATGCGCGACCCCGCGCTGATCGGCGAGGTCATGGCGGCGCCGCTGGACCCGTTCGAGGGCCGGCCCACGGCCGCGGCATGGGGGCCGCGGTCGATCTTCGCGGAGCACGGGGCCGACCACCACCGGATGCGCAAGCTGGTGCTGCCCCTGCTGGGCGGCCCGCTACGACTGGACCCGCTGCCGGGCCGCCCTCAAGGCCCAAGCGGACGTCGCGACCCGGCTCGGCCCGCTGATCGACTAGTCCAGGGCCGTTCTTGACCGGACACGAGGACTCCGGCGCCGCCCCGGCCTCCCGCGCGGCGACATGCTGGGACCCCCGACAGACCCCCGACGGAGAGGCGAGGACTCTTGTCCGAGGAAGACATCCTGCGGCTCGTACGCCAGTACTGCGCCGAGATCTACGTCGTCGACCCGGCGGCCGTCACCCCGCAGACGACGTTCGTGGACGATCTCGAGTCCGACAGCATGAGCGTGCTCGAACTGCGGGCGGCGCTGGGCGGCCACGGGCTGGACATCGACCCCTCCGACTTCACGATGGAGATGACGGTCGGGGACGTCGCCCGGATGGCGCACCGTTCGTACCTCGCGCGGCAAACGGCCGGTTAGCCCGGTCATGGGAGCTGCTGCGGCCGTACCGCTGACCGGGTCGGACCGGCTCTTCCTCGGCGAGCTCGGCTCGGCCCGAGACCACCGGCTGCACATCGCCCTCGCGGCGCGCATGCCCGGCCCGGCCCCCGACTCCTGGGAGTTGCGGCGGCGGGTCGCCGAGGCGGCCACGCGGGCGCCGGTCCTGACCTACCGGCTGGCCCGCAAGGGGTGGGAGCCGGATCCCGCCTTCGACCCGGCCTGCCACGTCGTGGAGTACCGGGTGGCGCCGGGCCGTGACGTGGGCGCGGCCGTGGTGGACGCCGTCAGGGAGAACCGGCTGCTGCCCGAGCACCCGCTGTGGAGCCTGATGGTCGTGCACGGGTACGCCGCGGACGAGCACATCCTGTGCTATCGCGTGCACCATGCCTTCCAGGACGGCGTGGGGGCGGCCCGGATCGCGACGCGGGCCGTGCTGCTGGGCAGGACCGTCCCGGCGCCCGATCCGAACGTGGCGGTGCGGGCGCCGGCCAGGGCCCGGATGCGGCTGCTCGCCACGGCGGCCCGGCTGGCGGCCCCGTCGGCGCGGCTCAGACCGCCCCCGGGCAGGACCGGCAGGTCGGGGGCGCGGACGTTCTTCCTGCGGCTCGACCTCGCCGCCTTCCGCGAGATCGCCGCCGCGACCGGCGCGAGCGTCCCGCAGGTCGGCCTGGCCATGCTGGCCGGAGCCCTGCGGGCCTGGAACCCGGCCCACTGGCGGAAGGCGGGCCGCCGGGGCACGACCGTCTCCTTCCCGCTCAACCTGAACGGCCGCCTGCGCGACGGCGGGCTGGGCAACGGCGCGACCACCATGCCGGTCGACCTGCCCTGCGCCGAGCCCGAGGCGCGCGAGCGGCTGCGCGGGGTCATGGAGCAGACGAGCTTCGAGCGGATGGCCGTCTACCGGCGCGACCGCTATCCCGTCAAAGCCCCGGCGGTCGTGTTCCGGCTGCTCAGGTGGCTCGTGCCGAAGGCGTTCCCGGGCCGGTTGACGGTGAGCGTCATCGGGGTGAACCTGCCCCTGGACGGCTGCTTCGCCGTCCCGCCCACGTACGACACCGGCGGAGGGGCCATGTCGATGGTCTACAGCGACACGACCATGGTCGTCTCCTGCGTCCTGTCCGCCGCGCTCGCGCACGGCGACCGGCTCCCGCGCCTGATGGAGGAGGCCCTCGAGGAGCTGCGGCGGGAGGTCGCCCAATGATCCGGCCCAATGATCCGGCCCAGTGATCCGGTCCGGTGATCCGGCCCGGTGATCCGACGGGTCAGCAGGCGCGCAGGCGCAGGAGGGTGCTGGCGTAGGCGCCTTTGGGCGTCAGCGGCGGCAGGCCGCGCGACATCAGCACCGCGCCGTGGTGCACCGCGCCGGTGTCCTCGTCCCGGTAGCGGCCGTCCGGGTCGAGCCCGGCCAGGCGGAGCGGCGCGATCGGCGTGCCGAACGCGACGGGCCCGTGCCAGGCGAGCACCACCACCCGGTCCCCGTGCACGTACTGCACCCCGTACGGAAGCCGCCACAACCGCCCGAACTGCACGACGGGCCGGATGTCCTTGTAGACGGCCACCAGCTCGGCCGCCTCGGACAGCTCGGCCTCGCTCCAGCGGGCGAGGTCGCCGCCGAGCCCGAGCGCCCCGGCCATCGCCACGTGGAAGCGGAAGCGGAGGGGGACGGCCCGCCCGGTGAGCGGGTTCGGGCTGTCGGTGACCCAGGCGGCCATGGCCCGGGCCGGGTACACCTGGCTGAATCCGCGCTGGATCGCGATGCGGTCGTGGGCGTCGGTGTTGTCGGAGGCCCACACCTGGTCGGTGCGGGCCAGGATGCCCAGGTCGGTACGTCCGCCGCCGCCCGCGCACGCCTCGATGCGCAGGTGCGGGTGGTCGGCGCGGAGCCGGTCCATGATCGAGTAGACGGCCCTGACGTGGTCGATCCAGAGCCGGTCCTGGTCCGGGTCGCCGGGCCGGCCCGCCTCGGTGAAGGCGCGGTTGAAGTCCCACTTCAGGAAGTCGAGGTCATGCTCGGAGACCAGCTTGTGCAGCCATTTGTGCGCCCAGTCGGCGACGTCGGGGCGGGCGAAGTTCAGCACGAGCTGGTTGCGCAGCAGCGTGCGGGAGCGGCCCGGCATGTGCAGGACCCAGTCGGGGTTGGCGCGGTAGAGGTCGCTGTCGGGGTTGACCATCTCGGGCTCGACCCACAGACCGAAGCGCATGCCGAGCCGGTGCACCTCGTCGATGAGCGGGCTCAGCCCGTCGGGGAAGCGCTCCTCGTTGACCCACCAGTCGCCGAGCCCCGCGCTGTCGCCGGTGCGACCGCCGAACCACGCGTCGTCCATCACGAACAGCTCCGCGCCCGCCCGGGCGGCCAGCCGCGCGAGGTCGCGCTGGTTGGCCTCGTTCACGTCGAACCCGACGGCCTCCCAGGCGTTGTAGACGACCGGGCGCGGCTCGTCCGGCCGGGGCATAACGTGCCTGGCGATGTGGTCGTGCCAGCGCCGGCTGGCCTCGCCGTACCCGTCGGGCGCGTACACGCCGGCGAACACCGGCGTCACCCACTCCTCGCCCGGCTCCAGCCGCCAGCTGAGGCCCTCGTGCCCGAACCCGCCGGTCCAGCTCGCCCGCCCGGAGGGCGTGCGGGTGAGCGTGACGCGCCAGCTCCCGCTCCAGGCCAGGGCGCAGCTCCACACCTCGCCGTGCCGCTCGCCCGCGTCGCCGCCGTCGATCATGAGCCAGGGGTTCGCGTGGTGGCTGGTCACCCCGCGCCTGCTGGTCAGCGTCGTCTCCCCCACGGCCAGTTCGGTACGGCCCAGCGCGTGCTCCGAGCTCCAGCCGCCCGTGACGTGGCTGAGCCGGTAGCCCTCCAGCGCCGGAACGCTCCAGGCCGCCGAGTCGCACCGCAGCACGGTCACCGGCACCCGCGGGCGCAGCACGGTCCAGCGCTCGATCACGTCGCTGTCCTCGTGCACCCGGTAGTGCAGCTCGACCAGGAGCGGATGGCGGCGGTCGGAGAAGCGCAGCGTCAGGTGGCCCCCGTCGATGTCGTGGCCGTCGTGCCGCCACTCGATCCCCCGGTCGCCGCCCGGGAGGACGACCTGCAGCGACGGCGTCTCGAACCGCGCCCCCACCTCGGAGACCAGCTCCTCCTCGCCCGCCGTGCTGTCGAAGCTGCTGGCCCCGGACGCGGCGGGGCCGGGGAGGCTGGCGGCCTGCTCGGCGGTCAGCGCGGGGCCCCAGTGCAGGCAGCGGGGGGCGTCGTCGTCCGCGAGGGCCACGACGTAGCTCGTGCCCGGGGTACGCAGCAGCCACCTGCGGCTGGAGGCGTCGAAAGTCACCGATCGCATGCCCCGGAGCCTAGGCACGACCCCGCTCGAATTCAATTCTTGACGAAGTTAATTACTGCTACTATCGCACTCATGCACCCTCGGCTCACCTCGACCCCCGCGGCGGCGACCGTGTTCACCATGGTGCTGACGCAGGGGCCGGTCTCCCGGGTGGAGATCGCCAAGCGGAGCGGACTGTCATCCGCCGCCGTCACCAAGGCCGCCCGGCCGTTCATCGAGGCGGGCTACCTGGAGGAGCTGGAGGCCACCGAGCGTACGGCGCCGGGTGCGGGCCGCCCGGCCAGCCCGCTCTCCATCAGGCCGGAGCGGGAGTTCTTCTGCGGGGTGAAGATCACCCACGAGGAGCTCATCGGCGTGGTCACCGACCTGCGCGCGCAGCCGCTGGTCTCGGCGCACCGCCCGCTGGCCACGACGTCGGCCGAGGGTGTGGTCTCGGCGCTGGCCGAGCTGGTCGCCGAGCTGCTGGCCACCGACCCGGCCTACGGCGAGCGCTGCCACGCGCTGGGCCTGGCCGTGTCGGGCGACGTCGACAAGGCCCACGGGGTGGTGCGTTACTCCCCTTTCCTGCAGTGGCACCAGGTGCCGCTGGCGCGGCTGGCCGCCGAGGCCACGGGCCTGCTCGTCACGATCGACAACGACGTCAAGTCGCTCACCGTGGCCGAGCAGTGGTTCGGCGACGGGGTGGGCACGTCGTCGTTCGCCCTGGTCACGGTGGGGGTGGGGATAGGGTGCGGGCTGGTGGTCAACGACCGGGTGGTGGCCGGTGCGCACGGGGTGGCCGGGGAGATCGGCCACATCCCCGTCGGGGGTGACGAACCCGAGTGCCACTGCGGCGGGCGCGGCTGCGTCGAGGCCATCGCCGGCACGGCGCCCCTGCTGGCGGCCGCGCGCGCGGCGTCCGGCGACGCGTCGCTGACCGTGGACGCGGCCATCGACGCCGCCCACGCGGGCGATCCGGCGGTGCGCGAGGTGTTCGCCCGCGCGGGGCACGCCATCGGGCTGGCCATGGCCGCGATGGCCAACCTGTTCGGGCCGGAGCGGATCATCGTGACCGGGGACGTGCCGGGGCTGGCCTCGTACGGGCTGTTCGAGGAGCAGCTCAACCGGTCGTTCGCGGCCCAGGCGTTCGGCGCGGCCGCCGACTGCCGCCTGCTGCTGCGCCCGCGATCGTTCGAACAGTGGGCCCGCGGCGCCGCCGCGGTCGCCATCCAGCAGCACTTCGCCCTCGAGGGAGCGCCGCTGCCTGGACCGAGGAGCGCAGGGAGCGAAGCGACCGGAGCGACGAGGGAAGGCAGCGGGTCCCAGCGACCGAGACGCCTCTGAGAAGGAGAGACCGAGTGACCGCAGCGCCCGGCATTTGGCAGCCGCACGATCGAACGTTCGAGCAGCCGGAGGAGGTGCGGATCGAGGCCGCGGGGCTCGCGTTCGAGTGCTCGGCGGCGGCCGTGCTCACCTGCACGGCTACCGAGGCGTCCCCGGGTGTCCTGGAGCTGCGCCTCGTCCCCGACCGGACCGCGGACGTGCGGGTGGCCTGGCGGGTGCCGTGCGTGGACGCGACCGCGTTCTGGGCCGCCGACGGCGGCGAGCACCGGGGGCTGCCGCCGTTCTGGCGCCGTCCCCGCGTGGCGGCGCTGGAGAAGAACGCGCCCGTCGGCTGCCTGGTGGGCGCCGGTGACGTGGCACTGTGCGCCTACGCCGCCGGCGAGGTGGTCAGGCCCGTGCGGACGCGGACCGGGGTGGTGGAGGAGACCGGCGAGTTCGGGTTCTGGGTGGAGCACGAGGCCGAGCCGGACACGGGGCTCGTGCTGCGGCTCGACCTCACCCGGCGGCACTTCGCGACCACGCTGGCCGAGGTGGCGGACTGGTGGCGCACGCTGCACGGCCCGGTCGCCGACGTGCCGCAGGCGGCGCGGATGCCCGCGTACTCGACCTGGTACGCCATGCAGCAGCACGTCAGCGCCGAGAGCGTGGAGCGGCAGGCGGGGCCGGCGGCCGAGCTGGGCTGCGAGGCGATCATCGTGGACGACGGCTGGCACAGCGACGATCGGGGGCGCGGGTACGGCTATGTCGGCGAGTGGGAGCCGTCCCCCACCACATTCCCCGATATTTCGGGACACGTGGCCAAGGTGCGGGACGCGGGGCTGGCCTACCTGCTCTGGTACGCCCTGCCGTTCGTCGGCCGCCACACGGCGCTCTGGGAGCAGGTGCGGGGGTACACGCTGGCGTACAAGGAGCACATGAACGCCGCCGTCGTCGACCCCCGCTACCCGCACGTCCGCGACCTGATCGCCGGCCACCTCACCCGGGCGGTCACGGAGTGGGGCATGGACGGCCTCAAGATCGACTTCATCGACCAGTTCGCCGTGGAGGACCCGCCCGAGCCCGGCCCCGAGGCCGACTGCCGGACGGTGAACGAAGGCGTGCGCCGGCTCCTGGCGCAGCTGCCGCGTGACTGCCTGGTCGAGCTGCGGCAGCCGTACGTGAGCCCGGGCCTGTGGCCGTACGCCACGATGGTGCGCGCCTCCGACTGCCCGCTCAGCCCGGCGCACAACCGGCAGCGCACGGTGGACCTGCGGCTGATCGCGGGACCTCTGGCCGTGCACGCCGACATGCTGATGTGGCACCCGGACGAGCGGGCCGAGCACGTCGCCACGCAGCTCGTCAACGTGCTCTTCTCCGTGCCGCAGATCTCGGTGGACCTGACCGCGCAGACGCCCGAGCAGCGCGAGGTGCTGCGGTTCTGGCTGGGCTTCTTCCGGGAGCACGCCGAGGTGCTGCAGCGCGGCTCCTTCGAGCCCGCCCGTCCCGACCTGGGCTACCCGCAGGTCACGGCCCGCTCGGGCGACACGGTGATCACGGCCCGGTACGCGCCGATGCCGGTGGCCGCACCCGCCACCGGCACGCTCTGGCTGGCCAACGGCGACGCCTCCACCGACGTGCTGCTGCGGGTGCCCGACTCGGGTACGGCCCACGCCACGATCCTCGACTGCCGCGGCCGCACCGTCACCGAGGGCAACCTGCCCCTGCGCCCGGGCATCGCCCAGGTCAACGTCCCCGAGGGCGGCCTGCTCCGCCTGACCCGCCAGTTGTGAGGTTGTAGGCGCAGCCGCCCCAGCGCCCGGACAGTCGGCGGCTGCGCCTGGTCCGCGTTACCGGCGCAGCCGGTCCAGCAGCTGCGCCTGGTAGAGCGAGGGCGGCAGGAGGCCGGGCTGGTTGGCGCCCTCGATGTACCCGGCCGGCTGCGCGAACGGCCCGTCGCCGGTGATCGTGCCCTGGCAGCCGATCGCGTAGTTCTGGGCGGTCGGCGGTTTCTGCACGATGAGCCTGCTGGTTGACACGTCGCAGTTCCACGCCACCGAGTGCGCCGCCGACCACCCGTGCGAGGTGCCGTACCGGCCGCGGTTGTACAGCCCGAGCGTGTAGTCGTAGTGCGGGTCGACGTCCTTGTGGCCGTCGAACAGCAGCCCCTGCGACCACCGGCGGTGGCCCTCGCTGGAGTTGAGCGCGTACTCCGAGGTGCCGCGCAGGAACACCACGCCCGACACCGTGCTGTGGCCGTTGGAGACGAACGCGTGCCTGGCCTTGTACGCGTAGCAGTCGCGGAAGAGCACCTGCTGCGAGTAGACGTAGGTGTTGAAGTTGTAGCGCCTGCTCCCCGTCACGATGCTGACCGGGTCGACGGCCCGGCAGTTCTCGACCGTGGCGCGGGTGGTCTCCTGGGTGGCGACCCCGGCCTGGGTGAAGTGGAGCATCGTGCAGTCGCGCACCCACGAGTCCTCGGTGCGCAGCAGGACGATCGCGTTGTAGGCGTGATCCTCGTCCTGCTCCGGGTCCCCCTGGTACTCGATGTCGACGCGCAGCCGCTCCACGCCCACCTGGGTGACCAGCCCGGCCCGGTCCCACTTGTAGAGGAAGGACGGGGACAGGACGCGGTTGAGGTGGTTGAAGACCGGGACATCGATTTTCACGACATTTCCGGAAACTTCGCGTACGTACCGGTTGTAGATGAGGGGGTGCTCGCCCACCTTCCACGCCGGCCCCACGTCGTGGCCGCCGTAGTCGATGGCCTTCAGCCACTCCTCGGTGCAGGGATGGGTGATCACGATGTTGTCGCCGGGCCGCAGCGAGCCCGCGTCGGCCACCGCGAACTCGCGCGCGCCCACCTGCACGAAGTCGGTGGTGATGTCGGTGCGGGTGCCGGGCACCTCGCCCGTCCAGCCGCCGCCCGCAGCGCCGCCGGCCACGATCACGTCGCGGTCCTTCGGGTTGTTCCCGGTGGCCTTGATGATCGTGTTGCCGGCCGGGTCCTCACCGTCGCCGGAGCCGCGCAGGACCGTGCCGCTCGCCCGTACGTACAGGGTGCCCGCCACCGGGTAGAGGCCGGGCAGCAGGAGCAGGGCGCCGCGCCGCGCGCGGGGCAGCGCGGCCACCTCGTCGAGCGCCGCCTGGACATGGGCGGTGTTGTCACCCTCGATCGGGCGGATCGTCCTGACGACCGGCACGTGCGGGATCGGCCGCTCGCCGTTGCGGTAGCCGGCATGGCTGAAGTCGGGGATGCGGTTGCCCTCCGCGTCCTGCTCGTACGCCAGCCGCCCCCACCGGTCGTAACGCACCAGGCGGGACTGCCAGATCGTCGAAGCGCTCGCGGAGACCGCTCCCGCGGCGGACAGCGCCAGCGCGCCACCCGCCGCGAGCACGGCCCGCCTGCTGAGGTCATGTGCCATGGTCCACCTATCTGATGACGATCTTGTCGAGCTCGGGCCCGCGGGCGGTGAGACCGAAGAACCGGATCGTGTTGACCCCGGCCACCAGGTCCACCGGCACCGTCGTGGTGGTCACCGTGTCCTTGGTGCCGGTCATCGGCACCTGGATCGCGTCGCCGCCGTTGACGCTGACCGAGAACGACTGGGAGCCGTCCACCAGCGCGTGCACGGTCAGCTGCCGGGTCCCGGTGGTCTCCGACAGCACGCCCCTGACCACGGTGTAGTCGTAGACGTTGCCGCCGATGAGGATGACCTTCCGCCCGCCGGAGCAGACGGCGCAGTAGGCGGGCTCGGCGGCGCCCTCGAAGACGTTGCCGGCCCGCTCGGCCTCGTACGTCCCCGGGCCGCGATCCGGCGGCGGCGGCTTCACCGGCGGCGTCGCGGGCCCGAGCTGCTCCGCCTTCAGGTCCTTGACCAGCAGATACGTCTCCTGCAGCCCGGCGCTCTTGATGCTGCGGTAGATGCCCCACTTGGGCCGGTTGTACTGCTCCTGCGTCCACCACAGGTCGATGTTCTCGACCTTCTGGTCCACGATCGTCCGCGAGCCGCTCTTCGGGCCGTCACGCAGCACCCACCGCATGTATCCGGCGTCGCCGGACTTGAACTCGATGGTCGTCGTGACCCACTTGTTCTGGATCGGCTCCAGGTCTGCCGTGGCGAAGTCGTGCGACTTGTTGTCCTCCAGCGTCCAGTAGCGGGCCGCGATCTTCTGCACGCCGTTCACGACCGGCAGCGAGATCTGCGCGATCGGCGTGCCGACGTCGGAGTTCTTCAGCTGCCAGATGTGGGTGAAGTTCGTGGTCGCGTCGAGCGTGTCCGGAATGTACATCTGGTACGTGATCCGCCAGGTCTCGTCCTTGCGGATCTCCAACGGGCTGCCGTCGGCGGCCCGCATGCCGCGTACCTCGTTGCGCATGCGGTCGGAGCCGTCGCGGTCCTCCAGGTGCGCGTCGAACCGCCACACACCCTTCTCCGCGCGCACGTGCGGCAGGCCCTCGGGATGGGAGCCGCGCCGGTCGTCCTCCAGGGCCTCGAACGCGTTGACGCCGTCGCGCCACGGGCTGGGGTTCCACCGGGTCTCCCATCGGGGAGCCCCGATGGCGACGGCGTGGGCCGGGGCCGTCTGCAGGAGCAGCGCCATCGCCGCCAGGGCTCCCACCAGGTGCCTTCTCACTGAATCGTCACCCTGTCGAGATCGGGCGCGCTGGCGCCGTCGTTGAAGAAGCGGACGCTGTTGGCGCCCGCGCCGAGCTGCACCGGGACCGTCGTGGAGACGGGCGTGCTCCAGTCCGTGCCGGTCAGCGAGACGGTCTGGGCGGCGCCGCCGTTCACGCTGACCTGGAAACTGCGCGTGCCGCTCACCAGGCCGTGCACCGTCAGCTGCCGGGCGCCGGCGGAGGAGGACTGCACGTTCAGCGTGACCGCGTTGCCGGAGCCGCCGCCGATCCAGCCGACCTTGGTGCCGCCCGAGCAGCCGGAGCAGGACGCGGTGCGGGCGGTGCCGCTGAAGGAGCCCTGCTCGGCCTCGTACGCGGACGGGTCGGTGCTGCCGCCGCCGGTGAGCTGGTAGGCCTGCAGGTTGCGGACCAGGAGGTAGGTGTTCTGCAGGCCGGAGCTGTTGATGCTGCGGTAGATGCCCCACTTGGGCCGCAGGTACTCGTCGTCGCCCCGCCACAGGTCGGTGTTGTCCAGGCGCTTGTCGACCAGCGTGGTGGAGCCGTCCTTGAGCGTCCAGCGCAGGTAACCGCTGTCGGAGGCCTTGAACTCGAACGTCGTGTCCACCCACTTGCCCTGGATCGGCTCCAGGTTGGTGTTGCCGACCTCGTGGGTCTGCTCGGCCTCGTCCCAGTAGCGGACGTTGATCTTGGGGGTGCCACCCGAGATCGGCAGCGACATCGTGTAGAGCGGCGCGCCGGAGCCGGGCACCTTCATCTGCGCGATGTGGGTGAAGCTGCTGGTCGCGTCCAGCGAGGTCGGGATGTACAGCTGGTAGCTGATGCGCCAGGTCTCGTTCTCTAGGATCTTGAGGTACGAGCTGCCGCCGGTCCGCATGCCCTTGACCTCGTTGCGCTGGCGGTCGTCGCCGTCGCGGTCCTGGGTGTGCATGTCGAAGCGGTACGCGCCGCCGGAGACGTAGATGTGCGTGACGCCGGAGTGCGAGTCGGAGCGGTCGTCCTCGATGCCCTCGAACGCCTCGGCGACGGTGTCGTCCGCCGGATCCGGGCTCCAGCGCAGCGTCCAGGCGGCCGCCGCGGCGGGAGCGGCGGCGGGCAGTGCGGCGGCGGCGGTGACCACCAGGGCGGCTAAGACGCCGCCGATGCGCTTGTTCATTGGTCTTCTCTCCTCAGGTGAAGCGTGAACCCGCCGTTGGGGGGAACGGCGAGGTCGAGCTTGCCCCCGGCGGAGACGGTGACCGTCTCGGCGAGGATCCGGTCGCCTGGGGCGTCCCGGTAGATCTCGGCCGCCCATTCCCCCTGGTCGAGGAAGTCGAGCGGCACGGTGAGCGTGCGGGCCTCGCCCGACACGCCCGCGCCGACGTACCACTCGCCGCCGTTCCTCCTGGCCAGCAGGATGTGGTCGGCGGGGTCGCCGGACAGCAGCCGCGTCTCGTCCCACGCGGTGGGGACGGCCGACAGCAGCCGCAGGGCCTCCGGCCGGGCTTCGTAGGCCTCGATGCCGTCGGCGAAGTGCTGGACGCCGGACTCGAAGATCACCGACAGCGCGAGCTCGAACCCGGCCGAGATCGTGCGCACGCCGGTGAACGTGCACGGCGTGAAGTCCATCGGGCCCTGCACGTTGCGGGTGAAGGCCAGCGACAGGTAGTGGGCGGGCTGGTAGAGCGGCTGCTTGCCGGGCTTCGGCTTGATCCACTCGGCGCCCTTGACGGCTTCGGCGGTCATGAACTGCGGCCACGTCCGCTCGGTGCCGCGCGGGATCGTGCCGCCGTGGAAGACCACCATGAGCTCGAGCCGGGCGGTGGCGGCCAGGATGGCGTCGAACCAGCGCATCCGGTCCTGGCCGTCGGACTCGGTGAAGTCGATCTTCACGCCGACCGCGCCCCACTCCTTCCAGAGCGCGAGCTTCTCGCGGTGCTCCAGCTCGGTGTCCACGTGCTGCCAGTGCGACCAGAGCCAGACGCCGACGCCTTTCTCCTTGGCGTAGGCGATCAGCTCGGGCATCCACTCCTTGTTCCAGCCCGCGTCGGCCAGCAGGTACGGCCAGCCGTTCGCGGCGGCGAAGTCGGTCCAGCGCTTCTGGGCGTCGAGGTCGCGCGTCGAGGGCCCGTCGGACCACCAGGACCAGGCGGCGGCCCCGGGCTTGATCCAGGAGGTGTCCTCGACCCTGGACGGCTCCGCGAGGCTGGTGACCAGGTCGCTCTCCACGATCGTGGCCAGGTCGCCGACGATCATCGTGCGCCAGGGGGTGGTGAGGGGGCTGGCCGCGGTCACGTACGGGTCGGGCAGGTCGAGCCGGAACGTGTTGCCGTCGAGGAGCAGGCGGGAGCCGGCGTAGCCGCTGTCCAGGTTCGACTCGGTGACGAACATCCAGGAGCCGCCGGTCTCGAAGAGCGAGGGGTAGCCGTACAGGATGGGCTCGGCGTCGGCGACGGTGCCGTGCCGGTGGATCTCCTCGTAGTCGCAGCGGCCGTTCTCGTACGGGAGCAGCACCGCGCGGGCCTCGGGCGGCAGGACGTACTCGGAGGCCTCCTCCACGACGGTGACCGGGCCCGTCCACGGCACCACGTACCGATAGGCCACGCCATGCCCGCCGACGCGGATCTGCACGTCGAGCCGGTGCCCGTCCTTGGTGAACGACAGCGTCCACTCGCCGGCCTCGTAGCCGTGCTCGCGCCGCTTGCCGGTGACCGTCCGGTAGGTCTCCTCGACCCGCCGCTCGGACATCCCGGACAGGGTGAGCCCCTTGCTCAGGTCGGCGTGGGCGGTCCTGATGCCCAGCCTGGACGGCTCCAGCACCGTCCGCTCGCGGTGGCGCACCTCCAGCGTGAGCACGCCCTCGGTGGAGAGGGTCAGCCCCGCTTCCAGGTCCTCGTCACTGAACGTCCAGCTTGGCACGTGCCCTCCAGGGAAAGGAAGAGATAGGAGGAGTCGATCGCGGCTCACCAGCCGTCCCCACACCTGGCACGGCCGCCGGTCAAGGCGTCCGGATCTCCTCACAGTGCGCTAGAGCCTAGGTTGCAAGCGCTTTCAATTCAATTCTTGACGAAGTTAATTACCGGGTCTACGGTACGGCCATGCCTCACGGACTGCCACAGGTCCAGCTCATCAACGCGCTGATACATCCGACCTCTATCGAGCTCTTCCTTTGAGAGGCCCACCATGGAGATGAACCGTCGCCAGATGCTGGCCCTGGCGGTGGCGGCCGCGACGGCGCCCGTGCTGTCCGCCTGCGCGGACACCAGGCAGCAGAAGCAGGCCGCGGCTCCGGTCAAGTCCGGTGCGCAGCTGATCGACCCCAACCGGCCGGGCAGCGACGCCTGGCCGTTCGAGGCGGCCGAGCAGCTCAACAACTCGCTGACATGGCCGAAGACGGACGTGGCCGACCCGGCGTCCAAGGTGACGATCACAGTGGCGATGACCACGGACGCGGTCACCGAGGTGCGCAACGCCCAGTTCGACTTCTTCTTCAAGAAGCGCCACCCGAACATCGAGATCAAGCGCGAGTCGTCGCCCTTCGACCAGTTCCTGACGAAGTACATGACGCAGGCCGCCGGCGGCACGCTGCCCGACGTGCTCTACAACCACTACTCCTGGACGCAGAACCTCATCTCCAACCAGGTGCTGCATCCGGTGGACGAGTACATCGCCAAGACGCCCGAGTTCGACATGGACGACATCCCGCAGAGCGGGCTCGGCTACTTCAAGCGCGACGGCAAGCTGTACGGCCTGCCCACCGACATGGCGCCCAAGCTGCTCTTCTACAACAAGGACCTGTTCGACAAGGCCGGGATCGACCACCCGGACGAGAGCTGGACGTTCGACAAGCTCTTCGAGACGGCGAAGAAGATGACCAGCGGGTCGGGCGCGGAGAAGATCTACGGCTTCTCCCCCATGCCGACCCCGGGTCCCGACCTCGGCGCCGTCTTCCTGATGCCGTTCGGCGGGCGCTTCCTCGACGCCGCCGAGTCGAAGGTGATGATCAACGAGCCCAAGGCCAGGGAGGCCATGGGTCGCTGGCTGGACCTGCTGGTCAAGGACAAGGCGGTGCCCAGCCTGGCCGAGCTGCAGCTGCTGGAGAAGGTCGACCCGTTCAAGACCGGGCACGCGGCCATGCTCATCAACGGCGCCTGGCTGATGCTGGAGCTGTCCAAGCAGACGGCGTTCAAGTGGGGCGCCACGCACATCCCCAAGGGCCCGGCCGGCCGCTTCACCCCGGCCGTGGGCAGCGCGCTGGTGATGACGGCCTCCTCGCAGAACAAGGACGCCGCCTGGATCTACATGCACGAGTTCCTGTCGTCCTCCGGCTACAAGTTCCGCCAGATCACCGCGCCCGCCCGGCAGTCCGCCTGGGACGCCAACGCCAAGGCGGTCGGCATCCCCGACGAGACGGCGAAGCTGGTCAAGGAGGTCCTGGCCGACTACGCCTCCGACGACGGCGTGCTGCGGCTGCCGGCCAACAAGAAGGTCGTCGACACGGCCAAGCCCATCTGGGAGCGCGCGATGCTGGGCAAGGTCAGCCTGGACGACGCGCTGAAGGAGATCGCCGACAAGGTCACGCCCGTACTGGCCGAGAACAAGATCGCATGACCGCCGTCAGCGCCCGCAGCACGCTGGCGCGCCGCGAGGCGCGGCGCTTCCACCTGTTCGTCTCGCCGTGGGTGATCGGGTTCGTGCTCTTCAGCGCGGGCCCGATCCTCGGCGCCGTCGTGCTGAGCTTCATGGACTGGAACCTGCTGAAGCCGCCGACGTGGGTGGGTCTCGCCAACTACGAGCGCATGCTCAACGACCCCGAGTTCTGGGAGTCGATCGAGAACACCGTGCAGTACGGCCTCGGCTCGGTGGCGCTCGGCGTGTCGTTCACGTTCCTGCTGGCGCTGCTGCTCAACCAGCCGCTGCGCTTCCAGGGGCTGTTCCGCACCGTGATGTACCTGCCGTCGGTGGTGTCGGGCCTGGCCACGGCGCTGCTGTGGCTGAACATCCTGCACCCCGACTACGGCCTGATCAACAAGGTGCTGGCGTCGGTCGGCATCGAGGGGCCGGGCTGGCTGGCCTCGCAGGAGTGGGCCATCCCCGGGCTCGTGCTGATGAGCGTGTGGGGCGCGGGCAACACGATCGTCATCTACCTGGCCGGGCTGCAGGGCATCCCGAAGACGCTCTACGAGGCCGCCGAGATCGACGGGGCGGGGTGGTGGCGCCGCTTCTGGAGCGTGACCGTGCCGATGATGTCGCCGGTCATCTTCTTCAACGTGGTGACCGGGTTCATCGCGGCGCTGCAGAGCTACGTGCTCATCCTGGTCATGACCGAGGGCGGGCCCGGCAACGCCACGATGGTGCTGGGGCTCTACATCTACCGGCACGCGTTCGTCTACTTCGACATGGGGTACGCGGCCACGCTGTCGTGGGCGATGTTCGTGCTGGTCATCGCCGTGACCGCGATCCAGTTCGGCCTGGCCAGGCGCTGGGTGCACTACGAGTTCAAGTGAGGTCGCCGATGCTCGTCGAGACCGCGGTGAAACCCGCGCGCTCCCCCCGCACGGGCGGCAAGCCCCTGAGCTCGGAGCAGGCCGAGCGCGTCAGACGGATCCGGCGCTCCGGCGCGTACATCCTGCTGGCCATCAGCTCGGCGGTGTTCCTGCTGCCGTTCCTGTGGATGGTGACGACCTCGCTCAAGTCGGACGCCGAGAACCTGGCCTTCCCGCCGCAGTGGCTGCCCGACTCCTTCAACTTCGACAACTACGCCAAGGGCTGGTCCGGGTCGCTGCCGTTCACCAGGTTCCTGATGAACACGATCGTGATCACCGCGCTGTCCATGGCGGGCAACCTCGTCTCGTGCATCCTGCCGGCGTACGCGTTCGCCCGGCTGCGGGCGCGGGCGGCGGGCTTCATGTTCGCGGCGCTGCTGGCGACCATGATGATCCCGCGCGAGATCACGCTGGTGCCGAAGTTCGTGATGTTCTCCAAGCTCGGCTGGGTCGACACGTATCTGCCGCTCGTCGTGCCGGAGTTCTTCGGCGTCGCGCTCTACATCTTCCTGCTGCGCCAGTTCTTCACCACGATCCCGCAGGAGCTCATCGACGCGGCCCGCATCGACGGGGCCTCGGAGCTGCGCATCCTGTGGAGCGTCATGCTGCCGCTGGCCAAGCCGGCCATCGCGGCGATCTGCCTGTTCTCCTTCGTGGGCAACTGGAACCAGTATCTGGAGAACTCCATCTACCTGCGCTCGATGGAGAAGATCACCCTCGCCCAGGGGCTCGGCATGTTCAACGGTCAGTATGTGACCCAGTACAACCAGATGATGGCCGTCGCGCTAGTGTCGATGCTGCCCATCCTCGTCATCTTTTTCCTGGCGCAGAAGACGTTCATCCGGGGCGTCACGCTCACCGGAATCGCAGGAAGGTAATCCTTGGACTACGAACGCCAGCCGTACAGAAGGTGCGGCCGCAGCGGTCTCCTCCTCCCCGCCGTGTCGCTCGGCCTGTGGCACAACTTCGGCGGGGGCAAATCCCTCGACAGCCAGCGCGCCATCTTCAACAAGGCGCTCGACCTCGGCATCACCCACTTCGACATCGCCGACCGTTACGGCCCGCCGTTCGGCGCCGCCGAGGCGACGTTCAACCGGCTCCTGCCGCGGTCGCTGCGTGACGAGGTGGTCGTCACGACCAAGGGCAGCAACCCCATGTGGGACGGCCCGTACGGCAAGGGCAACTCGCGCAAGCACCTGCTCGCCACGCTCGACCGCTCGCTGGCCCGGCTCGGCCTCGACTTCGTGGACATCTTCTACCTGCACCGCGACGACGAGGAGACGCCGCTGGAGGAGCAGGTCGCCACGCTGGACTACATGGTCCGCACGGGGCGCACTCTCTACGTGGGCGTGTCGAACTTCTCGCCCGAGCGCACGGCGCAGGCCGCCCGGCTGCTGCGCGAGCTGGGCACGCCGCTGCTGATCCACCAGCCGTCGTACTCGCTGCTCAACCGGAAGATCGAGCACGGCCTGCTGGGCGTACTGGAGCAGGAGGGCGTCGGCTGCGTGGTCTACTCGCCGCTGGCCCAGGGCCTGCTCACCGACCGCTACCTCGACGGCATCCCCGCCGACTCGCGGGCCGCCGAGGCGCGCTTCCTCACTCCCGACCGGGTGACGCCCGAGGTGCTGGCGTTCGTGCGGTCGCTGTCGGAGCTGGCCGCCTCCCGCGGGCAGACGGTGGCGCAGCTCTCCCTGGCCTGGGCGCTCAGGGACCCGCGCGTCACGTCGGTGCTGGTCGGCGCCTCCAGCCCCGAGCAGCTCGAGGCGAACGTGGCCGCCGTCGACCGGCTCGACTTCTCCGACGACGAGCTGGCCGCCATCGACCGCGCCGCCAAGGAGGCCGGTATCGAGGCGTAAGGAGTCGTCTCCCCCGTGAGAGTGAGGGCGCTCGCTCGTCACGGGGATCCGCCGCTGCCCGGGCGACCGGCACGATCGTGACATGATCACCTGGACCGGACGATGGGCCGTCTGGGCAGCGGCCTCCTGGACGCTGCTCTACGTCGCGTCCAAGATTCACTTCGCCCTCGCCGAGCGCATCGGCGTGACCGGCGGCCCGCGCGTGGCCCCGGAGACCTATCTGGAGTACGGGCCCGGCGAGGTCGCGCGGGCCCAGTGGGCCAACGCCGCCGCGGGCCTGCTCATGGCCGCCGTCGTGCTGGCCTCCCTCATTCCTTTCCGTCGGCCGCTGCCGCGCCGGACGCTGGCGGCGCTGCTGTGGTCGTGCGCGGCGATGGCCGCGGCGGGCGCGATCGGCATGACCGCCGGCGCCCTGTTCGCCGGGCGCGGCGGCGCTCTCTTCGGTGGCTACTGCGCGGTGTGGACCGTGCTGCTCTGCCTCGCCTCCCTCTCCTTCCACCGGCGCCGCCACTCATAATGAAACAGCTTTCCCGTTAGCGTGCTACCTTAAGGGGACGACAGACCCATTAAGGAGTGATTTTTCATGGAATATCGGCAGTTGGGGGCGTCCGGGCTCAAGGTCCCGGCATTGAGCTTCGGCGCCGGCACGTTCGCCGGGAAGGGCGAGCTGTTCAGCGCGTGGGGCGACACCGACGTGGCGCAGGCCCGGCGGCTGGTGGACATCTGCCTCGACGCGGGGGTGACGATGTTCGACACGGCCGACGTCTACTCCGACGGCGCGTCCGAGGAGGTGCTGGGCCAGGCGCTCAAGGGGCGGCGCGACCGGGCGCTCATCTCCACCAAGGCAGGGCTGCCCATGGGCGACGGCCCCGGTGACGCGGGGACCTCCCGGCACCGCCTGATCAAGGCGGTCGACGACGCGCTGCGCCGCCTCGGCACCGGCCACATCGACCTGTTCCAGCTGCACGCCTTCGACGCGGCGACCCCGGTGGAGGAGGTGCTGTCCACGCTCGACGACCTGGTCAGGGCAGGCAAGCTGCGCTACGTGGGCGTCTCGAACTTCTCCGGCTGGCAGCTCATGAAGTCGCTGGCGACCGCCGAGCGGTACGGCTACCCGCGCTACGTGGCGCACCAGGTCTACTACTCCCTGGTCGGGCGCGACTACGAGTGGGAGCTGATGCCGCTCGGCCGCGACCAGGGCGTCGGCGCGGTGGTGTGGAGCCCGCTCGGCTGGGGCCGCCTCACCGGCCGCGTCCGCCGCGGTCAGCCTCTTCCCGAGGGCAGCCGCCTGCACAGGACCGCCGCCTTCGGGCCGCCGGTGGCCGACGGGCTGCTGTACGCGGTGGTGGACGCCCTGGACGAGATCGCCGCGGAGACCGGCAGGTCGGTCCCCCAGGTCGCCCTGAACTGGCTGCTCCGGCGCCCGACCGTCTCCTCGGTCATCGTCGGCGCCCGCGACGAGTCGCAACTCCAGGAGAACCTGGGGGCGATCGGCTGGGAGCTGACGCCGGACCAGGTGGCCCGGCTGGACGCGGCGAGCGCGACCACGGCGGCGTACCCCTACTTCCCGTACCGGCGTCAGGAGGGTTTCGCCCGGCTCAACCCGCCGATCGCCGGCGGCGTGGAGTTCTGAGCGCCGCCGGCGATCGGCGGAAGGCGGGCACCCCATAAGGTGGGATTCATGGGGGTGCTGCGGGAGGCGTGGTACGTCCGAGTGCCTCCGGCGCCGGGTACAGGCCGGCCGATGCTCCGCCGCCTGACGTTCGCCGTGCTGGCCGCGGCGGTCCTGATCTTCAACCTGCTGTTCTACGCCGTGAGCGCCGGGTTCGGGGTGCTCTCCGTCCCGGCCGCGGTCCTGCTCGCCGGACCCGTGCTCATGGCGTGGCACCGGCCGCTGCCCGCCTGGTCGGCCATGGTGGTGGCCATGCCTCTGATCACCGGCCTCGGGCTGGCGCTGCACAGCTCGATCGTGCCGCAGCCGTGGCTGCTCAACCAGACGCTGGCCCAGCTCCCCGTCATGTACGTGCTGGCGCTGTCATCGGCCCGGCGCGTGACGATCATCGCCGTCGCCGTCACGCTCGCGGCCGGGGTCGCCATGAGCGTGCCGCAGGACATGGGGCCGGACCGCATGTCCAGAGGGCTGCTGGCCTGGACACTGGCCCTGCTGCTGGCCGTGGTCCTCGGCCAGGCGAGGCGCATGAGGCGGCTGGCCACCTTACGCGTCGCCGACGAGCTCGGGCGGCGCCGGATCCTCGAGGAACGGGCGCGGATCGCCAGGGAACTGCACGACGTGGTGGCCCACCACATGTCGGTGATCGCCGTACAGGCCGCCAGCGCGCCCTACCGGATCGCCGGAGGAGTGAGCGAGGAGGTCGCAGCGGAGTTCACGGCCATCAACGCGGCCGCCCGCGAGTCCCTGCGCGACATGCGGCACCTGCTCGGCGCGCTGCGGGGCTCCGACGACGGACCGGGGACCGCGCCGCAGCCCGGGCTGGAGGATCTCGGCGTACTGGCCGAATCGGTGCGCCGGGCGGGCGTGCCCGTCCAGCTCACCGTCTCCGGCTCCGCCCCGTCACTCTCTCCCGTGGAGTCCGTCACCGTCTACCGGATCGTCCAGGAGGCGCTGAGCAACGTCGTCCGGCACGCGCCCGGAGCCAGTACCACCGTGTCGGTCCGTGCCGAGATGGACGCGGTGTCGCTCGCCGTGGACAACGAGCCTCCTCGGCATGTGTCCGGCACGACGCAGCCGGGCTCGCGACTCGGGTTGATCGGGATGCGCGAGCGCGTGGCGGTGCTCGGCGGCGACCTCACGGCGGCGGCGACGGACGCGGGCGGCTTCACCGTACGGGCGCGGCTGCCGCGGCGGGCGGCCGGGTGAACCACGAGGTCGCCGCAGGGCGAGGACGAACGTTCCGCGACGTCGCCGAAGGAGGCGCTGGATGATCACGGTACTGGTCGCCGACGACCAGGCGATGATCAGGGCCGGGTTCGCGGCCCTGATCTCCGCGCAACCCGACCTGCAGGTGGTGGGAGAGGCCGGGGACGGCCTGGAGGCGGTGACGGCGGCGCGCGACCTGCGACCGGACGTCGTGCTCATGGACGTGCGCATGCCCCACCTCGACGGTCTGGAGGCCACCCGGCGCATCACCGGAGCGGGCGGCTCGAAGGTGCTCATCCTCACCACCTTCGATATCGACGACTACGTCTACGCCGCGCTGCGTGGCGGGGCCAGCGGCTTCCTGCTCAAGGACGCGCCGCCGGCCGACCTCATCACCGCCGTACGCGTGATCGCCGCCGGCGAGGCGCTGCTCGCGCCCTCCGTCACCCGCAGGCTCATCGAGGAGTTCGCGACCCGGCAGCCCATCGACGAGCGGGAGGCGCTGCGGCTGAACGCGCTGACCCCGCGCGAGCTGGACGTGCTCAGGCTGGTGGCGGCCGGGCTGGCCAACGCCGAGATCGCCGGAGAGCTGACGATCGCGGAGGAGACCGTGAAGTCACACGTCGGCCGGATCTTCACCAAACTGGGCCTGCGCGATCGGGCGCAGGCGGTGATGCTCGCCTACGAGAGCGGTCTGGTCGTACCCGGCAATCCCTCTCCAGCGGCACGCCGCGGCTCGCGACTGCGCTCCTGAGAGGGATCCGCCGCTCCCCACCCCGTCTCTACCGTCACCGGCATGAGGAGAGTGGAAGCCGTGGCCGCGATGCTGCGGGCGGGGGCGGCGGTGTCGCTCAGCGAGCCGGAACTGCGGGGCCTGGCCGAGTTCGTCCGGCCGGGCGCGGTCTGCTTCGACATCGGGGCTGCCTACGGGATGTACACCTACCCGCTGGCCAGGCTCGCCGGGCCGGCCGGGCAGGTGCACAGCTTCGAGCCGCTGCCGGTGCCGTACCGGATCCTGGAGGCCGGGCGGCGGGCGAGCGGGGCGCGCAACGTGCGGGTGACCAACGCCGCGCTGAGCTCGTCCACCGGATACCGGCGGCTGCGGCTGCCGTACCGGTTCGGCCTGCCCGTCCACGGCTGGGCGCACCTGGAGGAGGGGTTGAAGCATCCCGGCCCCTTCGCCGCCACCAGGACGCTCGAGGTCCCCGTGTACACCGTGGACCGCGTGTGCGAGCTGCGGGAGATCCCCCGCGTCGACTTCGTCAAGATGGACGTCGAGGGGTGCGAGACGGAGGTGCTGAGGGGCGCGGAATGGACCATCGAGCAGCACCGGCCCGCGCTGCTGCTGGAGATCGAGGACCGCCACCTCGGCAGGTACGGCAGGGACGCCGCCGAGGTGGCGGGCTCACTGATCGCGCGCGGGTACCGGATGCACGTCTGGCACCGGGGCCGCTGGAACCGGGTGGACCGGGTGAGCACGCACCGGCGCAACTACCTGTTCGCCCGCTGAGCCGCTTCGGGTCGCGCGCCGGGTGCGAGGCAGCCGGACGCCCGCTGAAAATTTCACCGCGGCGACGGGCGTTCGCGCTGGTCGCCGGAAGGGCGAGGGCGGCGCCGTTGCGGCGGCGGATCACCGCGTCGTGCAATTTACGGTGATCCGCCCTCTTCGAGATGGGAGACCTGGTGCGTCACCGACTCGCCGCCCTGTCACTGCTCGCCGCCACCGCCCTGGTGCCCGCCGTGGCCGTGGCCGCACCCGCGCACGCGGACCTGACCCTGCAGAAGGTCTACTCCAGTCTGCCCTACGACATCTGCATCTCCTTCGGCCAGTCCGGCCAGCAGAACGGCCGGTGGAGCACCTGGTGGTGCAGCACCACCCAGCCGCAGAACCCGCAATATCCCACCTACGACCTGTGGGCGTACGTGAACTGAGGCCGAGCGTCCAGCACCGTGCCGTTCCGGACCAGAGCCGGCGGCTCGGGGGACGAGGGGCGCAGCCAGGCCACCTCCACCCCCGTGCCGACCAGCTCGAAGACGTGGGCGTCCGGGCGCCCCGGCACCTCCACGCGGCGCACGTCCGTCGCGCCCGCCAGCCGCGACGACAGCTCGGCGAACGCGTCCGCGCCGGGATGCCGCACGGACATGGTGCCGCCCTCGAAGGCCATGAGCTGGAATTTGGAGAACATCAGCTGGAGGAGGTTGTACGGATCGGGCGGCGCCGGCATGTCGGGGCTGAGCTGCCAGCAGACGGTCAGCCGGAGGCCGCTCGACAGGGCCAGCATGTTCCTGATGAGGATGTCGTCGGCGTTGATCCGGTGCCGCTCGGCCTCGAGCTCCGGCGGGCAGCCGGTCATGAACATCTGGAGCGTGGGCGGCAGCTCCGCCATCCGGTCGTAGAGCCGTTTCATGGCGGCGCGCACCGGTTCGGTGGTGAGCCGCCCCTCGTGGAGGTCCTCGACGGTCAGGCGGTACCACGGCTGCATGCCCCCGGCCTCGATCACCTCCGCCAGGTGCTCGAACACCTCGGGGTACTGCGTCGGCAGCGGCCCGTTGTACTCGCCGGCCACGATCGGTTTGTCCCCCACGGCCGCGCGCACGTCCTCGATCGCGCGGGGGATCAGGTACGGGTCCCCGTACAGGTGGACGTCGAAGACGTCGTAGGCGTCCCGGCCCTCCTCGATGACCTGGAGGAAGAAGTCCCGTTCGTCGTCGGGCTCGTCCGAGGCGGAGAAGACGCCGGGCGGGCAGCCGCCCAGCACCACGGCGGCGTCCGGGTCGGCGCTCTTGACCGCCTGGTGGAAGGTGGCGAGGTGGGCCACGTAGTCGGCGGCCGTGCCGGCCCAGAACAGGGGGATGCAGGGCTCGTTCTCGCACTGCCAGTAGCGCACGCGGCCCCGGCAGTGCGTCACGAGGGCGCGCAGCGTGGCCGCGTAGGCGGCCGGGTCGAGCGGCGGCGAGGCGGGCAGCAGGTCGGTGGAGCGGGTCGAGCCCCACGGCGAGGCCGCGCCGAGCGTGAACCAGAGCTCGGTGTCGTCGTCGAACTGGTCGAGCACGGCGTCCACCGCCGACCAGTCGTGGCGGCCGGGCTCGGGTTCGAGCTGCGACCAGTAGAAGAACACACGCACCAGCCCCGCCCCCAGCTCCCTGGCCTGCGGGGCGAACGTGTCGGGCTTGTCGACGAGGCCGTACTGGAGGCCTCGTACCACTCCGAGTCGGATGTCCATGACCTCACGGTCCCCGGCCGTCCTGGCAAAAGGCTGGCAGAAGGCTGTCAGTCCGTGCGCAGGCGGACGGGGCCGAACAGGCCGGTGCTGCGCTGGCCGGGGAAGACGAAGTGGGTGGGGCTGACCTCGTCCATGAACGGGCCCAGGGTGCCGAGGACGAGGATCTCGATCGTGTTCTCGCCCTCGTCCAGCCCGACGTCGAAGGTGTAGGGGGAGCACACCCGGATCCCGCAGGGCCGGCCGTTGACGGTGACCTCGGCCGTGCCGCGCACCCTGCCGAGGTCGAGCGCGCCGGGCCCGGCGGCGGCGGTGATCGTGGTGCGGTAGCGGACGCCGCCGCTGTAGCCGGACAGGCCGCGTTCCTCCCAGTCGCCGAGCCGCATCCGGCCGGGTCCGCAGGTGAAGCGGACCGGGCCGGTGAGCGACCCGGTGACCTCCAGCTCCGTTCCGCGGATCCGTACGGGACCCGTCGCGTCCACCTCGATGCCGGTCACGCCGGGCGGCGGGTCCAGCAGGAGACGGCCGGGGCCGGGGTGCCCGCCCGGGACCTGCCCGCCCGGGACCGCGAACCCGGCGGGCAGCGCGCTCGCGCGCCCGTCGAGCCAGCCCGCCTCGGGCAGCGGATGCGGCCGGGGCCGCAGGTGGAGCGCGGCGGGGTCGCCCTGCTGGCGCCGCCGTACGCGGGGCCGCGACGGCCAGCCGGGACCGGAGACCGCGAGCCCGTCCACCAGCACCCAGCCGTCCGACTCCACGCTGATCGTGTTGCCGCCCGGCCGGAGCAGGCCGGACACGTCGTAGCGGCGCACCCGGGGGATGTCCGCCTCCTCGTACGGGTCGAACCCGCCCTGCCGGCCCGCTTCCGCCCCGTTCACCAGCACCCGGCAGTACGCGGTCGAGGCCACCTGCAGCAGCTCGTACGGCGGTGCGCCGACGTGCACGGTGGTCTCCATGGCCCCGCCGATCCACTCGGGCAGGACCGCGTCGCGGGGGTCGGCGACCAGGCAGGCGTACGCCCGCAGGTCGAGCTCCTCGTCGGGGACGAACCGCAGCTCCAGGAGATAGGTGCCGGGCGCGAGCGGCGCGCGCGAGACCGCCGCGTATCCGGAGTCGTCCAGCGGCACCTCCTCGCCGTCCAGCCAGGCGGTCTTGGCCGCGCCCGCCCCGATCGCCAGCCGGCCGCCCTCGGGCAGGTCGGCGGACACGGTGAGCAGGCTGCGGAAGCGGGCCTCCTCCCCCGCCCCGACCGTCCCGAACGCCAGGAACTCCACGGGCACGTGCCCCTTGGGGCCGAGGGTCTCCCGGTGGATCGGGTCCTTGCGCAGCCCGCGCGACGGCGACCACACCGACGGCGTCCACGGCCCGGTCCCGACCCGCTGCTCGCCCCGTGGCTCGAACGTGACGTGCACCGGCTCGCCGTCCGGCGTGCGCAGCGTCCAGCGTTCGACGACGGCGCGGCTGCCGAAGTCCGACCAGGTGTCGTCCAGCGTCGGCACGAGCTCGACGTCCCACTCCTCGCCCAGCTCCACCTCATGCGGGAAGCTCGGGCGCGGTTCCGGGGCGTGGGAGGTCCCGTCGAAGATCAGCAGCGCGGCGGGCCCGTCGTCGAAAGGCACGACGACCTCCAGCGCGTCCCCGTCCGTGGTGCACGGCAGCGCCCGGGGCTCCCCGCCGAACGGGCTCGCCAGCAGCGGCGTCCCGCAGACGCCGCGCACCTTCACCCGCATCTCGCGGGCGTACCGGGACGGGTCGAAGTCGATGGCGGCGTCCAGCCAGCCCAGCTCGACGCCGCGCTCCTCGGGCCGCCCCACGCCGATCCTGCTGGCCATGGGGAACGCGGCGGTCAGGAACACCAGCGTGGTCTCGCCGATCTCGCGTACCAGCGGCGGCACCGGCGCCTCGACCCGCCGTTCGAGCCCGGCCAGCGCCGCCCCGATCCCGTCGGCGCTCTCCACGGACACGGCCGGGAGCCCGTCGGGGACCGTCCCCACCGCGACCAGCAGCCCGCCGCCGGTGGCGAACTCCTTCAGCCGCGCGGCCACGTCCTCGTCGAGCACGGTCACGGCGGGCAGCACGACGGCCCGGTACGCCTCGGTGGAGACGGCCAGCCGCCCGTCGCGCACGTCCGCGCGCCGCACCGAGTCCTCGTCGATCACGTCGGCGTCGAGGCCGAGCCGGTCGAGCGCCCCCGGCACGGTCGCGAACCAGGCCATGTCGCCCACGAGCTCCCGGTAGACCTCCTGCGCCCGCGCGGCCTGCGCGCCGACGCCGTCCAGCCCGGTTCCGGCCTGCGACGTCGCGGTGGGCAGGAGCACCGCGACGTCGCAGGCGTGGCGGCCCAGGGACAGGGCCGCGCACAGGCGGGTCACCGCGTCCGCGAAGACCCGGTGGTGCCGCCAGTAGGGTTGGCGCCAGTCGGTGGACGGCGGCGCCCACTCCCACCAGCCGCGCCGGGTCGTGTAGTAGACGGCGTGCGGGTTGTAAAGGTTGGCACCGGCGCGCAACCAGGGCAGCAGCCAGTCGAAGGTCTCCTCCAGGGTGCCGCCCCAGCCGCTGGAGTGGAACGCCTCGATCCAGGTGCGCGGCCGGCCGTACAGGTGGGCGAGCGAGGAGTGCAGGCGCGCGTCGCCGTGGTGGTCGGAGCCGGGCGCGCCGAACCAGCGATGGGTACGCGCGTAGTCGGCGTAGAGCCGGACCCCGTCCACGGGATGCCCGGCGCGGGCCGGATCCTGCTGGTCGCAGCCGTTCAGCAGGCCGTGGCGCTCGTGCCAGGCGGCCAGCGGCCGGAAGAACGCCTCCTCGGCCAGCTCGGCCCGGGTCTGCTGGTAGGCGTGCCAGTCGGGCGCGTCGAGGGTGAAGGGCCGGCCGCGCCGGGCCGCGTACTCCTCGGCGAACGTCGCCGACCAGGTGGGCACGGTCGGCAGCTCGTCCTGGAACGACCCGGCGATCACCGTGCCGAACCAGTGGCCCACCCGCCGCTCGAACTCGCCGTGCACCCGGTCGAGCAGCACCGCGCACGCCTCGCGGGACAGGTAGTCGAAGCCGCGCGTCGAGACCGTCCCGTCGGGTGCCAGCCACTGCCCGGCGAACTCCGGGCGTTCCTGGACGAGACGGGCCTGCAGGTCGGCGCCGGAGAAGCCGAGCTGGTCGTAGAACCACAGGTACGCGCCCAGCTCGCAGGCGTCGGCGCAGACGCCGTCCAGCAGCTCCCACCACGCCTCGGACAGGAACGGCGGGTCGTCGGCGTCGGAGCCGAACAGCGGCCCCGACGGCGCCAGGTTGAGGATGACGAGGTTGCGCACTCCCCCGGCGACGAGCCGCTCCATCTGCCAGCGCAGCCGGTCGCGGCGCAGCGGCTCGCCGCTCCACCACCAGATGGCCGCCGGGGAGAACTCCCGTGGCGGCTCTCGGAGCACGTCGAAGACGGTCATCCCTTGAGCCCGCTGGAGAAGCCCTTGATGACGTAGCGCTGCAGCACCAGGAAGACCAGCACGATCGGCAGCGCCCCGAGGACGAGCCCGGCGAAGACCAGGCCGTGGTCGGAGACGTACTGGCCGACGAAGGCGAAGACGCTGACCGGGACCGTCTCGAACCCGGAGCCGCCCAGGTAGAGCAGCGGGGTGAAGAAGTCGTTCCAGATGAAGACGGCGTTGAGGATCAGCACGGTGCCGGTGATGGGCCGTAGCAGCGGGAAGACCACCCGGGTGAACGCCGTCAGGTGGGAGGCGCCGTCGATCTGGGCGGCGCTGGCGTACTCGCGGGGCAGCGCGCGGATGAAGCCGGTGTAGAGGAAGACCGTGAAGGGCAGCTGGATGCCGGTGTAGAAGAGGATCATCCCGGCGTGTGTGCCGATCAGCCCCAGATCGGTCACCAGCTCGTAGAGCGGGATCATCCCGAGCTGGAACGGCAGCACGATGCCCAGCAGGAAGAGGATGTACAGGCCGTAGCCGAGCCTGCTGTGCACGCGGGCCAGGAAGTAGGAGGCGAACGAGCCGAGCGCGATCAGCAGGACCAGGCTGGCCACGGTGATCACCGTGCTGTTGACCAGCGACGGGCCGAGCGCGGCGGCCGACCACGCCTTGCCGAAGTTGTCCAGCGTGGGCGGGTCGGGCAGCGCCAGCGGCGTCTGGGAGATCTGCGCCGGGTCCTTCAGCGACAGCGAGATCAGCGTGTAGACGGGGAACAGGAACGCCACCGCCACCGCGATCATCACGATCTCCAGCAGGAACGTCCTTCTCATGCGGACACCTCCCGGTTGCGCAGGTAGTAGACCTGGACGAGGGAGACGGCCGCCACGAACAGGGCGAGCACCAGCGCGATCGCGGTGCTGTAGCCGAACTTGCCGAACACGAACGCCTGCTTGTAGAGCACCGTGGACAGGGTCTCCGTGGCGTAGCCGGGGCCGCCGTTGGTGGCGGCGAAGATCTGGTCGAAGAGCTTCAGCCCGCCGATCGTGGAGAGCATGAGGTTGATCGTCACGGCGGGGGCCAGCAGCGGCCAGGTGACGTAGCGGAAGCGCTGGAAGGTGCCCGCCCCGTCGATCATGGCCGCCTCGTGCAGCTCCTTCGGCACGCCTTCGAGCCCGGCCAGGAAGATGACCATGGAGTATCCGGCGTACTGCCACACGACCATGCCGGCGATCGACCACAGCGCCACCGACGGGTCGCCCAGCCAGTCCACGCTCAGGCCGAGCAGCCCGTTCAGGCCCGCCGACGGGTCGGGGTTGTAGACGTACTTCCACAGGAAGGCCACCATGACCGGGCTGACGACCACGGGCGCGAAGAAGATCACCCGCAGCAGCGCCCGGCTCTTCAGCTTGGCGTTGACGCCCAGGGCCAGCAGCAGGCCGACCCCGTTCTGGACGGCCACGATGGCCACGGTGAGCAGCAGCGTGTTGCCGATCGAGCCCATGGCCTGCTCGTCGCCCAGGAGCGCACCGAAGTTGGCCAGGCCGACGAAGGACATGTCCTGGCCGATGCCGCTCCAGTCCGTGAAGGCGTACACCACGCCGGCCGCGGCCGGGTAGAGCACGACCAGCGCGTAGACGACGAGGGCGGGCGCGGCGAACAGCCAGGACGGCGAGTTGGCGCTGAAGCGCCGCCTGCGCCGAGAGACGGCCGAACGCCGCTGGACAGTCAGGGAAGTCACTTCTTGTACGCCTCGTCCATCTTCTTCAGTGCCTCGTCGATGGTCGACTTGCCGGCCAGCAGCTCCTGGATCACCGCGAAGTGCACCGGCTGCACCTCGGCGTTGGGCCAGCGCTGGTCCATGAACGGCACCGCCCGGTCCTTGGTGAACGGCAGGAACGACTGGACGGCCGGGTCGATGGTCGAGGAGGAGTCCTGGGTGAGCGGGATGGCGGCGATGGCCTTGGCCCAGGCGTTGATGCTCTCCTGCTTGCCGAGGAAGTCGATGAACGCCTTGGCCTCCTCGACGTGCTGGCCCTTGGCGCTGGCGCCGAGGCCGACGACCACGCCGGCGGGGATCCACACCTGGTTGGCGTCGTCCGCGCCCGGCACGGGGAACATCGACAGGTCGTCGGGCGAGGAGGCCGCCTTGCGGAAGTCGGGCAGCACGGCCGACACCTGGATCGCCATGCCGGCCTTGCCGGTGGCCACCATGGAGATCTGCTGCTCGAACGTGGTGCCGTTCGGCTTGTCGTTGAAGAAGCCGCGCTTCTGCAGCTCCAGGTACATCTCCATGGCCTGGCGCCAGCCCGACTGGGCGAAGGAGGTCTGCCCGGCGAGCTGCTTGTCGTCGAACGTCGGGTCCTTGGCGTAGACGGTGGAGGGCACCAGCGCGTACGTGATGAGCTGGGTGACCCACGGCGTCTGCGCGCCCAGCGCGATCGGCGTGATGCCGGCCTTCTTCAGCTTGTCGCAGACCGCGAGGAACTCCGTCCACGTGGTGGGCGGCGCTTCCACGCCGGCCTTCTCGAACGCCTTCTTGTTGTAGACGGCGCCGATGACCGACGAGCCGGCGGAGTAGATGTAGGTCTTGCCGTCGAGCTGGAAGGCGGGCTTGAACCCGGCGGGGATCGTCTGCGTCCACGGCTGGGCGGACAGGTCGGCCAGCAGCCCGGCCTTGGCGATCTGGGTCATGGACATGGCGCTGCCGTTGCCCGGGTAGACCACGTGCAGGTCGGGGGCGTTACCCGCGCCGAGCTGGGTGCGGACCGAGGTCTGCACCTGGTCGGTGGGGGCGAAGGAGGCGGTGAGCCGCACCTCCGGCTTCACCTTCTGGTAGGCGGCCAGCAGCGCGTCCATCGGCGCCTTCTGGTCGGCCACGCCGAGGAACTTCAGGTCGACCCCGGCGGCGGCGGTCCCGCCGCCCGTGGTGGCCGTGGTCTCGGGCTTGGTCGAGCAGGCGGTGGCGGCCGCGGCCACGGCGAGGCCACCCATCATGCGGAAGAACTGGACCCGGCTCAGTCGGGCATCACGCAGATCGGTCATGTCATGTCTCCTCGCCCGGCGCTGGGGGGGGCCGATACGAACGTTTTAATGACGGGCCTGTTAAGTTAACAGCCGATTTTGTTAAAAATGAGGGATGTCGGGAGAGTACGAGTCGCCCGAGAAGAGTGTCAAGAGTAGGATCCGCAACCGTCCAGGCAAGGGTGAGGGCTCAGGGTGAATTCGCGGCAGCACACCTCCGGCAAGTCCGCTCGGTGGCGGGACATGGCCGAGCACATCGTACGGCGTGGCTCGGCCACGGTGACGGAGCTCGCGGAGAGCTTCGACGTGAGCGTGATGACCGTACACCGCGACCTCGACGAACTGGAGCGCCAGGGCATGGTGCGCAAGGTCCGCGGCGGCGCCACCGCCCAGGCCTCCAACGTCTGGGAGAGCAACATCGCCTACCGGCTCACGGCGCACACCGCGGAGAAGGACGCGATCGCCAGGGTGGTGGCCGGGCTCATCGAGCCGGGCAGCTCCGTGATGCTCGACGACTCCACCACGGCCCTGGCCGTGGCCCGCCACCTGGGCGAGCTCGCGCCGCTGACCGTGCTGACGAACTTCCTCGAGGCGATCAGGCTACTCGCGGCCGCCCCCGACATCCGGCTCATCGCGCTCGGCGGTGAGTACCATGCCACACACGACTCTTTCCTCGGGCTGGGCTGCGTGGACGCGGTCGAGGCGGTCAGCACGGACGTGGTCGTGGTCTCCACCTCCGCGGTCTCCGACCAGTACGCCTTCCACCAGGAGCAGGAGATCGTGCTGGTCAAGCGGGCGATGCTGGGCTCGGGCACCCGCCGGATCCTGGCCGTGGACGGCTCGAAGCTGGCCAGGGTGGCGCTCCACCGGGTCGCGCCGCTCGACGACTTCGACGTCATCGTGGTCGACGCCAACGCCCCCGCCGAGATGCTGCAGCGCCTGCGCGACCGGCACCGGCGGGTCGAGGTCGCCCAGTTGTAACACGTTTGTGTGTGATTTTTAACTTCACTCTTGTTACAAGCTTGCCTGCTTGCTACAAAGTGAGGGCTTTCGCCCCCCATCTGAGGAAGCAGCATGCACACGCGCCGTTCGTTCCTCGGTCTGAGCGCATTAGCCCTGGCGTTCAGCACCGACCTCGCCGACCCGTGGACCGCGGCCGCCACGGTGAGCGGCGACTACCCCTTCCAGCTCGGCGTCGCCTCCGGCGATCCGCTGCCCGACCGGGTGATCCTCTGGACCCGGCTGGCGGTCAGGCCGCTCGAACCGCTGGGCGGGCTGCCGTACAACAAGATCAAGGTCGAGTGGGAGATCGCCGAGGACGAGGCGTTCACCCGGCGCGCTGGATACGGCTCCACGTGGGCCACCCCCGAGTACGGCCACTCGGTCCACGTGGACGCGAAGGGGCTGCGCCCCGGCCGCGACTACTTCTACCGCTTCCGCACCGGCGGCGAGCTCAGCCCGGTCGGCAGGACCAGGACGGCGCCCGCGCCGCGCAGCAGCCCCGAGTCGCTGCATCTGGCCTTCGCCTCGTGCGCGTCGTGGCAGGACGGCTACTACTCCGCCTACCGCCACCTCGCCGAGGAGCGTCCCGACGTCGTCTTCCACCTCGGGGACTACATCTACGAGTACGGCATCGTGCCCTCGGGCGGGAACCGCAACACGCCGGTGCCCGAGCAGTTCCGGGTGCAGTGCGACACGCTCGACCGCTACCGCGTCCAGTACGGCCTCTACAAGAGCGACCCCGACCTGCAGGCCGCGCACCAGGCGGCGCCGTGGATCGTCACCTGGGACGACCACGAGGTGCTCGACAACTGGGCGGGCCGCTTCGGCCCCGGCGGCGAGGTGTCCGAGCAGGACTACCTGGTGATCCGCGCCAACGCCTTCCGCGCGTACTGGGAGAACATGCCCATCAGGGTGCCCGCCGTGCAGGGGCCCGACGCCCGGATCTACCGCAGGTTCTCCTTCGGCGACCTGGCCGAGTTCAACGTGCTGGACACCCGCCAATACCGCGACGACCAGGTCTGCGGCGACGGGCAGCAGATCGACTGCGCCGAACGGCTCGACCCGGCCCGCCAGATGCTCGGGGCCGAGCAGGAGAAGTGGCTGCTCGACGGCCTGGGCGAGTCCCGCGCCAAGTGGAACGTGCTGGCCCAGCAGATCGCCATGATCCAGCTCGACTACGACGCCGGGCCCGCGCAGAAGCTCAGCATGGATCTCTGGGACGGCTACAAGGCCGCCAAGGACCGCGTGCTGAACGGCATGGTGGAGCGGCAGGTCAGCAACCCCGTCGTGCTGACCGGCGACATCCACTACAACCTGGCCGGGGAGCTCAAGACGAACTTCGACGACCCCTCCTCGCGGACTGTCGGCGTGGAGTTCGTCGGGACCTCCGTCAGCAGCGGCGGCAACGGCAACCCGAACACCGGCCTGCCGGCCGGCGGCACCGATGCTGTCAACCCGCATCTCCGCTTCTCCAGCTACCAGCGCGGCTACGTCTCCTGCGAGGTCACCAGGAGCCAGTGGCGGGCGGACTTCAAGGTGGTGCCGTACGTGGACCGGCCCGGCGCGCCGGTCTCCACCAGGGCCAGCCTCGTGACCCTCGACGGCGTGCCCGGCCTGCACGCGCTCTGACAGGAAGGACCGATCATGCGACTCCTCACCGCCGCGCTGGCCGCCACCGCCGTCGTCGTGACCGCCCCGGCCGCCGCCCACGCCCAGGATCCCTCCGAGCCCCCGTCGAACCCGTCGCTCACCGTCAAATCGGGCGCCTCCAAGGGCACCGGCAGGCTGACCCCCATCGCGGGCGCCGACCGGGTCGTGGCCCCGCTCGGCGTGGACCCGGCCTGCCCGGCCAAGCTCGAGATCGGCATGCGCAGCGACGCCAGGAAGCCGTCGTACGCGACCATGTCCGTCGAGGTGACAGCGCCGCTGTCCGCCTCCCGCTCGATGCTGACCAGCTACCTGCCGCCCGGCTACGAGCTCGGCGCGAAGCTGCTGATCGCCGTGCCGCCCACCACGCCGCAGGGCGAGTACGCGCTGCGCCTGAAGACGCCGGACCGCACCCTGTCGGTCCCCGTCCAGGTCGTCACCCTGGACCAGCTCGACAACGGCGGCAATTTCGCCCTGCGCCGCCCCGTCACCGCCTCGTCCCAGCACACCAACGCGAACTACCCGCCGTGCAGCGTCGCCGACGGCGACGCCGGCTCGAACGGCTGGGCCGGGGGCAACGGCTGGAACGACGCCACGGCCAGGGCCTGGCCGGACACGGTGTCGATCGCGCTGGGCGGCGCCAAGCAGATCTCCCGCGTCGACCTCTACACCCTGAACACCGAGCGCTACCCGTCCTCGAGCGTCGGGCTGCGCGACTGGGACGTCCAGGCGGGGCTGAACGGCCAGTGGCAGACGGTCGCGCAGGTCCGCGGCAACACCGCGGGCAGCGTCCGCTCGGACTTCGCCGCTGTGACGGCGGACGCGGTCCGGATCGTCGCCCTGGCCTCGAACGGCGGCAACGACTACACCCGCATCACGGAG
Source organism: Nonomuraea sp. NPDC052116 (assembly GCF_040680035.1). Classification (NCBI taxonomy): domain Bacteria; kingdom Bacillati; phylum Actinomycetota; class Actinomycetes; order Streptosporangiales; family Streptosporangiaceae; genus Nonomuraea; species Nonomuraea sp. NPDC052116. Next base: position 230,212 of record NZ_JBFAWA010000012.1, on the reverse strand, counting down.
GTGGAGGTCCGCTAGACGAGGAGACGGAGCCGCCAGCCCAGGAGACGGAGCGGCCAGCCCAGGAGACGGAGCCGCCGGCTCACAGGGACGCGCCGCCGCACATCACCAGGTGCTGGCCGGTGACCGCGCCTCCTTCCGGGCCGAGGAGGAAGGCCGTCAGTCCCGCGACCTCCTCGGGTCTGATGAACCGGCCCAGCGGCGGAACCCGTGGCGGCGTGGCGGCACGTCCGGGATCCCGCAGCATGGGGGTGTCCGTCGGGCCGGGGGCGACCACGTTGACGGTGATGCCACGCGGGGCCAGTTCCATGGCCCAGGAACGGGACAGGCCCACGAGCGCGGCCTTGGTCGCCGCGTACTGGCTCTTGCCCACCGCGCCCGCCATCGTGCGGCTTCCGATCAGCACGACGCGGCCACCTGGGCGGATCGCGCCGGCGAGGGTGTTCACCAGAACGGTCGCGGCCTCGACGTGGACGCGCCACATGAGGGCGCCGTCCTGTGCCGAGAGGCGTCCGAGCGGTGCGGAGCGTTGCAGGCCCGCCGCGTGCACGACGGCGTCGACGGTGCCCACCGCGGCCGACGCGTCGGCCAACCGGTCGAGGTCGGTCAGGTCGGCCTGGATCCACGCGTAGGCCGGGCTGTCCTGGCGGTGCTCCGGAGGGCGGGTACGGCTCATCCCGGTGACGTGCCAGCCCTCGAGGAGCAGGCGTGCGGCGATGGCCTGGCCGATGCCGGAGCTGGCCCCGGTCACCACCGCGTGCTGCGGCTGCTCCGCGGTCTGTCCGTTGTGGCGGTCTGGCGTGGTGTCCGTCGACACGTCAGACGCCCGCGGCGCGGGCGGCCCACTCGGGTCGCACCCGTACGTACTTGATGACGCGGCGGTGGTAGGTGAAGGCGATGTGCAGGTCGCCGTCGGCGCTTTCCTGGATGGACGGGTAGGAGTACTCCCGGTTGAGACCCTCGCGGGAGTTGTTGGTCAGGCAGTAGCCGTCGCCCACCTCCAGATCGCGGCGGATCGGCCACGTGCGCCCACCGTCGTCGGACAGCGCGAGCGTCATGGGCGCGCGCGGGGCGCCCCAGAACGCGGTCCGCTCATCGCTCCCGGCGGGTGCCGGACTCGCCGGGGTCGCCGGACTCGCCGGGGTCTCGGCCAGGCCGTCGTCGTCGACCTCGTCGTACAGGGAGACTCTCCGTTCGGTGGCGTCGGCCGCGCTGCTGGCGTTGAACACCAGCGCGAGCCGGCCGTCACGCAGTGGGACGTACTGGATGGAGGAGTTGTTGTTGGGCAGTTCGGTGGCGGCGGGAGCGCTCCAGGTCACGCCCTCGTCCTCCGACCGGCTGGCGTGGATCGAATCCGCCCAGCGGCTGCGGAACAGCGCGAGCAGCGTGCCGTCGGCCAGGAGGTGGACGTTCATGTGGACGCAGCCGGTGCTGTCGGGGACGAGCTGTTCGCGCCAGGTTCGTCCCTCGTCGTCGGAGATCATGAGGGAGCTGGTGTCACGGTCGCCGACCCAGCGCCTGCCCGGCGTGGTGACGCAGTTGAAGACGGGCAGGAGCCATCGGCCGGAGGGCAGCACGAGCACGGGCTGCCGGACGAAGACGCCGCCGCGGCTCGTGGCGGGGAAGAGGGTGTGCACAGGTCCCCAGGTCTGACCGTCGTCTCGGGAGATGCGACGGCGGACTTCGGCGGTGTCCTGGTTGCCGGCGTGCTGGGCGGTGTACAGCAGCCACAGCTCTCCGGCGGGCGTGGGGAACAGGACCGGGTTCTGCTCGGAACGCGTCATGTCGTCGGACAGCCGCGTGGGCGTGGACCAGGTGTCCGCGCCCTTCCGCAGCCGGGAGAACCAGATGGAGATGTCCGAGACGCCTTCCTGCGTGCCGCCGAACCACACGCAGCCCAGATCACCGTCGTGCAGCGACATGAGGTTGGCCGCGTGGTTCTGCACGGCGGGCGCGATCAGGTACGCGTCATGGCGGTCCGGATCGTCGTCGCGAACCCGGATCAGGCCGTCCATGGGCAGGTGATCGGGGACGGAGGTCGGGGACTGGCTCACTGTTCTCCTTGGCGAGACTGGGCTCGGGCGTCGGTCAGGTGGGACCTCGCGGCCTGTTCGAGGTGGACGAGGTCGCAGGCGATGGTGGCGAAGGTGTATCCCTCGGCCAGGCGCTTGGCGGCCGTCCCGCCGTCGGGGGTGTGAATGCCGGCGGCGATGCCGGCGGACCTGGCGGCTTCACGCACCGTGACCAGCGCGTCCTCGAACTGGGAGGCGATCGCGGGGTCGCCGGGGAAGGCGCCGCCCAGGGCCAGGCACAGATCGGACGGGCCGACGTAGACGCCGTCCAGGTCGGGGGTGGCGCAGATCGCCTCGACGTTCGCCAGCCCCTGTGCCGTCTCGATCATGGCGAGGACCAGCACGGTGGCGTCGCTGTCCGCGGGGCGTGGTCCGATGCGGAGCGCGGAGCGCATCGGGCCGTACGAGCGGCGCCCTTTCGGTGGATAGCGGGTCGCGGAGACAGCGGCCGCGGCGTCCTCGGCGGTGTCGATGAGAGGCACGATGACGCCTGCGGCGCCCGCGTCGAGGGCACGGCCGATGGGGGCGGGGCTGTTCGCCTCGACTCTGACCAGGCCCGCGGACACGCCGCCCGCGTCGATCGCGGTCAGGCCGCTCAGCAACCCCGAGTAGCCCAGCAGTCCGTGCTGGGCGTCCAGGCACACGTAGTCGTATCCGAGGCGCGCGATGCGCTCGGTGGACACGGGCGAATCGAGCACGGCCCAGTAGCCCAGTGCGGGTTGCCGGGCGCGGATCCTGGCGGTGAAGTCGGTGATGCTCACGGCTGGCCTTCTCCTCGGTGGTCGGCTCTCATCGGTTGTAGGCGGGCATCGGGCCGCGCAGCGCCGCGCCCACGCGGTCACAGGCTGCCACGACGTCCTCGGGAAGCGGTCCTGCCGCGGCGGTGGCGATGTTCGCGCGCAGGTGTTCGACCTTGGAACCGCCGAGCAGGAGCGCCCCCACGCCGTCGCGATGGAGCAGCCACCGCAGGGACAGCTCGACGAGGGGGATGCCCGACTGCGCGGCGATCTCACCGAGGGCGGTGACGGCCTCGAACAGCGCCGGGTTCCAGTACCGCTGCCGGTACATGGGGGCGAGCTTGGAGTCCCCGAAACGGCCGGCGGAAGGGTCCTGCTCGAAGGTGTGCCGGCCGGTGAGCAGGCCCCCGCCGAGCGGGTTGTAGACCATGGTCGTCAGGCCGGTGCTCTGCGCGAACTCCAGGTATTCCTCCTCCACCCTGCGGGCCAGGAGGTTGTAGAGCTGCTGGGCGACGACCGGGCGCGGCGCGCCGACGGCGTCGGCGGTGTGGTTGAGCTCGGCGATCTGCCAGGCCGCGTAGTTGGAGACGCCGAGCGCGCCGATCTTGCCCTCGGCGACGAACTCGGCGACGGCGCCGAGCGTCTCGGCCGGCGGCGTGCGGCGGTCGGGCTGGTGCAGGTAGAACAGGTCGACGTGGTCGACCCGCAGGCGGCGCAGGCTGCCTTCGAGGCTCGCCCGCAACGCCTTGGCGGACAACGGCGCGTCATCGCCCGCGTCCGGATGGGGCATGCCTGCCTTGGTGGCGAGGACGACCCGGTCGCGCCGGGTGGCGAGCAGCGGCCCCAGGATGGACTCGGTCGCGCCGCCCGCGTAGACGTTCGCGGTGTCCACCCCGGTGATCCCGGCGTCGAGCGCCGCGTCCAGCATGCGCGCGGCCTCCTTCGCGTCGGCCGTGTCGCCGAACGTCATGGTGCCCAACACCAGCCGGGACAGGCCGATGCGCGCCCCAGACGGTGTCGCTGCCGGTGTCGCCGCCGGTACGGAAGTTGTCATCGGTCGGTTCCTCGCTGAACGGGTGTCCCGGGGGACTGCTCGGTGGACTGCTTGGCGGACGGGACCCGCACCAGATCGCGCGGCTTGCGCCCGCGTATGGCTGACGGGTCCAGCGCGGCCCTGCGGAGGGCGCGGGTGTAGGGGTGGGCCGGCGCGGCCAGCACCTTCCGGGTCGGGCCGGACTCGACCAGGCGCCCTTTGCTCATGACGATGATGTCCTCGCTGATCTCCCTGACCACACCGAGGTTGTGGGAGATCACGACATAGGTGAGGCCGGTCTCAGCCTGGATCTTCATGAGCAGGGCGAGGACCTGCGCCTGGACGGACACGTCCAGAGCGCTCGTCGCCTCGTCGCAGACCAGCAGATCGGGCTTGGAGGCCAGGGCCCTGGCGATGCCGATGCGCTGGCGCTGGCCGCCGGAGAACTCCGGCGGGCGGCGCTCGAGGGCCGTGGCGGGCAGGCCCACCTGGTCGATGAGCCTGGCCGCCTCATTGGCCCGTGCGCGTCTGTCGCGCATTCCGCGCACCCGCAGCGGTTCCGCGACGATCTCCGCCGCCGACAGGTGCGGGTCGAGCGATCCATACGGGTCCTGGAAGATCATCTGTACCCGGGTGCGCATCGGGCGCAGCTGTTTCTCACTCAGCCCCGCGATGTCGGTGCCGCCCACCACGATGCGGCCCGCGGTGGGCTTGACCAGCCGTACGATCGACCGGGCGATCGTGGACTTGCCGCAGCCCGACTCCCCCACGATGGCCAGGGTGCCGCCCTGCCGGACGGTGAAGCTGACGTCGTCGACCGCGCGGAACATGCCGTGCGCCACGGGATAGTCCACGACGAGGCCGTCGACCTCGAGGAACGCGTCATCGGTCATCGGGATTCTCCCAGTGCCACCGGGTCGGCGGGCGACCCGTCGTCGAGGGGCGCTTCCGGGGACTCACCGTCCTCGTCCCACGGGCCGAGCCGCGGGACCGCCGTCAGCAACTTCCTGGTGTACGGGTTGCCCGGCGCGTCGACGATCTGTTCGGCCTCGCCGGACTCGACGAATCGCCCGTCCTTCATGACATGGATGCGGTCGGAGACGAGCCGGGCCACGCCGATGTCGTGAGTGATCATGAGGATGCCGATGCCGGTGTTCTCCTGTACTTCGAGCAGCAGGTCGAGGATGCCTGCCTGGACGGTGACGTCCAGGGCGGAGGTCGGTTCGTCGGCGACGAGCAGCACGGGCGACCCGGCGAGCGCGAGCGCGATGAGCACGCGCTGCAGCATGCCGCCTGACAGCTGGTGCGGATACTTGCGGAGCTGGGACTCCGGATCGGGGATGTGCATCCGGGCCAGCAGGTCGACGGATCGCGCGATGGTCTCCGACTTGGACAGGCCACGATGCCGCAGCCGAACGGCCTCACGGAGCTGCTGCCCGATCGTATGGACGGGACTGAGCGCCGTCATCGGATCCTGCGGGATGAGGGAGACGGTACGCCCGCGTACCTTGCGCGCCGCGCGCGGGTCGGCGATGACGTCGGCGCCCTGGAAGCGGGCTCTGCCGGACAGGACCGCCAGCTCCGGCGGGAGCAGCCGCAGAATGCCCATGGCCGTGGTGGACTTGCCGGATCCGGACTCACCGATGATCGTCACGGTTTCGCCCTGGCGGATGAGGAAGCTGACGCCGTCGACCGCGCGGACGATGCCGGCTTCGGTGATCAGCTCGATCTGCAGGTCCTCGACCTCCAGCAGGGGCTGGTCGGCCTCGTCGAACTCGGCTGTCATGCCCGGCTCACCTTCCCTTTCCGCCTGCGTACGCGGTCCCGAAGCCCGTCTCCGAGCAGGTTGACGCCGACGACGAGCAGCACGATGACCAGTCCGGGCAGCGTGACCAGCCACCACGACGTCGTGATGTAGTCCTGGCCGTCGGAGATGATGCGGCCCCAGGTGGCGAACGGGCGCTGCGGACCGGCGCCCAGGTAGCTCAGCGCGCTCTCCAGCAGCACGGCCTGGGCCAGCAGCAGCAGGATCACGAGTGTGGCCTGCTTGACGACGTTGGGCAGCACGTGCCGGAGCAGGGTGGTGACGCGGCGCAGGCCGAGCACCCGGGCCGCGGCCACGTAGGGTTTCTCCCGCTCGACGAGCACCAGGGAACGGGTCAGGCGGGCCACCTCCGGCCACTGCGCGATCGCGATCACGAAGGTGATGACCGGGATGGAGGGGCCGAAGAGCGCGACGACCAGCAGCAGCATCAACAGCAGAGGCAGCGAGAGCTGGGCTTCCAGCAGGCGGGAGACCACGGTGTCGACCCAGCCGCCGAAGAATCCGGCCGCGGCGCCGGCGATGAGGCCGATGATGCCGGACACGACGATGGCCAGCACCCCGACGGTGAGCGAGACCTGGCCGCCGTGCAGCACCCGGGAGAGCAGGTCCCTGCCGAGCTGGTCGGTTCCGAACAGGTGCCCGCCGGTCAGCGGCGGCAGGCGGCGCAGGCCGAGGCTCTGCTCGTCCGGCCCGGGGATCGGCAGCACGTTGGCCAGGACGACGGGCACGACGACCAGGGCCACGCACACCGAGCCGACCCACAGCTTCAGCCGCGCGCCCTTGCGGCGGCGGACCGCCGCGGATCGCGCGAGATCCTTGGCGGTCACCGCGCTGGGCCGCGCGGGGGGCTCCGGGACGTCCTGGTCTCTGAAGCCGTCGGCGGGGCCGGCCTCCATGGCGGTCATGAGGCCACCGCCTTCCCGAGTCGTACCCGCGGGTCGAGCAGCGGGTAGGCCAGATCGATGAGGAGTTGGACGGCCACCGTCAGGATGGCCGTGACCAGGACGGTCGCCTGGATCAGCGGATAGTCCCTGGTTTCCAGCGCGCGCACGACGAGCGATCCGACACCCGGCCAGGCGAAGACGACCTCGACCACCACCACGCCGTTGAGCATGGCGGCGAACCGGGTGCCGAGCGCGGTCACCACCGGGACGGCCGAGTTGCCCATGGCGTAGCGCCAGGTCAGGCCGCGCTCGGAGATGCCGCGGGAGCGGGCGATCGTCAGGTAGGGAGCCGCGAAGCCGGTCCCCATCTCCCGGCGTACCAGGCGGGAGATCAGCGCGATCTGCAGGATGCCGACCGTCACGGTCGGCAGCACCAGGCCGCCCCAGCTGGTGAAACCGGATGCCGGCAGCACGGGGACGAGCACCGCGAAGATGGTCAGCAGCATGATGCCGCTCCAGAACTCCGGCATCGACTGGCCGGCGATCATGGCCACGTTGGCCCCCAGCTCGCGGGCGGTGTCGGCGTGCCGCGCCATCCAGACGCCGAGCGGGATGGCCACGACCGCGGCGAACAGGATGGAGGACACGGCGAGCATGACGGTGTACGGCATCCGGCTGAGGACGACGTCCAGGGCGGGGGCCTGGAAGGAGAAGGACGTGCCGAGGTTGCCGCTGAACAGGTCACGAACGAAGATCCCGTACTGCTGTATCAGCGGTTTGTCCAGGCCGAACTGGACGCGGATGCGTTCGAGCTCCGCCGTGGTGGCCAGGGGGCTGGCGTAGGCGGCGGCCGGATCCCCTGGCGCCAGCCGTACGAGGACGAAGACTGTGGAGACGGTCAGGAAGATCGCCAGCAGGCTCTGCCCGACACGTTGGGCGACATATCGGACCACGAGTCATCCATTCAGCCGGACAGATGCCAGGTCGTAGGAGTTGGTGGGACTGAGCAGCACGTTCTGCACGCGCTTGCGCCGGGCGATGACGGTCTTGGGGACGAAGGCCCACATACAGGGCCAGGTGTCCCAGATCTCCTTCTGGGCGGTGGCGAGCAGGGCGTCCCGGGCCGTCTTGTCGGTTTCCCGGGAGGCCTTCTGGAGCATTTCGGTGATCTTGGGGAACACGTAGCCGTGGTAGGTGTCCCGGGTGGCCTCCTTCTCCTTCGTGCCGGCGAACATGCCCTGCAGCGGAGTCAGCGCCAGCCCGGTCGGGCCGGGGTAGCCGTTGCCGAGGACGTCCCAGTCGCCGCCCCGGCCCTGCCGCCACTTGGAGATGTCGCCGCCCGGCTGGAACTGCTGGAGTTCGGCCTGCACGCCGACCGCCTTGAGCATCTCCACCACGGCCTCCATGACGCTCGTGTCGTTGGCGAACTCCCCGGTCTCCCAGATGATCTTGATCTTGAGATCCTTCACCCCGGCGGCCTCGAGCATCTGCTTGGCCTTCTGCGGGTCGTAGACGTACTCGCCGGTCTGCACCGCCCCGGTCAGGGTGTCGGCCACCACGCCTCGGGCCTGGGTCACCGAATCGGCGAAGACGTCCTTGATCAGGGAAGGGCCGTTGATGGCGTAGCTGAGCGCCTCGCGCACGCGGGCGTCGGCGAGGGGGTGCCCGGAGGGCTTGCGGAAGTTGTAGAAGAGCTGCGTGATGCGGGTGCTCGGCACCTGCTGGATCTCCACGTCGCCGAGACCGGACAGCTGGCTGATCGCATCGGGGGAGATCGCGTCGATCACGTCGACCTCGCCGCTGCGCAGGGCGACGACGCGGTTGGCCTCCTCCGGGAGGAACCTGACCTGTACGGTCTTGATCCCGGGCGCGGGGCCCCAGTACTTGTCGTTGACCTGCAGCGTGTACTCGCCGGTGCCCCGGTTCGCGGAGGTGACGACGTAGGGGCCCGAGCCGATGCCGCCCTGAAGTTCCTCCGCCTTGTTCGCGGCGGCGGGGGTGATCAGGATGTTCGCCATCAGGTAGTCGAGCGTCGGCACCGGGTTCTCGGTCACGAGCTTGAAGGTGCTCGCGTCGACGGGGGTGACCGTCGGCCATTCGGGGAACAGGCCGGCCAGGAACGACCCGGGGACCTTCTGGTACATCTGCAGGGCCGTTGAGACGTCTTCGACCTTGACCGGGCTGCCGTCGGAGTAGCGGACGCCGTCCCGCAGCTTGACCGTCCACTCGGTGGGAGCCGTCAGCTCGAACCTCTCGGCCAGGACGTGCTGCACGGTGAGCTTCGGGTCGATGAAGGTCAGCGCCTGGCGGACGCCGCGCTGGACGCTGACGGCGGCATCGAACTGGTTGAGCTTGTTGTCCAGCGACACGAGGGAGCGGTTGAGCGCCAGCGTGAGGCCAGGACCGGCGGTGGAACCGGCACCAGAGCCGGCGCCGGGGACGGGCCCCGGTCCCGCGCAGGCGGCGAGGGGACTCAACGTCATGGCCGCGCCGGTGAGAGCACCGAGACGGAGAAGACTTCGCCGGGAGTACTGGGGGCCGCTTCCGAGATGAGTCACTGGGCTTCTCGCTTTCTGGACCGTCCTCAGCGGAGCGCTTCTCAGCGGCCGCCTGCCAGGACCGGATGTTTCCCACGTCACAACGACGTTGCTGCACCATTACACGCATGCGCGCTTCGCGCAAGACCTCTAGCGCATTTTGTGCAAGCTGTGACATCATCCAGTCAAGACGAAGGCTGCGCCGACGTGCACGCCTCTCTCCGGAGCGGATCGCGCATGAGGGTTCGCAGGGATAGCGAAAGCCTGTCTGAGGTGCATAGATCGAACACATCGGGGGATTCCTTGACGCCCAGGAGAAGCACGGCCGCGCACGGTGTCCTTATCGTGGCCGACGACCTCTCGGGCGCGGCCGAGTCGGCAGCACGAATAGTTATGCGCGAAACACGCACGAGGATTGTTCTCACTCACCAGGCCGTGCGGGACGAGTGCGATCCCGCCGACATCCTGGTGGTCGATACCGACTCCCGGCACCGGCATCCCGCCGAGGCCGCCGCGGCGGTGCGTTCCGCGGTCGCCCTGGCCTCGGCCGGGCGTCCGCGGCTGGTCTTCAAGAAGATCGACTCTCTACTGCGCGGCAACGTCGCGGCGGAGGTGGCCGCGCTCATGGTGCCTGGGGCCGGCGTCGTCGTCGCCCCTGCCCTGCCCGGTCTGGATCGGGTGGTACGCGGCGGCGTGCTTTACCTGGCCGGTGTGGCCCTCCACCGTGCGAACGCCTGGGCGGTGGACGGCGTCTCCCCTCCGGCGTCGGTCGAGGCGGCCCTGGCGCCGCTTCCGGCCCGCGTGCTGGACCTCGCGACCGTGCGATCGGATCGCCTTTCCGACGCGATCGCCTCCTGCGCCGAAGACTCGCACATCGCGCTGTGCGACGCCGAGACGGATGCCGATCTGGACGCCGTGCTGCGTGCCGCGCTGGCCGTACCGTCGGTGCGACTGGTCGGATCCGGCGGACTCGCCGACGCGCTCGGGCGTCATCTGCGGAGTCTCGGCACGGCCACCGAGCAGACGGCCATCGAGGAGACGGCCACCGAGCAGATAGCCATCGAGGAGCATGAGCCCGTCCCCGCGCATACCGCGCGGCACGGCGACGTGGCCCGCCCGGCGCCGCTCGTCGTGGTGGGCAGCGCCGAGCCGGTCGCGGCCGAGCAGGTCCGCCGGCTGGTCGAGGCGGGAGCCGTACCCGTGGCCCTGCCGTTGACGGCGCTCCTCGGCACACCCTCCGAACGGGACCCCCTCCCCCGCATCCCGATCGGCGAGCGGGCGGTCGTGGCCTTCCTCGACTCCGCCGGCGCCGTCCTGCCGGCGGCCTCGCGTGACATCGCGCGGCGGCTGGCCGAGGTCGTCGCGGACGCGGTGCGCGCGTCCCCGCGGACGGTGGACCTCGTGCTGACCGGCGGCGAGACCGCCCGGCGCGTCCTTGACGCCCTTCAGGTGCGGGAACTGACACCGGTCGGACAGGTGCACCCGGGAGCCGTCCACTCCCGGACGCCCGGCGGCCGTTCCGTGGTCACCCGCCCGGGCAGCTTCGGGGGAGCCGACTCGCTCGTCGAGATCGTCAGGGCCCTGGCCGCGCGCTCCCTCGCAACCCTTGACCCCGCCCCTCCCCAGAACCAAGCGAAAGGTCCCCAAGTGAGCATCACCACCGCCGCCGTCGGCGCGCAGCCGCGCACCGCGGCCACCCCGATCATCGCCGTCACCATGGGCGACGGAGCCGGCGTAGGCCCGGAAGTCATCGTCGGCGCCCTCCAAGACCCCCACGTCGCCGAGCTCTGCCGTCCCGTCGTCATCGGCGACGCCGTACGGCTGCGCCAGGCGGCCGACATCCTCGGGATCGACGCCGAGATCGTGGCGGTCGACACCGTGGCCGATGCCGTGTTCGAGCCGGGACGCGTCAATGTCATCGATCTCGCGCTGCTGCCGGAGGATCTGCCCTGGGGGAAGGTCTCCCCCGTGGCGGGGGCGGCCGCGTACCACTACGTACGCGTCGCCAGCGGACTGGCGATGGCCGGGGAGGTGCAGGCGATCTGCACGGCACCGCTGAACAAGGAGGCCCTGCACGCGGGCGGCCACATCTTCCCGGGACACACCGAGCTCCTCGCGCACCTGACCGGGATCGACGAGGTGTCCATGATGTTGTCCTCACCGAAGATCCGGGTCATCCACGTCACCACGCACATCGGGCTGATCGACGCGATCGCGAAGATCGAACCCGGCCTGGTGGAACGGACCGTTCGCCGCGGCCACGAGGCGCTGCGGCGGGCCGGGATCGACAACCCGCGCATCGGCGTGTGCGGCATCAACCCGCACGCCGGGGAGAACGGCCTGTTCGGGTACGGGGAGGAGGCCGAGAAGATCGTTCCCGCCATCGAGGTCCTGAAGGCCGACGGCATCGACGTGCAGGGACCGCTGCCCGCCGACACGGCGTTCTTCGTCGCGGGGCGCGGAGACTACGACCTCATCGTGGCGATGTACCACGACCAGGGCCACGGCCCGGTGAAGATCCTCGGCATCGAGGCCGGGGTGAACATCACCGTGGGACTGCCCGTCATCCGCACGTCCGTGGACCACGGAACCGCCTTCGACATCGCCGGGAAGGGCCTCGCCGAGGTCGGTAGCATGATCGAGGCGCTGCGGCAGGCCGCCCAGATGTCTCCCAGCCCGGCCGTCTGACCCCGGGGCGTTGAACGACAAGCCGAGAAGGAGGAGCGTTGTCCAGTAACTCTGAGCGTCGGCGCGCCGAGATCGTGCGTCTGGCCACGACCAGTGGTCTGGCCAGCGTCGAGGAGCTGTCCTCGACGTTCGACGTGACGTCCTCGACCATCCGGCGTGACCTCGCCCGGCTGACCGCGCAGGGGCTGCTGGCCCGCACGTACGGCGGTGCGATGGCCGTCGTCGCGCACCCCGAGGACTCGTTGCGCCAGCGCGTCGGTGACGCCTTCGAGGCCAAGCGCGGAATCGCCCGGTGGGCGGCCCAGCAGATCGGAGCCGGGGAGTCCGTGTTGCTCGACGCCGGCTCGACCGTCGCGGCGCTGGCTCACGAACTGCGCTCCAGCACCCAGCTCCTGATCGCCACCACGAGCCTGACGGTGCTGAAAGAGCTCGACGACGTCGAGGGCCTCCATGTGGAGTGTCTCGGCGGCAGGCTGCGCCACCTCAGCCAGGGATTCGTCGGCCCCGTCACCGAGACCGCCCTGGAGCGGATGTCGTTCGACCGCGTCTTTCTCGGGGCTGACGGAGTCACCGCCGACCGCGGGATCTGCGAGGCCGACCTCCAGCAGACCCGGCTCAAGGAGCTCATGGCGCGCAGTTCCCACAGGACCTACGTGCTGGCGCATGCGGCCAAGCTCGGGCGACGTCCGTTCCACGCCTGGGTCCGGCTCCCCCGGCCCTGGACGCTGGTGACCGACGCCGGCGCCTCGGAGGACGAGCTGGCCCCGTTCTCGGCTGAGGGAGTCGAGGTGGTCGTGGTCGACGCCGAAGGACGGATCAGCAAGCCGAGGCCGGCCGCGGGTCGGCCGATCGCCCCATAACGTGGGGTGGAAGAACGTGCGAAATGCCGCTGGTCAGGGCTTTTACTTGATGCCTGGGCAGGTTCCGTAGCCGAGGCTGTCGCCGACGCGGTTGCGCCCAGAGCTGGCCCGTGCGCACTTGCTCTACGGCGAGTGGCTGCGGCGCCGAACCCGGCGTGCCCGGCGAAATCGACCGGTTGTTCCGAGGTCTGGAGGCGGGCCTGAAGGAGCGGACCGGGACGACCGCCCTGGACATCCTGGTGAACAACGCCGGCGAGACCTTGCCCAACGGAGCCGCACCCGAGGAGGTCGATGACCAAGGGCGCCATCGAACAGCTCTCACGGCACCTCGCCCCCCGGAGGGGGATCACGGTCAACACCGTGGCCCCCGGCATCACGGACAACGGAAACGAGATCTTCAAGATCCCCGAGGTCCGGGAGCAGATGTCCCAGTTGTCGGCGTTCAAACGCATCGGCGAGCCGGAGGAGGTCGTCGACGTGGTGGTCTTCCTCGCCACCGACCAAGCGCGCTGGATCACCGGAACGTTCGTCGACGCCACCGGCGGCAGCCTCCTCGGCCAGACGGGTACGTCCTAAGTCGTCCAGGGCGTCACGGGGACGTGCCGCAGGTCGGCGGACATTCTGGCGGCCGTCTCGGCCAGGGCGGGCAGGACGTCGCGGAGCAGGTCGGCGCGGGTGGCCCGGCTGGCGTGGGTGGCGACGTTGACGGCGGCGACCACCCGCCCGTCCCGGCCCAGGACCGGCACCGCGATGGACCGGACCCCCTCCTCCAGCTCCTGGTCGACCAGCGCGTAGCCGTCCTCGGCGGCCTGCCGGACGGCGGCCCGCAGCCGGTCGGGCGCCGTGATGGTGTGGCGGGTCAGCGGCTCGGGCGCGATGGCGGCCACCCGTTCTTCGGGCTGGTCGGCCAGGAGCACCCGGCCCATCGAGGTGGCGTACGCGGGGAAGCGGGTGCCGACCGTGATGTTGACGGTCATGATGCTCACGGTGGGCACGCGCGCCACGTACAGGACGTCGTCGCCCGACAGCACCCCGACCGAGGCGGACTCGTGGACGCGGGCCACCAGGTCGGCCAGGTGCGGCTGGACGACCTCGCCGAAGGAGCGCTCGGACAGGGCGGCGTAGCCCAGCTCCATCGCCTTGGGGAGCACGGCGAAGCGGGAGTCGTCGCAGGCCACGTAGCCCAGCCGCGCCAGCACCTGCAGCGATCGCCGCACGGTGGCGCGCGGGAGCCCGGTGGTCTTGGCGGCGTCGGCCAGGCTCAGCCCGCCGCGGGCCGACCCGAGCGCCACCAGCACGGCCAGGCCGCGGGCAAGCGACTGCAGGTACCCCGCACCCAGCTCCTCCTTGGCTGCGCGAGAAAGATCCGCGGGGGCCGGTGCCAGAGGGGGCCGGGGCGCCGGCTCGGTCAGGGCCGCCTCCATGGCCGCGACCGTCTCGCGCAGCCGGGGCAGCGCGTAGTCGCGCAGGCTGGCGGCGGTGTGCCGGTTGGTGTGGCTGACGACGCTCACCGCGCAGACCGCCTCCCCTCGCGGGTCGCGTACGGGCACCGCGACCGCGACCAGGCCCGGCTCGATGAGCTGGTCGTCCTCGGCCCACGGCGCGGCGGGGTCGCGCAGGGCCAGGCCCGCCGCGCAGCGGTCGGCCGGCAGCAGGTCGCCGACCCGGAAGGCGACCGACATGGTGCGCCGGCGGGTGAACTGGCCGATGAAGCGCACCCCGTCGCCGTCCGGGACGGCCAGCGACACGGACTCGTCCAGCTCCTCCGCGAGCCGCTCGGCCGGCGGCGCGAGGGGGTCGCGCAGGCCGCCGCAGGCGAGGTACGCCTCGCCCAGCTCCATCAGGCGCGGCGCGGGCAGCAGGTCGCGCCCCTCCGCGCGGACGTAGCCGAGGTGGACCAGCGTGGCCAGCACGCGGTCGACCGTGGACCTGGCCAGGCCGGTGGCGCGCACGAGGTCGGTGGCGCGCACCCGCATGGGGCGCGGGCGCCCGGCGGCATCCGCCGTCAGCGCCCGAAGCACGGCCAGGCCGCGTTCCAGGGTCCCCGCAGGCTCCATCGGCCCTCCTTTGACACGGGCGCGGTCACGTACGCATACTCGACATCACAATAGTGAACTAAAGTTCACTATGCGAACACCCCCGATGAATGGAGCGTCGTGCGGAGAGACAAAGTGGTCGCGACCGCGGAGGAGGCGCTGGCCGGCGTGTCGGACGGCGCGTCGTTCGCGGTCGGCGGCTTCGGGCTCAGCGGCATCCCCAACGTCCTGATCCAGGCCCTCTACACCACCGGCGTGACGGGGATCGGCGTGGTGTCGAACAACTGCGGGGTGGACGGCGGCGGCCTCGGCATCCTGCTCGCGGCCGGCCGCATCGCCCGCGTGACCGCCTCCTACATCGGCGACAACAAGGAGTTCGCCCGCCAGTACCTCGCCGGGGAGCTGGAGGTGGAGCTGACCCCGCAGGGCAGCCTGGCCGAGCGGCTGCGGGCGGGCGGCGCCGGCATCCCCGCCTTCTACACCCCCGCCGGGGTCGGCACGCCGGTCGCCGACGGCGGCCTGCCCCTGCGCCACCACCCGGACGGCTCGATCGCGGTGGCCTCGCCGCCGAAGGAGGTCCGCGAGTTCGACGGCCGCTCCTACGTGCTGGAGCGCAGCATCACCACCGACTTCGCGCTGGTACGGGCTGCCAAGGGTGACCGCTTCGGCAACCTGGTCTTCAACAAGGCCGCCCGCAACTTCAACCCCCTCGCCGCGATGGCCGGGCGGGTCACGGTCGCCGAGGTCGAGGAGCTGACCGACCTGGAGCCGGACGAGGTGCACCTGCCCGGCGTGTTCGTCCAGCGCGTCCTCGTCCTGACCCCCGACCAGGCGACCGACAAGGCCATCGAGAAGAGGACGGTCACCTCATGAGCTGGACCAGGGACGAGATGGTCGCGCGGGCGGCGGCCGAGCTGCGCGACGGCGACTACGTCAACCTCGGCATCGGGCTGCCCACCCGCATCCCGTCGTTCCTGCCGCCCGACGTGGACGTGATCCTGCACTCCGAGAACGGCATCCTCGGCGTCGGCCCCTACCCCGCCCCCGACGCGCTGGACCCCGACCTGATCAACGCCGGCAAGGAGACCGTGACCGTGCTCCCGGGCGCGTCCTTCTTCGACTCGTCGCTGTCGTTCGGCATGATCCGGGGCGGCCACATCGACGTGGCGGTGCTGGGCGCGATGCAGGTCTCGGCGCGCGGCGATCTGGCGAACTGGATGGTGCCCGGGAAGCTGGTCAAGGGCATGGGCGGGGCGATGGACCTGGTCCACGGCGCCGGCCGGGTCATCGTGATCATGGATCACACCGCCAAGGACGGCACACCGAAGATCGTCAAGGAGTGCTCGCTGCCCCTCACGGGCAAGGAGTGCGTGCACCGGATCATCACCGACCTCGGCGTCCTCGACGTCACCGGGGACGGGCTGAGGCTGGTCGAGACCGCGCCCGGGGTGAGCGTGGCCGACCTGCGCGACCGCACGGAAGCGGAGGTAGCCGTATGAACACCGTCTACATCGTGGACGCCGTCCGCACGCCCTTCGGCCGCCACGGCGGGGCACTGGCCGGCATCCGCCCCGACGACCTGGCCGCCCACGTCGTCAAGGCCCTCGCCGAGCGCAACGGCGTGGAGGCCCCCGACGAGGTGATCCTCGGCAACGCCAACGGCGCCGGCGAGGAGAACCGCAACGTCGCCCGCATGGCCGCGCTGCTCGCCGGCCTGCCCGTGACCACCCCGGGCGTCACCGTGAACCGGCTGTGCGGCTCCGGCATGGAGGCCGTCATCCAGGCCTACCGCATGATCGCCCTCGGCGACGCCTCCACCGTGATCGCCGGCGGCGTGGAGTCGATGACCCGCGCGCCGTGGGTGCTGCCCAAGCCGGACAGGGCGTTCCCGGCCGGCGGACAGGAACTGGTCTCCACGACGCTCGGCTGGCGGCTGGTCAACCCGCAGATGCCCGCCGAGCACACCGTGCCGCTGGGTGAGGGCGCCGAGCTGATCGCCGATCGGCACGGCATCGCCAGGGCGGAGCAGGACGCGTACGCGCTGGCCAGTCACCAGAAGGCGGCCAAGGCCTCGTTCGAACGCGAGATCGTCCCCATCGGCGGCCTGACCAGGGACGAGAGCATCCGCGAGGACACCGGCCCCGACCAGCTCGCCCGGCTCAAGCCAGTCTTCCGCCCAGGCGGCACGGTCACCGCGGGCAACTCCTCCCCGCTCAACGACGGCGCGGCGGCCCTGCTGCTGACCGACGAGGCGGGGCTGCGTGGCCGCGAGCCCCTGGCCAGGATCGTCGCCGGCGCGGCCGGCGCGCTCGAACCCCGTTACTTCGGGCTCGGCCCGGTCGAGGCGTCGCGCAGGGCCCTGGCCAGGGCGGGCAAGGGGTTCGGCGACCTGGCGTCGGCCGAGCTGAACGAGGCGTTCGCCGCGCAGGTGCTCGGCTGCCTGGCCGAGCTGCCCGACCTCGACCCCGCCATCGTCAACCCCGACGGCGGCGCCATCGCCCTGGGCCACCCGCTCGGCGCCTCCGGCGCCCGCGTCACCGGCACCCTGGCCCACCGGCTCGCCGCCGCCGGCTCCGGCACCGGGCTCGCGTCCCTCTGTATCGGCGTCGGCCAGGGCCTGGCCGTCGTCCTGGAAAGGTAGCCGCAGATGACCCCACCCCTCACCCAAGCCGACATCGACCGCGAGATCGCCGAGGTCCGCAAGGCCCGCGAAGGCGCAGAGGCCGACCATCCCGATCGCGACTTCGCCCCCTACCGCAGCAGCGTGCTGCGCCACCCCAAGCAGCCGCTCGTCGCGCTGAAGGACCCGGAGGCGGCGGAGCTGGCCGGACCGGTCTTCGGCGTCGCCGACGTCGCGCCGTTCGACGCGGACCTGACCAGGCAGCACGCCGGCGAGCCGCTCGGCGAGCGGATCACCGTCCAGGGGCGGGTGCTGGACCGCGACGGCCGCCCGGTACGCGGCCAGCTCGTGGAGGTCTGGCAGGCCAACGCCTCGGGCCGCTACCTCCACCAGCGCGACGACCATCCCGCGCCGCTCGACCCCAACTTCTCGGGCGTGGGCCGCTGCCTGACCGACGACGAGGGCCGCTACGCGTTCACCACGATCAAGCCCGGCGCGTACCCGTGGCGCAACCACGTCAACGCCTGGCGGCCCGCGCACATCCACTTCTCGGTGTTCGGCACGGCCTTCACGCAGCGGCTGGTGACCCAGATGTACTTCCCGAACGACCCGCTGTTCCCGTACGACCCCGTGCTCAACTCCGTCACCGACGAGCGGGCCAGGCAGCGGCTGGTCTCCACCTACGACCACGACCTGTCCGTGCCGGAGTGGTCGCTGGGCTACCGGTGGGACATCGTGCTGGACGGCCCCGCCGCGACCTGGATGGAGGAAGGCCGATGAACCCCACCCCCTCGCAGACCGTGGGCCCGTTCTACGGCTACGCGCTGCCGATCCCCCGCGGCGGCGACGTCGCCGACGGCGGGATCACCGTCCACGGCCGCGTCTACGACGGCGCGGGCGAGCCGGTGCCCGACGCGCTGCTGGAGTTCTGGCAGGCCGACCCGTCCGGCGGCCTCGCGGGCGCGCCGGGCACGCTCCGGCGCGACCAGGTCACCGGCGTGCCGCTGGGCCGGCGCGGGGTCGACTTCACCGGGTTCGGCCGGGTGGCCACCGATGCCGACGGCGGCTGGGCCCTGCGCACGCTCCCACCCGGCAACGGCTACATCAGCGTCTGCGTGTTCGCCCGCGGCCTGCTCCACCACCTCTACACCCGCATCTACTTCACCCAGGACGCCTTCCTCGGCTCGCTGCCCCCGGAGCGCGGGCGGACGCTGGTGCCCGTGGAGGAGCGTACGGGCGTCTACCGGTTCGACATCCACCTGCAAGGCGACGAGGAGACCGTCTTCCTGGACTTCGGCTGATCTCCTCAGACCAGGCCCACCATGAAGCCCTCGTCGCGGATGCCCAGGTAGATGGCCGGACGGTACTGGCGCATGGCGTGCTCGATGACCGGGATGTACTTGGGGTTCGAGCCCAGCGGGAGCCGGTAGCCGTTCTTGACCGTGTGGAACTCCCACAGGTGCTCCATGTCCGGATGGCGCGCGCGGAAGCCCGGGTCGGCCGGGAAGAGGTCGAGGCGGACCATCGTCTTGCGCATGATGTAGTCGGCCAGTTTGACGCGGCGCTGCTGCGTGCGCGAGATGCCCACCGCGGACAGCTCGGCCCACGGCGCCGCCCACGGGCGGCCCTGGGGGTCGTCCCAGCGCACGCCGTGGACGTCGAAGACGAGCTTGCGCGGCCGGCTGAGCTTGCGCCAGGTGATGATGGGCAGCAGCCCGATGAACAGGAAGATCAGCCCGATGACCAGGACGGCGACCGCGGAGCCCGCGCCGCCCGTCGTCTGCCCGGTGAGCGCCGAGAAGACCGCCATGAGCCCGAGGGCTCCCGCGACGGAGCCGCCGATCAGCGCCTTCACCTTGGCGTCGCCGCCGACGTCGATCACCACGGGAGGCGGCGCGAAGGCGGGCTGCTGCTGCGGGGGGTAGGGGGCGTTGAACTGTGGCTGCTGCGGGCCGTACGTCATGAAACGGCAGGTTAGCCGTGATCACGGCGCGTACTGTGACGCTTCGTACTTTTGCGAAGCGTTCTGGGTCACCCTGCGGGACGGATCTCGGTGAACAGGCGCAGCGTCACCGGCCGCAGCCGCCACCTGAGCCGGCGCAGCCGCAGGGGCGAGAACCTGGCCGTGAGGACGATCTTCAGGTACGAGCTCCCGGTCTGCCCCACGGGCACCCGCGCGCAGAACCCCGACACCTCGGCGCGGGCCGCCCGCCCGTCCAGCAGCAGCCGGCTGCTCCCGCGGACCTCGGATCCGCCCTCCAGGCTCACCGACTCCCACAGGAGCTCCGGCACCCCGGGCAGGGAGAGCCGCAGCGTGAAGCCCGCCAGCGACCCGGCCGGGCTCAGGTAGAAGGAGCCGTCGAAGTCGCCGCTCCCGAGACCGGCCGAGAGCGTCGCCTCGCTGGCGTCCATGGCGATCCGCCAGGCGTTGGGATCGGTATAGGGGATCAAGGGGCTCACCTCGCTGTCCGGTAAGACGCGTCTACACAGACAAGACGTCGTAGCCCCCGCGAATGTGACAACCGGGTCAGCGCTGCGCGGGCACGGTCGCGTCGAGCCGGAAGCGGTGATCCCGGGAGGCGGTCGTGAGGCGGCCGCCCAGGGCGGCGAGGCGGGCGGTGAGGTTGGCGATGCCCTGGCCGGGCTCGGCGGGGCGGCCGGTGACGCCGTCGTTGTCCATGCGCAGCCGTACGAGGTCGTCGCCGGTGGTCAGGGCGATCGTCACGTGGCGGGCCTCGCTGTGCCGCAGCACGTTGGTGGCCGCCTCGCGGACCACGACGGCGAGCAGGGCGTCGACGCCGGCGGGCAGGGGTGCGGGATCGGGGTCGATCTCCACGGTCGCGCCGGTGGCCTCGAGGACCTCGCGGGCCGAGGCCAGCTCGGCGCGCAGGCTGAGCCCGGGTTCGCCGTCCCCGGGGATGGCGCGCAGGTCGGCGAGCGCGGTGTGGGCCACGGTGACGATGCCGGCCAGCTCGGCCTCGGCGCGGGCGGGGTCGCGGGCGGCCAGCTCGGCCTTGACGGTGATCGCGGACAGGCCGTACCCGATCAGGTCGTGGACGTCCTGGGCGATCCTGCGCCGCTCCCGGGCCGCGGCCAGCCCAGCGAGCGCCAGCCGCGACTCGCGTACCTGGTAGACCAGCCGCGTCACGGCGGTCAGCCCGTAGAACATCGCCGACATGCCGACCACCTCCACCAGGGCCGCCGGGATGTCCGCGGCCGGGCCGGACCGGGCCAGGAGCACCGCTGGCACGCTCGCCACCACCGCCGCGTACAGCGCCCACGCCAGGCGCGGCGCGGGGGTCACGATCAGCAGGGCGGCGGCGGCCCAGCCGACGAGCTGGTAGTAGGGGCGGTCCGGTTCGAGCAGCGGCAGCCACGCGAGCAGCAGCTGCGCGGGCAGCGTCCAGGCGGCGTGCCTCGGCCGGACGCCGGGAGGCCGCGGCAGAGCGTGGTACGCCTGCAGCGCGACCACCCCGATGACCGCGGCCCAGTACGCCACCCGCAGCCCGACCGGCACCGGCGCGCGGGCGACGACAATGATCGCGGCGACGGGGACCCACAGGTAGACCACTGTCAGGATGGGCAGCGCGAGCCGCGGGGTCAGGTCGCCGGGCGGCGGGATCGGCGGCGGTTCGGGGCGCTGCCTGGCCTGCCGCGCCGCGCGCCGGGTCAGCGGCGGGATCTCCCCGGCCCGCCCGGCGGCGGCCAGCCCGATGACGCGGGACAGCGTGGACCCGAGCACCGCGTCCAGGTCGTGGCCGGCCCGCTCGCGCTCCTCGGCCACCGAGCGCGCGGCCAGCTCGGCCCGGGTGGCGTGGAGCTCGTCGCGCAGGTCGCTGAGCCGCGTGAGGGCGAACACGACCAGCCCCTGCGTGGCCGTGTTGCCCACCGCGTTGACCCAGACGTAGGCGTCGGCGCCGAGGTTCACGACGCCCGCGGCGGCCGTCACGCCGCCGAAGAGCACCCAGCGCAGCGGCCCGCGGGCGACCAGGAGGACGGAGGCGGCGAAGAACGCCGACGGCCCGCCGAAGGGCACCGGCCCCATCCAGGCGAACAGCGCCGCCTGGCCGGCCACCAGCCACCAGCCCCGCAGCCGCCGGGTCCGCGGCAGCGAGCACAGCAGTTGCAGAGCGAGGGAGAGCAGCGCCGACGCGCCCGGCAGTCCTGCGGCCGGGGGGATCACCAGGAGGAGGAGCACGACCAGGATGATGAGCTTGGACACTCGATCCCCACCGCGAGACGACCTTCACCGTTTCGCGGCCAAGCATCCCACAGCGCGGGTCCGGGTCCCGGGCGGGGATCAGCCGAACACGCCCCCGACCATGTGGTACGCGTACGCGACGGCCATGAAGCCCGCGGAGACGAGCGCGAAGGCCGTGTAGGAGATCCGCCCGGCCGGGCCCCACCAGCCCTTCCACCAGGCGCCCGCCGAGCAGGCCAGGACCCCGCCGCTGAGCACGAACGCCGTGGACGAGGCGATCAGGGCGGCCGTGAGCAGCGGGGACCCGAGGAAGATGGCGTCGGTCGGCGCGATGACGATCGTGACGGCGAGGCCGTACGCGAAGACCAGGACGAGCACGCCGGTCAGCCAGGCGAGCCACCACGCGGCCCGATGCCGGGCGGGCCTGCCCCGGAGCCTGCGGACGAGCGCCACGACCGGCATCCCGAGCCCGGCGAGCGCGAACGCGGCCAGGCCCGCGTACACCAGCCACACGTGCAGGCCGGCGGCCGAGCGTTCGAACGTGGCCGCCTCCTCCTGGTGGCCGCCCGCGAGCAGGCCGTGGCCGTCGAAGGCGATGCGCTCCTGTCCGCCCCGCTCGGCGAACAGCCCCGGCCCGACGAGCTGCCACGTCTGCACGGGTCTGGCGGGGTCGCGGGACAGGCCCGTCGTGGTGATCGTCCCGTCCCCCGCCGCCTCCACGGTCACGTTGGTGAACAGCGCGCCGAACCTCAGCAGGTCGCCGGGGATCCGGGTCGAGGTGTACGTCCCCGCGTACGCCGAGGTGTCCCCGCGCACCGGCCGCGGCTGTTCCGGCTTGCCGGGGAAGTAGCGGTCGACGACCCGGTCGACCAGCTCGGCGGCGGCGGCCTCCGAATCCTCGCCGTTGAAGACGACGTACACGCCGGTCCCCTGGTCGGGCAGCAGGGCCAGCACGTGGTGGAAGCCGTTGATGTCGCCGCCCTTGGAGAAGATCCGGCGACCGTTCCTGGCCGTCTCCTCCAGGCCGTACCCCATGCCGGGGAGCCGGTCGTCCTGCGTGTAGTGGCGGGTCATCATGGTCGTGCCGACGTTCCTGCCCAAGCGGGGGTCGTCGCCCAGCAGCGCGATCATCAGCCGCCCCATGTCGGCGGCGGTGGTGACGGGCCCGGCCCCGGAGGCGGGCGACCCGTAGTAGCGCTTGTACGGAACGTCCCCGTTGTATCCCCGGGCCAGGGTGCCGAGCAGGGCGGTGGGCAGCGGCGCCTTGAACGACGTGCCCTCCATGCCCAGCGGCGCGAGGATGCGCGAGCGCACGTACTCGGCGAACGGCTGCCCCGAGGCCACCTCGACCAGGTAGCCCGCGAGGTTGTAGGCGTAGTTGTCGTAGGCGAGGACGGTCCCCGGCGGGCGCACCCGCTCCGGACGGCCGTTCTTGACCACCTCGGCAAGCGGCTCGGCGGCTCCGGGGTCCTCCCAGGACGAGCCGAGCACGTTGTCCGCGAAGCCGGCCGTATGGGTCAGCAGGTGCTCCAGGGTGACCGGCCGTCCCGGGAAGGTGTTCTCGATCTTGAAGGTCTTCAGGTACGTGTTGACGTCGGCGCGCAGGTCGAGCTTGCCCTCCTGGACGAGCTGGAGCGCGGCGATCGCGGTGAACGTCTTGGCCGTCGAGGCGGCGAAGAACCCCGTGCGGGCCGCGTCCACCGGAACGCGCCCGGCCAGGTCGGCGTAGCCGTACCCGCGGGAGAAGACCTGCCGGCCGCCCGACACCACCGTGACCGCCGCGCCGGGGATCCCGTGCGCGGCGAGCTGGGCGGGCACCACCTGGTCGACCAGCGTTCCGACGTCCTCCAGGTCGATGGAGGCGGCGGCGGCTCCGCCGGACAGGCCGCACACCAGCAGCCCGGTCATCAGTACGGTCGTCAGGCCGGGGAACAGGGCTTTCTGCATGCCTCCCAAGATCGCGAACGCGGCCGGTCCCGGACCAGTGCCAGGCACCTCGATCCGGCAGGTGAAACGCACGAACCGGACATCGGAAATATCATGGTCCCCATGCTTCGGGGGGAGTCGAGAGTGATCCGGGTGCTGCTGGCCGAGGACCTGCATCTCATCCGCGGGGCGCTCGCCTCGCTCCTGCGCCTGGAGCCCGACATCGAGGTCGTCGCCGAGGCGGCGGACGGGGACGCGGTGCTGCCCGCGGCGCTGGCGCACCGGCCCGACGTGGCCGTGCTGGACGTGCAGATGCCCGGTATCGACGGCATCGAGGCCGCCGCCGTGCTCCGTGAACGGCTCCCCGGCTGCCGCGTGCTCGTCCTCACCCAGCTGGGCCGGCCGGAGGTGCTGCGCAGGGCGCTGGCGGCCGGCGTCCAGGGGTTCATGCTGAAGGACGCGCCGCCCGCCGACCTCGCCGCGGCCGTGCGCCGCGTCCACGCGGGCGAGACGGTGGTCGACCCCGCCCTCGCCGCGGCCACCATCGCGGCCAGGGCGAATCCGCTGTCACCGCGCGAGGTGGACGTGCTGCGCCGGGCCGCCGGCGGTGACGACCTCCCGGAGATCGCCGCCGCGCTCCACCTGACCAGGGGCACGGTACGCAACTACCTGGGGGCGATCGTCACCAAGCTCGACGCCCGCAACCGGCTGGACGCGGTCCGCATCGCCACCGAGGCCGGCTGGCTCTGACCGCGTCAGGCGCGCTCGTCGCGGGCGATCCGGTAGAGCCCGTACGCGGCCTCGATCGCGCCGAGCACCATCATGACCACGCCGATCTTCGACGGGGTGAACACCACGATCTCGACGTCGAGCCCGAACAGCCACAGCGCCAGCCCGATGACGAAGACCGCCAGTCCGGTGAGGAACGTCTTGCGGGCAGGAGCCATGGGGACCTCTTTCGATCAGAGCCGTTTCCAGCAACGCTAGCGACGGCCCGGGTCTCCAGGCTTCCTGCCCGCTGAGGAGATCGGCGTACATCCTTCGGGTGACGCCACCGGACCCCGTGATCGTCACGCGGGAACGCCGGTGGCCCCCTTGGGCGGCGCGATGAGGCCGTACATGACCAGGGCGCAGAGCGCGATCGCGATCACCGACCAGAGCGGGAAGGCCACCATGAAGGCGAAGTGACCGATCATCGCCAGCCCGGCCAGGACGACCCCGGTCCAGCGGGCCCAGGTCTGCCCGGCCAGCACGCCGAGCCCCACCGCGAACATCAGGACGCCGATCGCCAGCCAGATCACGCCCCAGGCGGTGTAGTTCCACACCAGGAGGCGGCCTCCGGGCGTGACGAAGAAGTACGTCTTGAACAGGGCTATGATGCCCTCGATGATGTTGAAGATACCCAGCACCATCGAGAGGGTGCCGGCGAATCCGAGCCAGCCCGAGTAACCACCACGGTGGAATGCGAACGGTGACGTTGACGTCGCCATGATCGTCTCCTTCCCGGCGAGTTGAAACTCCGGGTCGCCGTCTGCATCCATGCCCGAGATGTCTAAAGACAAAATCCCGCCGGGCAAAGCTATGTCCTCGCCTCGGTAAAGTGCGCCGCCATTTAGCCACCGACTTTTCCCAATTTTTCCGGAAAATGGGGATTTGCTTGACCGACTGCACCCGCGCGGAAACGACAAAGTGCGAGGGGTACCTTCACCGAATAATCTGGGAGTGGAAGCTCGGGCACCGGAGGCGCGGTGATCCGAGCACCGGAGCCGTTGGAGCATTCATGACCACAACCGCACCGAACGTTTCGTGTCACCTGCCCGCCGAGCTCAACAGCTTCATCGGCAGGCGGCACGAAATCGCCGAGGTCAAGCGGCTGCTGTCCGATGCCAGGCTGGTGACCCTGATCGGCGTCGGTGGCGTCGGCAAGACCCGCCTCGCCATGCGGGTCGGCTTCGACCTGCGGCGCAGCTACCCCGACGGCGTGTGGCTGGTCGAGCTCGCGGGGCTGGAGAGCCCCGAATTGCTGGTGCAGACGGTGATGGAATGCCTGGAAATCCAGGACCGTTCGGTGCGGCCCTCCATAGAGGTGCTCACGGATCATCTGCGTGACAAGAGAATGCTCCTCATCCTGGACAACTGCGAGCACCTCCTGGACGAATGCGCCGCGGTGGCCGAAACGCTCATGCGCGCCGCCCCTGGGCTGCGGATCCTGGCCACGAGCCGGCAGACGCTCGGCGTCGTGGGCGAGCAGATGATGCCTGTTCCGCCGATGCCCATGCCGGAGTTCGACGGTTCGCGGTCGTCCACGGATTCGCTGAAACAGTTCGACGCGATCCGGCTGTTCGCCGACCGGTCCCAGTCCGTGCTGCCGGGGTTCGAGGTCACCGACGACAACCAGGACAGCGTGGCGCGGATCGTACGGCGGCTGGACGGCATCCCGCTGGCGATCGAGCTGGCGGCCGTCCGGCTGCGGGCGATCTCCGTGGAGCAGCTGCTGGCCCGGCTGGACGACCGGTTCCGGCTGCTCACGATGGGGGCGCGTACCGCGATGCCCCGTCAGCAGACGCTGCGGGCGCTGATCGACTGGAGCTACGGCCTCTGCACCGAGCAGGAGCGGCTGCTCTGGGCCCGGCTGTCGGTGTTCTCCGGCGGTCTGGACCTGGAGGCGGCCGAGCACGTGTGCGCCGGCGACGGCATCGAGCCCGACGAGGTCGTCGATCTGGTGGTCGGCCTGGTGGGCAAGTCGGTGCTGGCCCGCGAGGGCGACCAGACCACGGTGCGCTACCGGCTGCTGGAGACGATCCGCCAGTACGGCCGCGACCGGCTGCGCGAGTCGGGCGACGAGGCGGCGCTGCGGGCCCGGCACCGCGACTGGTTCGCGGACCTCGCGAGCCGTGGGCAGCGGGAGTGGTTCGGCCCCGACCAGGTGGCCTGGTTCAACCGCCTGCGCGCCGAGCACGGCAACTTCCGCAGCGCCCTCGACTACTGCCTCACGACGCCGGGCGAGGCGGTGCGCGGCCTGGCCATCGCCACGGCGCTGCGGTTCTACTGGATCGCGACCGGGTCGCTGCGGGAGCCCCGCGACTGGCTCGACCGCCTGCTCGCGGCGGGCGACGCGGCGGCCTCTCCAGCGGGCCCGGCTGCGGGTCCGGCTGCGGGCGACGCGGCGGCCCTTCCGACAGGCCCGGCGGCAGGTCCGGCGGCGGGTGACGCGGCGGCGACCGCGCGCGCCAACGCGCTGTGCGTCAACGCGCGGCTGGCGGTGCTGCAGAGCGACTTCGCGCTGGCGGCGGACATGCTCGAGGAGGCTCGCGAGCTGGCGAAACAGCTCGACGGCGCGGCGATCCCCGCCGAGATCTCCTACGTCTCCGGCCTGATGACCCTGCTCCAGCGCGACATCACCGGCGCGGCGGCCCTGCTGGAGGAGGCGGTGGCGGGCTACCGCGAGGCGGACGCCCCGATGGGGGTGGTGAACACGCTGCTGTACCTGGCCACCGCCCACTCACTCCTCGGCCATCCCGACGAGGCGGTCACGCGCTTCAAGGAGGGCCTGGAGGCCTGCGAGGCCCGCGCTGACCACTGGTTCAGGTCGTACACGCTGTGGGTGTACGGGATCGAGGTGTGGCGGGAGGGCGACGTGGCCAGGGGGGTCGAGATGGAGCGCGAGGCCATCCGGCTCAAGCGGCCCTTCGACGACCGGCTGGGCACCGCCCTGTGCATCGAGGCGCTGGCGTGGATGGCCGCCGACGGCACGCCCGAGCGCGCCGCCGTGCTGTTCGGGGCCTCGCAGGAGCGCTGGCGGTCGTTCGGCGCTCCCCCGTTCGGCTACCTGTCCAGCCACCACGACGCCTCCGAGGCGCTGGCGCGCGAGCGTCTCGGCGAGGAGGAGTTCGAGGCCGCCTTCCGCAGGGGCACCGAGTTCACCCCGGCCGACGCGCTCGCGTACGCGATGTGCGAGAGCGTGAAACCGGCCAAGCCCGCGGCCGCGGCCCCGGCCTCGCCGCTCACCCGCAGGGAGATGGAGATCGCCCGGCTCGTCGCCCAGGGCATGACCAACAAGGCCATCGCCTCCGCGCTGGTGATCGCCCAGCGCACGGCCGAGGGACACGTCGAGCACATCCTGACCAAGCTCGGGTTCAACTCGCGCTCCCAGATCGCGGCCTGGGTCGGCGAGCAGGGCCTGCTTCCCGGGAGTTCCCCATGAGGTCCGGCGCCGGCGTTCTGACCGACAGGTCCACCTTCGTCGGGCGGGCCCAGGAGCTGTCCACGGTGCGGAAGCTCCTGGGCAGGTCCCGGCTGCTCACCTTGACGGGCGCGGGCGGCGTCGGCAAGACCCGGCTGGCGCTCAGGGCCGCGGAGCTGCTGCGGGACACGTACGAGGACGGGGTCGAGGTGGTCGAGCTGGCCACTTTGGAGACGGGCGACCTGCTGGAGTCGGAGGTCGCCATGGCGCTGGGGCTGCGCGACGTGCGCCGCGACCCCATGGGCGTGCTGGTGGACTACCTGTCCCGCAAGCGGATGCTGCTGGTCCTGGACAACTGCGAGCATCTGACCGCGGTCTGCGCCCGGTTCGTGGACCGGCTGCTGCGCTCCGCGCCCCGGCTGCAGGTCCTGGCGACCAGCAGGCAGACGCTACGGGTCTCCGGCGAGCAGGTGCTGACGGTCGCTCCGCTGTCCACTCCCGATCCCGGCCCCGGTTGCGGCCACACGGTCAGGGAGGTCGGCCGCCACGACTCCGTCCGGCTCTTCGTGGCGCGCGCGGCGGGCGCCGTACCCGGCTTCCGGCTCAACGCGCGCAACGTGGCGCCCGTGTCGGAGCTGGTCCGGCGCCTGGAGGGCATCCCGCTGGCGATCGAGCTCGCGGCGGTCCGGCTGCGTTCCATGCCGCTCGAACGCCTGGCGCGGGAGCTGGAGGAGCGCTTCGACGTGCTGGCCGCGAAGACCCCCACCGCCCTGCCCCGCCACCAGACGATGCGCGCGACCATGGACTGGAGCTTCCGCCTCTGCTCGGCCGGGGAGCGGCGGCTGTGGGCGCGGCTGGGGCTGTTCCCCTCCGGGGCCGACCTGGAGACCGCCGAGGCGGTGTGCTCCGGCGACGGCATCGACCGGCTCGACGTGCTCGACCACCTGACCGGCCTGGTGGACAAGTCGGTCCTGGTCAGGGAGGGCCCCAGATACCGCATGCCGGAGGCCCTGCGCGCGTACGGCTGCGAGCAGCTGCCGCCTCCCGAGGAGCGGCGGCTGCGCCGGCGTTACGCCGAGCACTACCGGGACCTGGTGACGGAGCACCGGATCGACCGGATGGTCCCCGAGCAGCTGGACCGCTACCTGCTCCTGCAGCGGGAGCTGCCCAACATCCGCGTCGCCCTGGAGATGTGCCTGAGCGACCCCGCGCTGGCGCCGATGGAGCTGGAGGCCGCGTCGGCGATGTGGTGCTTCTGGCTCCTGGCGGGATCGTTCGTGGAGGGCCGCTACTGGCTGGGACGCGGCCTGGAACTGGTGCCGGAGGGCAGCCGGTGCCGTGCGCTGGCGGTCTGGGCCGACAGCCTGCTCTCCCTGCGCCAGGGTCAGGCCGTGACCGCCATGCGGCGGCTGGAGGAATTCATCGCCTTCGCCCGCCGGGAGGGTGACGAGCAGCTCGTGGCGCACGGCATCCGCAGCTCGGGCGTCGCGGCGTTCTACACCGGCGACGCCCGGCGCGGCCTGGCGCTGATCCGGGAGTCCCTCGCCCTCCACGAGGCCATGGGCGACATCGACGGCATCATGTTCAACCTCTACGTCGGGGCCGCGTACGGCTCGACCGAGGATCCCCGCCAGGCGAGCGAGTTCGGCGAGCGGCTCCTGACCCTGTGCGAGAGCCGGCGGGCCCTGGTCTTCCGCGCGTACGCGCAGCTCGCGCTCGGTGTCGCGCACTGGAATCTGGGCGAGCGCCGGCGCGCGGAGGCGTTGCTGACGGCGGCCACCGAGTTCACCGGGCGGATCAACGACCGGTGGTGCCTGACCCAGTGCCTGGAGATGCTGGCCTGGCTCGCGGGCGCGCGGGACGAGCACGACCGGGCCGCCGCGTTGCTGGGGGCGGCGCACGCGATGTGGCAGGCGGTGGGGACCTCGCCCGAGTGGATCAGCTACCACGCGACCTCGCACGAGCGCTGCACGAAGCAGGCCCGCGCGGCGCTGGGCCGGTCCGCGTTCGCGACGTTGTTCCGCCAGGGGTCGCGGCTCGGGCCGCAGCGGGCGGCGGCCTACGCGGTGAGCGGCGCGCCGCAGGAGCGGTCGGGGCGGCGGGGCGTCCGGGGCTCGAAACCGCCCGTCACGACGGCCGTGGGAGGCCGGCGGCGGCCTCGGTCAGGCACGTCTCCAGCCGGGTGACGATGGCCGGCGCCCCGGCCGTGTCGATCCGGCAACAGTACAGGAAGCGTACGAGGGGCTCCTCGGCGATGGGGCGGGCGACGACGCCGTCCACCGTGTCCGTGAGCGCCAGCGCGGGCAGCACGGCGATGCCGAGCTCGTGGGCGACGAGTTGCAGCACCGTCCTGAAGTCGTCGCCCTCGAAGGCGAGCCGGGGATGGAAGCCCGCGGAGCGGGCCAGCTCCGCGAGGGGGCCGAGGTTGGGGCCGGTGACGGGGGTGCCGATCCACGCCTCGCCGGCCAGGTCGGCCAGGCTCAGCGACGTGCGCCCGGCCAGGGTGTGGCGGGCGGGGAGCGCGACCATGACCGGGTCGCGGCCGATGAGCGAGCGCCGCAGGCCCGGTGGCGGCGGCAGGGGGAACCAGCTGTAGTCGAAGGTGACCGCGAGGTCGAGGTCGCCGCGGAGCAGCCGCTGGTAGGCGTCCTCGGTCTCGTACTGGCTCAGCGTGACCCGCACACCCGGGCAGGCCCGGCGAAACGCGGCCAGGGCCGGCGGGACGAGGCCGGCCGCAGCCGAGACGAAGGCGCCCAGCCGCACCTCGCCCGACAGCCCGGCGTTCAGGGCCTCCAGCTCCGTCCGGGCCCGGGTCATCGCCGCCCGGACCGTCTCTTCGGCCCGCAGGAGGACGATGCCGGCGGCGGTGGGGCGTACGGGACGGCGGTCCAGGAGCCGCAACCCCGCCCGCCGTTCGAGGTCGGCGATCTGCTGGGAGACGGCCCCCTGCGTGTAGCCGAGCTCCTCGGCGGCCGCCGCGAACGAGCCCAGCCGGACGACGGCCTCCAGCGTGGCCAGGAGGCGGGGCTCCAGTTGTCCGGGCACGACCATTAGCGTACCTAATGCCTGGCTTAGCAGACTTTGCTGGTGCTTATGGACGGGCTGATGGAGCATGGAGGCACGTCGCCTGAAGAAGGGTTTCCACCATGGACCTCGCCGCCCTCGACGCGCTGGTCGACCGGCTGCCCCGCAGGCGGATCGGCTTCTACCCGACGCCTTTCCACCGCCTGGACAATCTGTCGGCCGCCTACGGGGCCGGCTTCTTCCTCAAGCGGGAGGACCTGGCGGGGCCCGGCACCATCAGCGGGAGCAAGACCCGCCTGGCCGAGTTCATCATCGGTCAGGCCCTGGAGGACGGCGTCACGCACCTCATCACGCAGGGCGTCTACCTGACGAACTCCGGCATGCAGTTCGCCGCCGCCTGCCGGGCCGCCGGGCTCACGCCGATCCTCTTCCTCACCCGGGACGAAGGACGCCACGGCGAGCTCACGGAGTACCGCGGCAACCTGCTGCTGAGCAAGATCATGGACGTGGAGACGCACTACCTGCCCACCCGGGGCGGCGCCTACTGGGACACGGCCGACGAGCAGCAGCGCATCGCCGACGCGATGACCGCCCGCCAGGCCGAGCTGGAGGCGCAGGGGCACAAGGCGCTGATCGTGCCCACCGGAGGCGCGCATCCGTACGGCTTCGTGGCGCACACGCTGACGTTCACGGAGATGATCCAGCAGGCCGAGGCGTCCGGGGCCCGGCTCGACTACCTCTACCACACCGCGGGCACGGGCACGGCGCTGCCGGGGCTGATCGCGGCGAAGCTGGTGACGGGGAGCCCGGTCGTCGTGCGCTCCATCGCGATCTGCGACTACCGGCCCGGGAACTGGATCAACGTCGAGGTGATCGTCGACCGCGTGAAGCACATCCTCAAGCTGCTCGAGGTCCCGGTCCCCGCCGACGAGGTCATCCGCGCCGAGATCGACGTCGACGAACGGTTCATCGGCGATGACTACGCGGTGCCCTCGCCGGAAGGCGTCGCCGCCATCAAGGAGCTGGCCCGGTCGGACGGTGTGTTCATGGGTCCCGTCTACACGGGCAAGGGCTTCGCGGGGCTGCTCGACCACGTGCGCTCGGGGCGGGTCGAGCCGGGCCGGAACGTGGCGTTCCTGCACACCGGGGACACCGCCAACCTGTTCGAGATCCCGCAGGTCGTCGGCGACGTGGCCGGCGGCCGGTAACGGGGCGGTCAGGAGCGCGGGGACAGGCGGAAGACGCGCAGCTCGCGGCCGGAGCGCTCGGTGTAGCCGTCGTACAGCGGCCAGAAGCCGGTGAGCGCCTGCCAGGCCTGCTCGCGGTCGGCCCCCGCGAGCAGGGCGGCCGTGACGGGGATGACCCGCCCGCGGAAGGTCACGGTGGCCTGCGGGGTCTTGAGCAGGTTGCCGCTCCAGGCCGGGTGGTGCTCCCTGCCGAAGTTGCTGCCGACCACCAGGAACGTGCCGCCGTCCTCGGGCAGGCAGGCCAGCGGGCTCTGGCGCTCCTGCCCTGACTTGCTGCCGGTCGTGGTGAGCAGCAGGTGGGGGATCATCTGGTCCCCCATGAGCACGCGGCCGCCGGTCACCCGATTGACGAAGCGATCAAGAGGCGGGACGATCTTGGGCGCGACCCGGGCGAAGCCCCTCGTGCCCGCAAGCCACTGGAAGAACGGGCGGAGCGCGGTGCTGACGCGTGCCATGAAACCGCCGCTGGACTGCTGCTGCTCGACCACGGTGCCCTCACGTCCTCGTTGCGCTGCCGACGGGGGCCAAGGATACTTCCCAACCAAGCGATTGGTCTACTCGAGGTCGGCCGGCCGGTCGATCCGGTAGACGTAGTGGGCGCGATCGTGGATCGGGTTGTCGGGCTCGAGCTCGCCCTCGGCCACCCGGCGCATCCCGGCCTTCTCCAGCGCCCGCCACGACGCGCGGTTGGCCGCCGAGACGGGGACCAGCACGCAGGACGAGCCGGGGATCTCCGTCCAGGTCCGCTCGATCACCGAACGGATCATCTCCGGGCCCAGACCCCGGCCGACCTGGCCGGGGTCGCCGATCAGGTAGTCGATGCTCACCGCGCCGTCGGGGACGGGGGTGAGCGTCGCCAGTTCGGCCAGGTAGTCGGGGTAGTCCGCGTACCGCGACCGCTGGACCAGGCCGAGCGGCCGACCGTCGAGGAACACGAGCAGGTCCTCCGACGACTCCTCCCCGCGGGCGGCGGGGCCGAAGTCGCGGGTCACCGCCTCCATCGAGGTCTCGTGGTTCCACCACAGCGCCACGTGCGGCTGCTCCAGCCACGTACGCAGCAGGGGGAAGTCCTCCTGGCCGAGCCGACGCCATGTGATCATCAGGACGCTCCGGGGGTGTGCTGCCGGCGGTAGTAGCGGGCCTGGCGGTCGCGGTGACCGCACGAGGGGTGGCACCAGCGCCGGCGGGGGTGGTTCTGGACGAAGAACAGGGAGCAGCCGGGGCCCTGGCAGCGGCGTACCCGATCCGCCTGGGGGCCGGTCAGCAGCTCGACGCAGCAGGTGGCGATGCTCCCGAGCACGGCGGCCGGGCCGGTGCCGGTGACTGTGCTGGTCCAGCGCGAGGCCGGCGCGCCGCCGCTCCAGTCGAGCCACAGGTACGTCGGCGCCGCCGCCGTGAAGTCGTTGACCCGCCGGACCGGCGCCGCGTCGGGAACGCGCCCCTCGACGGCGGCCGACAGCAGGGCGTGCACGCAGTCGCGCAACATCCGCACCCGGGCCGCGTGCGGACCCATCGGGACCGCGATCCCATGGCGCTCGGAGACCTGGGCGAACCACTCGCCGACCCGCCGGGCGTCCGGCAGGAAGTCGATCCGCGCCTCCCCCGCGCCGTACAGCGTGTTGGCCAGCTCCACCGCGAGAGGTTCCGTCCCGAGGATCGGGAACTCGACTGCCGTCACGATGCTGACGCTAACAGAGCACTGTAGCCGTCAGCATCTGATTTATAGGGGTAGCAAGTCCCTGTACGGGGATATAACTTGGCGGCCGTGGAGGAACGCACAGGCAGGACCGGGCGGCGGCCGGGGGCCTCGACCACCAGGGAAGAGATCGTCGCCGCGGCGGCCAGGGCCTTCAGCGCGGGCGGCTACGAGGCCACCAGCATGCGCCAGGTGGCCGCGGACGCCGGCGTGGACCCGGCGCTCGTGCGCCGGTTCTTCGGCGGCAAGGAGCAGCTGTTCAGCGCGGTCGTGACGTCGGTGTTCCAGCCCGAGCAGGCCGTGGCCATGCTGCTGGACGGGCCCCGCGGCAAGCTCGGGGAGCGGCTGGCCGGATACGTCCTCGGCCTGCTCGGCGCGGTGGACCGGCCCGGCCCGGTGCTGGGCCTGATGCGCTCGGCCGCCACGAACGCGCACGCCGCCGCCCTCATCAGGGAGTTCCTCGCCAACGACATGCTCGGCAAGGTCACCAGGAAGCTCGGCGTGGACCAGCCCGAGCTGCGCGCGGCGCTCGCGGCCGGCCAGCTCGTGGGGCTGGCCATCACCCGCTACGCCGTACGGGTGGACGCGCTGGTCTCGTCCTCGCCCGACGAGCTCATCGCCTGGTTGGCGCCGACGCTGCAGCGCTACCTCACCGGCCGGGCCCCCTGATAGGCGCTGCGGCTCATCCGGCCGGGCTCGCCGGGATGGCGCCGAGGGCGAGGAGAAGGTAGTGGCGCTGGCGCAGGGTGAGGTCCCCGATGCTGGCGCCGCTGAGGATCCTGCCCCTGCGCAGCACGCGGGTGATCTCGGTGGCGCTGCGCCCGGGCAGGGCCCGCAGCACCGTTTCCACGTCGGCCCCGATGGTGGCCAGGTCGGTGCGCGACAGCAGGGCCTCCAGGCCGAGCCGCCCGGCCGCGACGGCGGTGCGCAGCTCGCCGGCCGTCATCGGTTCGGGTCCGGTCGTCGGCTTGGGCCGCGGGGACGGCGGGCGCGGCGGCGGGGTGGGCGGCCTGCCCAGGCGGGCGGCGGCGACCGGGACGGCCGGGGCGGGGAGCGCGCCGGGGAGCATGGTCTGGGCGGTGACCAGCAGGCCGCCCACGGCCAGCACGCCGGTCGCCACCACGACGACCTGGCGGCGCGGCAGCCGGCCGCTGGCGCGGGCCATCTGCAGCCCGACCATCGCGGTACGCAGCAGCACGCCGGTGAGCACACCCAGCAGGATCGGCACGCTCTGCGGCGGCAGCGGCGCCACGCTGGCCAGCACGACGCCGGCCGCCGGGCTGAGGCAGGCCAGCGCCAGCCAGGGAGCCAGCGGCTTGCGGGCCAGGTCGAGCATGGCCGTCAGGGCCACCCCTTCACCGGCCGAGTGGATCATGAGCGCGGCCACGACGATGATCGAGGCGGCCAGCACCAGGGTGGCGCCCTCGATCATGCGGTGCAGGCTCAGCGCGACGGCGGTGCCCACTCCCCCGTACACGGCGGCGCTGACGGCCTGCTCGACCCGCCGGTGCATGCCGGGAGCATGCCGGGCACGCCGGCCCACGTCGTGCTGGTGGGCGCACCCGTGGCGGGTGAAGTGCGTGATGACGACGTACCCGAACAGCCCGGCCAGCGCCACCAGCCACACGGGCACATGGGTCGCGACGGCCTCCCGCCAGGCGTCGGGCATCACGTCGGTCAGTGCGGTGATGAGCATGAGCGCCGAGGCGACGGCCAGCCAGACGCTGATCCGGTCGGCCTTGCGCTGCGCCAGGTGGGCGCCGGCCAGCGTGGACAGGGCCACCAGGCCCACGGCGGCCCACACCGTCCAGACCGGCATGGCGGCGCCCATGGCCGCGTCGCGCGCCGGCAACGGCAGTACTGACCCCCCGAGCGGCAAGAACATGTGACGGCCTTTCTGGCTGGTGTGCGGTGATCGATCACTGAGCCGCGAGAGGGCCGGTGTGCGTGCCGTGGCCGGGCGTCGCGACGTCCTCCAGGACCGTGCGCAACCGGCCGAGCTGGGTGTGCAGGCTGTCCTGCAGTTGCCGGCCGTGGTCGGCGAGGACGTCGTCGAATTCGTTGAACTGCTCCTCGATGGCCTCCTGATAGGCCAGGCGGGCGGTCCTGGTCAGCGCCTCGGCCGCGGCGGCGGCATCGAGCCGCACCCGTTCGGCGCCGGCGCGGGCCTCGGTCAGCAGCCGGCGCGCCTCCTGCCGGGCGGCCTCGACGGCCTCCCGCGCCTCCTCCCGGGCGGTCTCGACAGTCTGCCGCGCCTCGTGCCGGGCGACCTCGACGGTCTCCCGCGCGCTCTCCTCCGCGGCGGCTAGCATGTCGGCCGGGGCGGGGGTGGCGGCGGCGAGACGCTCGCGCAGGTGGGCGTTGTCCTGCCAGAGCAGGCTGATCGTGGTCTCCACGGTGGACAGGAACGCGTCCACCTCGGCCAGGTCGTAGCCGGCCCGCAACCGGACCACGGTGAAGACCTGGTGGTGTACGGCGGTGGGGGTCAGCAGCGTGAGCTGGCCGGGGCCGGCGGCCTGGGCCGGCACGGTGACGAAGCCGTCGCCGACGGCGTGGCCGTGCGGG
The DNA here is from genome assembly GCF_040680035.1 of Nonomuraea sp. NPDC052116. Lineage (NCBI taxonomy): Bacteria > Bacillati > Actinomycetota > Actinomycetes > Streptosporangiales > Streptosporangiaceae > Nonomuraea > Nonomuraea sp. NPDC052116. The sequence continues at coordinate 194,081 of NZ_JBFAWA010000012.1, read as the reverse complement.
ATCGGGAGGCCGTAGACGTGGTCTTCGTGCTCGATGTGCATGACGGAGTTTCACCGAACCTTTCACCGTCAGCGCTGGAGCGGCCGGGCCCGCCCGCACCGGCCCCGGGGCATGGAGGGGTGCCCCGGATCGGGGGGAACCGGTGCGAAACCTTGACCGTCCAACCAGGCATTCTATACGCACAGTAGTTGACACGTTACCGTGTGCTTAAACATGTGGGCAGCCGCTCGCGAGTAAAGGCCGCTTCGGATGTGACCAGGGTCACATCGACGGCCTGTCCTCCCGGGCCCCACCCGTCCGTCCTCCTGCCGAGCAACCGGCTACGAGGAAGGTTCAAGGACATGGGCAAGCTGATCGTCATCGAGTTCGTCTCCCTCGACATGGTCATCGAGGACCCGGACGGGGCGGACGGGACGCCGTGGGGAGGCTGGGCCTTCCGGTACGGGCCCGAGTCGGTGGCCGGCGACAAGTTCGCGCTCGGCGAGGTGCTGGACACCGGGGTCATGCTGCTGGGCCGCGCCACCTGGCAGCGCTTCTCCCGCATCTGGCCCGGCAGGGACGACGAGTTCTCCCTGAAGATGAACGCCATCCCCAAGCTCGTCGCCTCGCGATCGCCGGACGGCGTCGAGGCGTGGAGCAACTCCTCCCTCCTGCGGGGCGACCTGATCGAGGAGGTGGCCGGGCGCAGGCGGGAACGGGATATCGTGGTCGCCGGCAGCGGCAGCGTCGTCGCCGCGCTGCGGGCGCATGACCTGGTCGACCAGTATCGGCTGCTGGTGTTCCCGACCGTGCTGGGCCGGGGACGCCGCCTGTTCGATCAGGATGACCGGCCCCTCGGCCTGGCTCTGGAGTCCGCCGAACGCGTGGGTCAGGCCGTCCGCCTCGTCTACGGCCGCGACGCGGCGGCGTGAAGGAGACCACCGTGAGATACGCACTGCTGATCAACGAGCGGCCCGGAGCGTACGACGGGCTCACCGCCGACGAGCGCGCCGCCATCACCGCCGAGTACGTCGCGCTGATGCGGGACGAGCGCATGATCTCGGGCGAGCGGCTCCAACCGGCCGAGACCGCGACCACCGTCCGGGTCCAGGGCGGCCGGACGCTGATGACCGACGGGCCGTTCGCCGACACCAAGGAGATCTTCGGCGGGTTCTACGTCGTCGAGGCGGACGACCTCGACGACGCGCTGGAGCTGGCGGCCCGCGTCCCCGCCGCCCGCCTCGGCGGATCGGTCGAGGTGCGGCCGCTGGTGGAGCGGTAGCCGGTGCTCGAGGAGATCTTCCGCGACCAGTGGGCCCGCGTGTTCGCCGCCCTGGTGAGCTACACCGGCGACGTCGACGTGGCCGAGGAGGCCGCGCAGGAGGCGTTCGCCGTCGCGGCCGAGCGCTGGGCCCGCGACGGGGTCCCGGACAATCCCGGGGCCTGGCTCGTGGTGACCGGACGCCGCCGGGCGATCGACCGCCTTCGCCGGGACCGTACTCATGCGGGCAAGCTCCGCCTGCTGGACCGGGCGGAGCCGGGCGAGGAGGTGACGATGGACGAGTCGGCGGTCCCCGACGAACGGCTCGAACTGTTCTTCCTGTGCTGCCATCCGGCCCTGGCCGACGAGGCCCAGGTCGCGCTCACCCTGCGGGCCCTGGGCGGCCTGTCCACCCCGGAGATCGCCCGGGCGTTCCTGGTGAGCGACGAGACGATGAAGCGGCGGCTCTCCCGGGCGCGCGACAAGATCCGCGCGGCCGGGATCCCGTTCGGGATCCCCCGGGAGCACCTGCTGCCCGCCCGCCTGGAGGCGGTGCTGTCCGTGCTCTACCTCATCTTCAACCAGGGGTACGGCGACGGCCGGGCCGACCTGGCGGCCGAGGCCGTCCGGCTGGCCCGGATCCTGGTCGGGCTCGTGCCCGGCGAACCCGAGGCCGCCGGGCTGCTGGCGCTGATGCTGCTGCACGACTCGCGGCGCGCCGCCCGGGTCCGCGACGGCGAGATCGTCCTGCTGCACGAGCAGGATCGCGGCCTGTGGGACGTCGCTCAGATCGAGGAGGGGCAGGCGCTGCTCGACCGCGCCCTCGCGCTCGGCGCCCGCGGCGCCTACGTGGTGCAGGCGGCCATCGCGGCGCTGCAGACCGAGGAGCGGATCGACTGGCGGGCCGTCGCCGCGCTCTATGACCGGCTGCGGGAGCTGACGGGCTCGGCCGTGGTCGAGCTCAACCGCGCGGTGGCGGTCGCCGAGGTCGACGGGCCGCGGGCGGCGCTGGCGATCGTGGACGGGCTCGGTCTCGACGGCTACCGGTACTTCCACTCCACCCGGGCCGAGCTGCTGCGGCGCCTGGACGACACCGCGGGGGCGCGGGCGGCGTACCGGAGGGCGCTCGACCTGGCCACGACGGAGGCCGAGCGCCGCTTCCTCACCCGCCGCCTCGGCGAGCTCTGACCTCTTGTCCTGGGTTTACAGACCTGTCAGTGTAGGACCATGCGTGAGCTGAAGCCCGGACTGGAGCACACCTTCCGTTTCCGCGTCCCGGAGAGCAAGATCGTGGCGGGGCTGTATCCGGAGTCGCCGGAGTTCGCGGTCATGCCGCCCGTCTTCGCCACCGGGTTCCTGGTGGGGCTGATCGAGTGGACGTGCGTTCAGGCGGTGGTGCCTTACCTGGACTGGCCGCGCGAGCAGACGGTCGGGACACACGTCGACCTCAGCCACGAGGCCCCCACACCGCCGGGCCTGGAGGTCACCTGCCGGGTGCGGCTGACGGGGGTGGAGGGGCGGCGGCTGCGGTTCGAGGTGAGCGCCGAGGACGGGGCTGACGTGATCAGCACCGGCACCCACGAACGCACCGTCATCGACGCCACCCGCTTCACCGCCCGCGCCCACGCCAAAGCCACCCCCGCCCCCTAACCACCCCATCGCCCACCGGCGCCGGGTCGGCGGGATGCGGCGCGGCGGAGACCGGCGCAACACGAACGGCGCCCAGCCCTGCGCCCTGGGGCAGCCCTCCCCGGCGCGCCGGGGCGGTGGGCTGCGGGCGGGCCAGGGGTGCGGGCAGGTCGGGGTGCCGATGGGCCAGGCGGTGCCGGAGGTCGAGCGGTGCCGGAGGTCGGCCGAGATCTTGGGTCAGGGGGACGGGGCGAGGGTGTCGGGGTTGAGCAGGAGGTCGGCGCGGTCGCGGGTGGTGCGGATGGCGGCGGCGTTGGGCTCGTCGACCTCGGCGACCCAGCGGGCGGCCTGGAACGGGGTCTTGCCGAACTGGACGTGCCGCCTGGTGAGCCGGTCCAGGCGGACGCGGTCGTCGATCTCCGCGTACCAGACCTCGGTCATGGCCCCCCGCACCCGCCGCCACGCGTCGTCGTCGGCGAGGAGGTAGTTGCCCTCGCTGACCACGACCCGCGCGGCCGGCGGCACCGGGATGGCGCCGGCGATCGGCTGCTCGATCTCGCGGTCGAAGGACGGGGCGTAGACGACGGTGCCGGTCTCGGTACGGAGGCGGTGGAGCAGCGCCAGGCAGCCGTGGGCGTCGAAGGTGTCCATGGCGCCCTTGCGGCGCAGCCGCCCGAGGCGTTCGAGCTCGACGTCGGCCAGGTGGAACCCGTCCATCGGCACCCACACCGCCGGCAGCCCGGCGGAGGTGAGGTTCTCGGCCAGCCAGCCGGCCAGCGTGGACTTGCCCGCGCCCGGGCATCCCGCGATGCCCACCACGACGCGCTCGCCGGACGCGGCCAGCCCGCGTACGCGCTCGATCAGCTGCGCGCCGGTCACCGGACGCCTCCGGCGAGCGGGACCGCCGGGAGGCGGTGGGCGGCGGGTGGCTGGGTAGGGCTCAAGATTCTCCTCGAATACGGATTTAGCGGGATATGTCGCCAATGAGCCGCCAGCTTATCCACGCCCGCCCCCCGATTATCGATATACCCCATACCCCTACAATGTGTCTCCCCTCTACTAAGGAGCATCGTATGGATCACAGCGAGCACCACCACGCACACCATGAGGCCCCGCCCGCGGCCACGTGGGGAATGGCCGCGCAGGCGACCCTGCACTGCCTGACCGGTTGCGCCATCGGCGAGGTGCTGGGCATGGTCATCGGCACCGCCGCCGGCCTGTCCAACCTGACCACCGTGGTGTTGTCCGTCGCGCTGGCCTTCGTGTTCGGCTACGCGCTGACCATGCGGGGCGTGCTGCGGGCCGGTGTCGACTTCCGCACCGCGCTGAGGGTGGCGCTGGCCGCCGACACCATCTCCATCGCGATGATGGAGATCCTGGACAACGCGGTGATGCTGCTCGTGCCCGGCGCGATGGACGCGGGCCTGTCGAACTGGCTGTTCTGGGTGGCGCTGGCCGGTTCGCTGCTGGTGGCGTTCGTGCTGACCACGCCGGTGAACAAGTGGCTCATCTCACGGGGCAAGGGCCATGCGGTGACGCACCAGTACCACCAGGGCCACTGACCGTTCACTCCCCGTGCCACGAGCGCCAGAGCTCGGCGTACGTGCCCCCGGCCGCGACGAGGTCGTGGTGCGTGCCGAGCTCGGTGAGGCGGCCCTCCTGCATGACCGCCACCCGGTCGGCGTCGTGGGCCGTCTGGAGGCGGTGGGCGATGGCGATGACGGTACGGCCGTCGAGCACGGCGGCCAGGGCGCGCTCGGTGTGGCGGGCGGTCCTCGGGTCCAGCAGCGCGGTGGCCTCGTCGAGGATCAGCGTGTGGGGGTCGGCCAGTACGACGCGGGCCAGGGCCAGCTGCTGGGCCTGCGCGCCGTCAGGCCGGTGGCCCCCTGGGCCGAGATCGGCGCCGAGGCCGTCCGGGAGGTCGTCGATCCAGTCGGCGCCGACGGTGGCGAGGGCCGCGCGCAGCTCGGCGTCGGTGGCGGAAGGGGCGGCGATGCGCAGGTTGTCGCGTACCGTGCCGAGGAACACGTGGTGTTCCTGGGTGACCAGGACGACGCGTTCGCGCAGGCGGCCGGGGTCGAGGGCGGCGACGGGGACCCCGCCGACGGTGACCGTGCCGGTGCGCGGGGCGTCCACGCCCGCCAGCAGCCTGCCCAGCGTGGTCTTGCCCGCGCCCGAGGGCCCGACGATCGCCAGGCGCTCGCCCGGGCGGACGGTCAGGTCCACCCCGCGCAGGACGTCGGGGCCGCCGTCGTAGGCGTAGTGCACGCCGGCGGCCACCAGCCGGTCGCCGTCCGGTACGGGCTCCGGCCCGGCGGCCGGCGCCGGCCCCGGGACCAGGGCGAGACCCTCGACCCTGGCGAACGAGGCACCGCTGCTCTGCATGCCCTCCAGGTGCAGGAGGATCGTGTCCAGGGGCTGGCCGAGCTGGCGGAGGTACAGGGCGGCGGCGACGACCGTTCCGAGGGTCATGGAGCCGTTCGCCATGAGGCCGCCGACCAGCAGCACACCGGCCACCGGGATCGCGTACGAGATGTCCACGACGGGGAAGAGGACGCTGCGCAGGAACAGGGTCCGGATGCGGGTCCGGCGGCACTCGCCGATCGCCGCCTGGCAGGCCGTGATGCGGCGGTGTTCGAGGCGCAGCGCCGCGACGGTCCGGGCGCCGGCGGTGGTGGCGGCGAGCTGCTCGGCCAGCGCGGAGTTGGCCTCGCCCTCGGCCAGGTACGCCGGCACCGCGCGGCGCAGATACCAGCGGGCGGCGAACCAGATGCCCAGCAGGCCCAGCACCCCGCAGGCGCCCAGCAGCGGATCGAGCACGAAGACCGCGGCCAGGATGAACGCCGCCTGGACCGCGGCGATGAGGACGTCCGGCCCGGCGTCGCGCAACGTGGCGCCGAGCGCGGCCACGTCGGTCGTCCCCCGGGTGGTCAGGTCGCCCGTGCCGGCCCGCTCGACCACCGAGACGGGCAGGCCGAGCGCGCGTTCGGTGAACCGCTCGCGGATGCGGGCCAGCGTGCGCTCGCCGAAGCGGTGGCCGATGTAGCCCGCGTAGCGGGACAGGACGAGCTGGACCAGGGCGGCGGCCAGGATGTCCAGGGCCAGCCGGTCCACGGCGGCGGCCCCGGCACCGGACTTGACCGCATCGACGATCCGGCCGAGCAGCCACGGCCCGGCCAGCCCCGCGACGGCGGCCAGGGCGTTGAGGGCGATCATGGCGGCGAAGGCGCGGCCGTCCAGGCGGATCAGGCGCAACGCCGCCCGCCGCACCCGGGCCGGCTCGGCGACCGGCAGAGCCCCGGTCATCGCACGGGCCGGCTGGGCGACGGGGGCCGGCTGGGCGACGGGCTGCGGCTCGGTCATCGCGCGGCCTCCTCGGGCAGGGATCCGGTCATCGCGCGGCCCACTCAGGCAGGGATCCGGTCATCGCGCGGCCCACTCGGGCGGTGTGCTGGGCTCGTCGTCGCGTGACACCAGCAGGCGGTAGCCCGGGTGCTCGTGCAGCAGGTCGCGATGCTCGCCGGCCGCCGCGACCGAGCCGTCCACGAGGTAGTACACCGTGTCCGCCCGGTCCAGCAGCAGCGGCGAGGTCGTGGTGACCACCGTGGCACGGCCCCTTCGCGCCTCCCGCAGCCGGACGGCGATGGTCGCCTCGGTGTGGGCGTCCACGGCGGAGGTGGGCTCGGCCGCCAGCAGGACCTCCGGGTCGGCCAGCAGGGCCCGGGCCAGGCGGACGCGCTGGCGCTGCCCGCCGGACAGGTTGCGGGCCTGGGGGTCGACGGCGGAGTCCAGCCCGTGCGGCAGCCCCCGGACGACGTCCTCCGCCATGGCCGCGTGGACCGCCCGGCCCACGGCCTCGTCGCCGGGATCGTGCCTGCCGGCGACGACGTCCCGCAGCATGCCGGCGAACAGGTCCGCCTCGTTGTCGGCCAGCAGGATCCGCTCGCGGACCCGTACCGGGTCGATGGTGTCGAGCCGGATCCCGCCCCAGGTCGCGGCCGACGCGGTGAACCCGCCCAACCGGTCGAGCACCGCGGCCGAGTCGCCCGGCCGGGCGCTGACCAGCGCGGTCAGCCTCCCCGGCGCGATCTCGACGCCCGAGGCCGGGTCGCGCAGCGGCGCGGGCGAGGCGGGCGGATCCGCGTCGCCGCCGGTGACGTCCGGTTCGAGGGTGAGGAAGTGGATGACCCGGCGGGCTGCCACGAGGCCGCGGCTGAAGCCGTAGCCGGTCTCGATGAGGTTCGTGACCGGCACCACCAGCACGCCGGCGTACCCGTACACCGCGACCAGCTCGCCGGTGGTGATGTCGCCCTGCGCGGCCATCCGGGCCGCCAGCCACGTCACGGCGCCGAGGAACACCGTGGGCAGGCCGACCCCGAGGGCGTGGATCCAGCTCGTGACCGCGCCCACCTGGTAGCCCTTCTCCCGGAGCTCCTGCGAGCCGCGCCGGTAGCGCTCGGCGTACACGTCCTTGCCGCCGATGCCGTTCAGGACCCGCAGCCCTCCGGCGATGTCCCCGAACCGGGCGGCGAGCTCGCCCTGCCGCAGCCGGTACGCCGTCTCGGCGCCGCGCAGCCGTCCCAGCAGCGGCCCGACCAGCATGACCAGCAACGGCACGCCCAGCAGCACCACCGCGGCCAGCAGCGGCGAGACGGCCAGCAGCAGCCCGGCCACGACGACGTAGGCGAGCACCGCGCCGACGCCGGGGCCGGTGATGGTCAGCGCGTGGGCGATCACGCCGGCGTCGCCGAACCCGATCGTCACCACCTCCCCGGCCGTGACCTTGCGCGGGAGCGCCGCACCCAGCCGCGTCGCGTGCAGCACCACCACCTGTACGGTGCGGAACGCGCCGTCCATCCGGACCCTGGTCATCGTGCGATGGCGCATGATGGCCAGCCAGGCGTTCAGCACCCCGACGCCGAGCACGGCGGCGGTCCAGCCGACCAGCGCGGGCCTGTCTCCCGGAGCCAGGCCGTCGTCGATGGCGCGGGACAGGAAGTACGGCGGCAGCGTCAGGCAGACCATCCAGGCGGACCCCAGCAACGCGCCGACGGCGATGCGGCCGGGCTGACTCCTGACCAGCCACCACAGGTATCGTCCAGCACTTCGGCGGTCAGGAGTCCCGGGTTCCACGAACTTCACCCTATTTGACCGATCTCCTGAACGATGATGGGGTACGTCCCAGCGTCGCGGTGCACCCGGCAAACAGATCGCCGAGGGCATGGAGGCGCCGAAACATGGGACGACCATGGAAACACCCGACGGGCGCCTGACGGCGTTCGGCAACCAGTTGATCGACGTGCACCTCTGGCTCCGCGAGCAGCTCGACGCGCTGCGCGAGGACGTCGAGGCCTATCTCGCGGGCGGCGCGCTCCCCCGCGACCTGCGTACCCACTGCCTGACCTTCTGCTCCGCGCTGGAGCGGCACCACACCGGCGAGGACGGCGGCGCCTTCCCCGAGCTCGCCCGGAACTTCCCCGAGCTGCGCCCGGTGCTGGAGGAGCTGCGCCGCGACCACCGGCTGGTGGACGATTCCCTGCGGCGGTTGCAGGCGCTCCTCGACGGACTCGGCCGGGACCACGACCCGGTCCTGGTGCGCGGCGAGCTGGACAGCCTCGCCGCGCTGATGGAGACGCACTTCGTCTACGAGGAGAAACGGATCGTCGCGGCGCTCAACGCGCTGGACACTCCGGAGTGGCGCCGGGCCCGGCCCGCCTTCCTGAGGTCCAGCGACATGTGATCAGCGGCGGAGTTTGTACCGGATGGGCAGGTGCTTGATGCCGCCGACGAAGGTCGTGGCGGTCCATTCGGGCGGGCCGGTGAGCTCGACGCTCTCCAGGCGCGGCAGCAGCTCGGCGAACAGGGCCTTCAGCTCCATCCGGGCCAGCGCCGCGCCGAGGCAGTAGTGCACGCCGAACCCGAAGGCCAGGTGGCGATTGGGGTCGCGGCCGGCGTCGAAGGCGAACGGGTCGGTGAACACCTCCTCGTCGCGGTTGGCCGACGGGTACGACAGCAGCACCGACTCGCCCGCCTTGATGTCCACGCCGTTGAGGCTGGTGTCGGCCGAGGCCGTGCGCATGAACTCCTTGACCGGGGTGACCCAGCGGATCATCTCGTCGACCGCGAACGGCAGCAGGCCGGGGTCCTCGCGCAGCCGGGCCAGCTGGTCGGGGTGTTCGATGAGGGCGTGCAGGCCGCCGGCGACGGTGGAGCTGGTGGTGTCGTGGCCGGCGGAGGCGATGATGACGTAGTAGGAGGCCGTCTCCATGTCGTTGAGCGGCTTGCCGTCCACCTGGGCGTTGGCGATGGCGGAGGCCAGGTCCTCGGTGGGGTGGGCGCGGCGGGCGGCGGTGAGCTGCTGGAAGTAGGCGAAGAAGTCGAGGAGCACCGCGAACTGGTCCTCGGCGGTGTCTCCGCGCCTGGTCTCCGCGTCCGCGCCGCCGAACAGCTCCTGGGTGAGCTTGAGCATGCGGGGGAAGTCGGACTCGGGCAGCCCGAGCAGGGAGAGGATCACGTACAGCGGGTAGTGCACCGCGACCTGGGTGGCGAAGTCGCATTCGCCGCCGTACTCGGCCAGCCGGTCCACGTAGCGGCGGGCGAGCTCCTGGATCCGGCTCTCCATGGCGCGCATGGCCTTGGGGCGGAACCAGTCGGCGCCGATCGCCCGGACCACGCGGTGGTCGGGGTCGTCCATGTGGACCAGCGTCTTCAACTGGATGCCCTGCGCCGCCTGCTGCCTGGCGTGCGCCTCGAACGTCTTCTTGCCCAGGACCGGGCGCGGCGCGCTGAGCCAGAGGGCGTTGTCGCGTTCGACCCGCATGATGTCGGCGTGCCGGGTGACGGCGTAGAAGGGCGTGTACTCGGGCGACTCCACGAGATGGACCGGGGCCTCCCGCCGCAGCAGGGTGAGCGCCTGGTGCAGCCGCGGCTCGTCGGCGTAGGCGAGGGGGTCGGCCAGCATGAGCCCCGCCTGCTCGATGGTCATGTTCATGATTGATTCCCTACCAGGACTTGGAGCTCGGTGTAGCCGTACAGGCCCCAGGGGCCGTTCTCGACGCCGAGGCCGCTCCACTTGTGGCCGCCGAAGGGCAGGTCGGGGCGGACGCCGCGGCCGTGGCCGTTGATCGAGACCTGGCCGCAGTCCAGCTCGGCCGCCACCCGCGCGGCCCGGTCCAGGTCGGGCGACCACACCGACGCCGTCAGCCCGTAGGCGGTGCCGTTGGCGCGCTCGACGGCCCGGCCGAGGTCGCGGCAGGCGATGACGGGCAGCGCCGGGCCGAACTGCTCCTCGTCGACGATGCGCGTGCCGTCCGTCGCGCCGGACAGGACGGTGGGCTGGTAGAAGTAGCCGGGCCGGTCGATCGGCCGGCCGCCGGCCGCGGCCACCGCGCCGTGCTCCAGCGCGTCGCCGACCAGGCCGGCGACGCGCTTGCCGGTGGCCGTCGAGCCGGTGAAGCTGATCTTGCGAGGTACGGGATGGGCGGTCATGAGGGCGTCGAGGGGGTCGCGGCCGCTGATGACGTTCAGCACGCCGGGCGGGAGGATCCGCGCAAGCATCTCCCCCATCGCCAGGGTGGTCAAGGGCGTGTACGGGGAGGGTTTGAGCACCATGGTGTTGCCGGCGCGCAGAGCCGGTGCGATCTTCCACATGGCCAGGGCGATCGGGAAGTTCCACGGCGTGATGGCGGCCACCACGCCGAGCGGGCGCCGGATCACCTCGGCGGAGCCGTCCTGCGACACCTCGCGCGGCAGGTCCAGGTCGGCGTAGTAGCGCAGCCACGTCACGGCGGTGGCGACCTCGCGCCGGGCGTCCTTGAGGGGTTTGCCCTGCTCCGCGGTGAGGATCGGCGCGAGCCGGCCGGCCGCGGCCTCGAGCGCGCCGGCCGCCTCCCTGAGCAGGTCACGGCGGTGCCGCTCGTCGCGCCGCCAGGCCGGGAAGGCCGCGCGGGCGGCCGCCATGGCCTGGTCGAGCCGGTCGGCGCCGCAGTCGGGAGCCCGGGCGAAGACCTCGCCCGTGGCCGGGTCGACGACGTCGAACGTGCCCGTGCCGGCCGCCGCGGCGCCGCCGACGGTCATGGCGAAGTCCGTCATGAGGCCGGCAGCAGGACGGGCTTGACCGTGGCGCCGCTCGCGGAGTCGCGTTCGGCGTCGTTGATGCCGCCCAGCGGGTACGTGCGGATCAGCCGGTCGAAGGGGAAGCGGCCCTGCCGCCAGAGCCCGATCAGCATGGGGATGAACTGCTGGGGCACGGCGTCGCCCTCCAGGATGAAGCGGACGGTGCGCCCGGCGAGGGCGGTCGGCCGCAGCGTGACCTCGCCGCCGCCCGCGCCGACCAGGCCGCACGACCCGCCGGGGCGCAGCACGGCGATCGCGGTGCGGATCACCTCCGGCACGCCGGTGGTGTCGAAGGAGTGGTCCACCTCGCCGACGGCGTCGGCGAGGCCGGGGTCGGCGCCGTCGAGCGCCCGGGTGGCGCCGAGTTCCAGGGCCAGCTCGCGCCTCGAGGCATGCAGGTCCACGGCGACGATCTCGCCGGCGCCCGCGACCTTGGCGGCCATGACCGCCGCGAGGCCGACCGCCCCGGCGCCGAACACCGCGATGGCGTCGGCCGGGCGGACCTTGAGGGCGATGAACACCGAGCCCGCGCCGGTCTGCAGGCCGCAGCCCAGCGGCCCGAGCAGCTCCAGCGGCAGCGACCTGTCGACGGTGACCAGGTTGCGCTCGGTGGCGACGGCATGGGTGGCGAAGGAGGACTGCCCGAACCAGCGGGCCGCGACCGGCTCGCCACCGGTCCCGGTGGCCCCGGCCGACCCGTCCGCGCGCACCCCGCTGAGGTTGCGCGTCATGAACTCGTCGCAGTACGAGGCCGCGCCGGTCACACACCGCCCACACCAGCCGCAGGAATCGTAGCTCATCACGACGTGGTCGCCCGGCGCCACGCGGGTCACCCCGGGGCCGACCGCCTCGACGACCCCCGAGCCCTCGTGCCCGAAGACCATCGGCATCGGCAGCTCCGCCAGCCCCCGGAACAGCACGTCGGTGTGGCACATGCCCGCGCCCGCCACGCGGACCAGCGCCTCGCCGGGGCCGGGCGCGGAGAGGGACACGTCCTCGACGGTGAACGGCCTGCCCGGGTCGCGCAGGACCGCCGCTCGAGCTCGCATCACTCTCCCCGGGAGGCGATCGCTTTTTTTGGACGGAGCCATCCAATTCAAGGGCCGTCCCCTGGACGTGTCAAGCAGGCGGCGCGGTCATCGACACGCCCGCCTGAACCGCTGTACGGTATTTTTGGACCACATAGCGGTACGGACAGGGGTTCGATGACCGACAACTCATCACCGCGGCTGCTCGACGGCGTACGCGTGCTCGACATGACGAACGTCCTGTCCGGCCCGTACGCCGGCTACCAGCTCGCCCTCATGGGCGCCGACGTGATCAAGCTGGAGATCCCCGGCACCGGAGACCTGGCCCGCCAGCTCGGCGCCGACCCCCGCCTCAGCGGCGAGAACCTCGGCGTCTCCTTCCTGGCGCAGAACGCGGGCAAGCGCTCGGTCACCGTCAACCTCAAGCACGCCTCCGGCCGCGAGGTCTTCACCAGGCTGCTGGGCGAGGCCGACGTGCTGCTGGAGAACTTCCGCCCCGGCGTGCTGGACAAGCTCGGCTTCGGCTGGGAACGGCTGCGCGAGATCAACCCCGGCCTGGTCTACTGCGCGCTGTCCGGCTTCGGCGCCACCGGGCCCATGCGCGAGCGCCCCGCCTACGACCAGGTGATCCAGGGCCTGGCGGGCATCATGAGCGTCACCGGCACCCCGGACACCGCGCCCGTACGGGTGGGCTATCCGGTGTGCGACAGCGCCGGGGGCATCACCGCCGCCTTCGCCGTGGCCGCCGCCCTGCACCGCAAGCTCCGCACCGGACAGGGCGCCCACCTGGACGTGTCCATGCTGGACGCCGCGCTCACGGGGATGGGCTGGGTGGTCTCCGACTACCTCGTCGCCGGGCGGGAGCCGGTGGCCATGGCCAACGAGAACCGTACGTCGGCGCCGTCGGGCACCTTCGAGACCGCCGACGGCCAGCTCAACATCGCCGCCAACAAACAGGAGCAGTTCGAGACCCTCTGCCGGGTGCTGGGCCGGCCGGAGCTCATGAGCGACCACCGCTTCCGCACCAGGGACGACCGCAAGACCCACCGCGACGCCCTGCGCGAGGAGCTGGAGAAGACGCTGAAGACCAGGCCGGCGGCCGAGTGGGACGAGATCCTGCTGCCGACCGGCGTGCCCGCGGCGCCGGTGGTCACCGTCCCGCAGGCGCTGCGCTCGCCGCAGGTCGAGCACCGGGGCCTGCTGCACCGCCTGCCCTCCCCCGCCTCCGGCGGCGGCGAACTCGTGCTGCTGGGCGGTGCCGCCCACGTGGACGGCCGCCCCCTGGCCCCCGCCGGCCCGCCCCCGAGACTCGGCGAGCACACCGACGCGGTGCTGCGCACCCTCGGCTACTCCGACACCGACATCGCCCGCCTGCACCAGGAAGGAGCCGTTTGACTTCCTCCCTCTCGAAATCGAGAGGGATCCCCACGGTCGCTCATGGAAGTTCCCGTTTCACCGCCGGTCGCCCGCCCGAGAGGACTCTCGTTGAGGTCTTACACCAGCTCCGCAGGCGTTTTACTTGTCCGCCAGCCCAGCGGCCAAGAGGTTGCGGGCCGCGTTGACGTCCCGGTCGTGGATCGCGCCGCACGCGCAGGCCCACTTCCGGACGTTCAGCGGCATCCTGTCTTGCACGCTCCCGCAAGCCGAGCACAGCCTGGAGGAGGGGAACCAGCGGTCCACCGCGATCACGGCCCGGCCGTACCAGGCGGCCTTGTACTCCAGCATGCTCCGCAGCTCCCGCCACGAGGCGTCGGAGATGGCTCGGGCGAGTTTGCCGTTCTTGACCATGTTGCGGACGGTGAGGTCCTCGATCACGACCGTTTGGTTCTCACGGACAAGTCGAGTGGTGAGCTTGTGCAGGAAATCCCGGCGACGGTCGGCGATCCTGGCGTGAACGCGGGCCACTTTGAGCCGGGCCTTGGCCCGGCTGGCGCTCGCTTTGGCCGTGCGGGCGAGCGCCCGCTGAGCCCTGGCCAGTTTGCGCCGGTCGCGGCGTTCGTGGCGGGGATTGACGATCTTCTCTCCGGTGGACAGTGTGGCCAGGGCGGTGATGCCCGCATCCATCCCCACCGTCTGCTCCACCGGCGGGAATGGAGTGATCGTCTCTTCTGTCAGGAGGGAGACGAACCAACGGCCCGCCGCGTCCCGGGAAACGGTGACCGTGGACGGCTCGGCGCCCACCGGCAGCGGACGCGACCAGCAAATGTCGAGTGGCGCGTCCATCTTGGCCAGCCACAGCCGGCCCTCGCGCCAGCGGAAGGCCGAGCGGGTGTACTCGGCCGAGGCCCGCGCCTTCTTGCGCGATTTGAACGTCGGATAGTTGGCCCGCTTGGCGAAGAAGTTCGCGAACGCGGCCTGGAGGTGGCGCAGCGCCTGCTGCAACGGCACGGAGGAGACCTGCGACAGGAAGTCGTAGTCGCCGCTGCGTTTCCATGCGGTCAGGGCCGCCGACGACTCCCCGTAGGAGACGCGACGCCCGTCGATGGTGTACGCGCGGGTGCGCTCCTCCAGCGCCTTGTTGTAGACGAGGCGGACGCAGCCGAACGTCCGGGCGAGCTCTTCGGCTTGCTCGGGGGTCGGGTAGAAGCGGTACTTGTAGGCCCGCTTCACGGTCTGCGCCACAGTTCACATTCTAGTACGCGATCAGTCACGCATCGTGCACATGTTCGATCCTGCCGCACTATTCCACGTACCCTCCCTGCCCTTAAGAACGGGGTTTTCACGCCAAGGAGATTCGATGAGCACCACGACTGAGCAGGTGACCGGATGGTGGGCCACCGCCATATCCGACATCTCCCCCGGCGTCATCCGGCTGCACGGCTATCCCGTCGAGCAGCTCATCGGCCGGCTGTCGTTCGCCGACACGATCTGGCTGATGCTGCGCGGCGAGGTGCCCTCGCCCGGTCAGTCCGCGCTGTTCGAGGCCGCGCTGGTGTCCGGGGTGGACCACGGGCCGCAGGCGCCCTCGATCGCCGCCGCCCGCATGGCCGCCACCTGCGGCGTCGGCCTCAACACCGCCGTGGCCACGGGCGTCGGGCTGCTCGGCGACGTGCACGGGGGCGCTGGTCAGGAGTGCATGGCCGTGCTGGCCGACATCCGGGTACGAACCACCGCAGACCCGGCAGAGGCCGATCCTGCGGATGCCGATCTGGCGGGGACGGTCTCGGAGGTGGTCTCGGGGGTGCTGGCTGGGTATCGGGGTGCCAAGCGGTACTTTCCCGGGTTCGGACACCGCTTCCACCCGCGCGACCCGCGCCGCGACCCCCTCGTGCGGGCGGTCGAGGACGCGGCCCGCGACGGCGTCGTCGAGGGCGCGTACCTGCGGATCGGGCTGGAGATCGAGCGGCAGCTGGCGCCGGTGCCGATGAACGTCGACGGCGCCACCGCCATCGTCTACAGCGAGCTCGGCTTCGCGCCCGAGCTGGGCAGGGGCCTGTTCGTCCTGTCACGCGCGGTCGGCGTCCTGGCGCACGCGTGGGAGGAGCACGGGGAGGGCCGCCGCATCAAAGGCCCCATACCGCCCCCGCTGCTGCCCGCCTACCGGGGACCGGAACCACGCGATCTGCCCGCCGACCGGCACTGAAACGGCGCTGAAACGCCCGCCGGGCGGCGCATGATCGCCGCTGGTCCCGTACGGGTAACATGCCGACATGCCGCCGACCCGCGAACACGCCGAGCTGAAGCTGCAGCCGTTGCCGCACGCGGGCCGGTCGCTGGCCGAGCAGGTGATCTCCGAGGTGCGCCGGGCGGTGCACACGGGCGCGATGGTCCCCGGCCGGCTCTACTCCGTCTACCAGGTGGCCGAGCAGCTCAACGTCTCCAGGAGCCCGGTCCGCGAGGCGATGCTGCGCCTGGCCGAGGCAGGGCTGGTGCAGGTCGAGCGCAACCGCGGGTTCCGCGTCGTGCTGCCGCATCCCCGGGAGATCGTCGAGATCTTCGGGGTACGGCTGGCTCTGGAGCTGCCCGCCGCGCGGCGGGCAGCGAGGGGGGACGCCGCCGGGCTCGGCGCGGCGCTGCGGGCGACCATGGCGGAGATGGCGGCGGCGGTCGAGGCGGCCGACGAGGCGCTGTTCTTCCAGCTCGACCAGGCGCTGCACGACCGCCTCCTGGTCGCGGCGGGCAACGGCAGGGCCCGCGCGATCGTGGGCGGGCTGCGCGACACCATGCGCATCCTCGGCACGTCCACGGACGACCGCTCCCGCACGCTGCGGCAGGTGCACGAGGAGCACGAGCCGATCGTGGCGGCGGTCGCGGCGGCGGACGCCGAGGGCGCGGTGCGCGCGATGCGGTCCCATCTGACCAACACCGGCCTCATCCTGGCCCGGCAGGCGGCCAGGGCCCAGGGCAAGCCGGTCGACGTGGACGCGTTGTGGGCATCCATCGTCGAGGAGCCGCAGCCGGGCTAACGGGCCATCGCCGAAGAGCCGCAGCCAGGCCGACGGAACATCCCCGAGGAGCCGCAGCCGGGCTGACGAGCCGTCGCCGACGAGCCGCAGTCGGGTTAACGGGCCGGGGGCAGGGTGATGTCCCGGGCCAGGCCGAGCTCGTCGCGGACGCGGGCCAGCGAGGCCGCCCGGGTCGACGCGTACAGCTCGTAGGGGTCGTGCAGCGGGCGCCCGAGCACTGCGGCCAGCGCCTCGGGGCCGAAGTCCGCGCCTGCCGCCGTCACGTCCTTGGCGCCGTCGGAGGTCAGGTTGGACTGGAAGATGCCGGCGGCCGAACGCGGCAGGAAGTCCTCGTACACGATGGGCCGGGCGCCGATCCACCCGTCGGCCAGGAGGGTCGCGAGGTCGGCGGGCGCGGCGCCGCCGGGGCGGGCGCCGAGGACGTGGAAGGTGAAGTACGCGAGGTCGCCCGCGGCCAGGTCGGCCTCGCCGCGCGGCACCCGGTCCGCCCACAGCTTGGCCCCGGCGGCGTTGCGCTCGTCCGTGGTGACCCGCTGCCCGGCGAGCGCCGCGTCCAGCTCGGCCGACAGCTCGTCGTAGAGCGCGCGTCCGGCGGGCGTCACGGCGATGCCACGCGCCTCCACCTCCCCGAACCGCACCCGCAGGTCGTCCTGGACGACCCGCCCGTCGTCCTCCCTGAACAGCCGCGGCTCGGCCAGCGCGCGGAAGGAGGTCTGGCGCAGCAGCAGGTCGGGGCCGTCCCAGCGGGGCGGCCCCTGGATGGCGTCGATCATGGTGATGCCGCGCTCGCTCATGCGGGCGTAGAGGGCGTCGATGTCGAGCACGCGCGGGGTCAGGTGGTTGACGTGGGTGGAGGCCACGCCGCCGATGTCGGCGGCCACGGCGGACACGCGTTCGAGCTCGGCGTACCAGCTGCGGGAGACCGGCTCCGCGGACAGCTCGAACGCCCGCGTGGCGAGCGTCAGGAACTCCTCGGCCGCCTCGTCGTCCAGGCCGCCCTCGGCCTCGGCGCGGTCGGCCAGGTCGAGCAGGCGCGGCGGGAACAGCCGGCGCGCCCCCAGGAACTCGCCGAGCCGGCGCTCCAGGTCCGCGCCGAAGAACCGCCGGTCGCCCGTCACCAGCATGGAGGTGAACACGCGGAAGGGGTTGGCGGCCAGCTCGTCCTCGTCCACGGGGCGGAAGGCCGTGGAGACGACGGGCACGGAACTGCTGGCCGCCTCGCGCAGGTCGTAGTAGCCGACGGGGTACATGCCCATCGCGCCGAAGATCCGCGCGACCTGCGCCAGCTCGGCCGGGGTGCCGACGCGGATCGCGCCGTGCCGCTCGGCGGTGACGCGGCCGATGGAGCCGAGGCGTTCGGCGCCGGCGCCCATCCGGGCCAGCACCTCGTGGTTCACCTCCTGCGCGACGTCGACGAGCGTGTTGTACGCGGGGACCTCGGTGCCGTACATCGCTGACAGGCGCCGGGCGAAAGCCGCCCGGAGTGCGGTCGCGTCGACCATCGTGCCTTCTCTCCTCGCCGCCGGAAGCGAGTAGCATGCTACATGGGTCGCATGTAGCATGCTACTCATGGACCGCGCAGCCGCTCTCGCGACCGACCTCCGCCGCCGCGGGGTCACCGACGTGCTGGACGACTCCACGTCGCGGGCGCTCCACTCCTCCGACGCCTCCCTCTACCGGGTGCCGCCGCTGCTGGTGGCCCGGCCCAGGTCCGCCGAGGACGTGGCGACGGCGATCGAGCTGTGCGCGCGCCACGAGATCCCCCTCACCGCGCGCGGCGGCGGCACGTCGGTCGCCGGGAACGCGGTCGGCCCCGGCCTGGTGCTGGACTTCAGCCGCCACATGGACCAGGTGCTGCGGGTCGACGCCGAGGCCCGCACGGCGGTGGTGCAGCCGGGGGTGGTCCAGGCGGCCCTGCAGCGGGCGGCGTCCCCGTACGGGCTCAGGTTCGGCCCCGACCCGTCCACCCACACCCGCTGCACCATCGGCGGCATGATCGGCAACAACGCCTGCGGCTCCAGGACGCTCGGCTACGGCCGCACGTCCGACAACATCGCCGGGCTCAAGGCCGTGGCGGGCGACGGGACCGCGCTGGACCTGCCCGGCCAGGCCGCGTCGGACCTGCCGGGCGCCTCCGCCGCGCCGGCCCGGCCCGGCCGGGGCATCCCGGCCGCGCTGCGGGATCTCGCGATGGCCGACCTGGCCACGATCAGGACCGAGTTCGGCCGGTTCGGGCGGCAGATGTCGGGATACGCGCTGGAGCACCTGCTGCCGGAGCGCGGGTTCGACGTGGCCCGCCTGCTGGTCGGCAGTGAGGGCACGCTGGCGGTGCTCACGGAGGCGACGGTGCGGCTGGTGACCGATCCGGCGCACCGCGCCCTGGTCGTGCTCGGCTACGCCGACATCGCCGCCGCCGGGGACGCCGCGCCGGGAGTGCTGGAGCACCGGCCGACGGCCTGCGAGGGCATCGACGCGCGCATCGTCGACGTGGTGCGCCTGCGGCGGGGCCCCGGCGCGGTGCCGCCGCTGCCGCGCGGCGCCGCCTGGCTGTTCGTCGAGGTCGCGGGCGACGACGCGGCCGAGGTGCGGGAGCGGGCCGCCCGGGTGGCGGCCGGCGGCGAGGACGCCCTGGTCGTCACCGATCCGGCCGAGGCCGCGGCGCTCTGGCGCATCCGTGAGGACGGCGCGGGCCTGTCGGGGCGCAGTCCCGCCGGGCGGCCGGCGCACGCGGGCTGGGAGGATGCCGCCGTGCCGCCCGAGATGCTGGGCCGCTACCTGCGCGACTTCGAGGCGCTGCTGGCCGGACACGGCCTGACCGGCCTGCCGTACGGGCACTTCGGCGACGGCTGCCTGCACATCCGGCTCGACGTGCCGCTGGACCAGCCGGGCGGGCGCGCGGCGTTCAGGGCCTTCCTGGTGGCCGCGGCCACGCTGGTCGCCGGCTACGGCGGCTCGCTGTCCGGCGAGCACGGCGACGGCCGGGCCCGGAGCGAGCTGCTGCCGCTCATGTACTCGCAGGCGGCGATCGACCTGTTCGCCGGGGTCAAGGCGATCTTCGACCCGGGCGACGTGCTCAACCCCGGCGTGCTCGTACGGCCCCGCCCCTTCGACGCCGACCTGCGCGTCCCGGCCGCCCACCCGGTGCGCGAGGGCCTGGCCCTGGCCTACCGCCACGACGGCGGCGACTTCGGCCAGGCCGTGCACCGCTGCACGGGCGTGGGCAAGTGCCGGGCCGACAACACCGCGGCCGGCGGGGTGATGTGCCCCTCCTACCTGGCCACCAGGGAGGAGAAGGACTCCACCCGGGGCCGCGCCCGGGTGCTCCAGGAGATGATCAACGGCTCCGGCGTCACCGGCGGCTGGCGCTCTCCCGAGGTCCACGAGGCCCTCGACCTCTGCCTGTCCTGCAAGGGCTGCGCCTCGGACTGCCCGACGGGGATCGACATGGCCGCGTACAAGTCCGAGGTGCTCCACCAGACCTACAAGGGGCGCGTCCGGCCGCTCACGCACTATTCCCTGGGGCGGCTGCCGCGCTGGGCGCGGCTGGCGAGCCGGATGCCGCGGGCGGTGAACGCGCTCATGCGCGTGCCGGGGCTGCCGGCGCTGGCCGGGGTGGACCGGCGGCGCGGGCTCCCGGAGTTCGCGCGGGAGACGTTCCGGGCCTGGTTCGAGCGGCGGAGCCCGGCGGAGGGCAGGCCGGTGATGCTGTTCGTCGACACCTTCACCGACCATTTCGCGCCGGAGATCGGCCGCGCGACCGTGAAGGTGCTGGAGGCGGCCGGCTACCGCCCGCGGATCAGCGAGCGCCGCCAGTGCTGCGCGCTCACGTGGATCTCCACCGGGCAGCTGGACGCGGCCCGGGCCATCCTGGGCCGCACGGTCGCCGAGCTGGCCGAGGCCGCCGGGCAGGGGGTGCCGATCGTGGGGATGGAGCCGTCGTGCACGGCCGTGCTGCGCTCGGACGCGCTGGAGCTGCTGGACGAGGCGGTGGCCGGGCCGGTGGCGCGCATGACCCGCACGCTGGCCGAGCTGCTGTCCGGCACGCCCGGCTGGCGGCCGCCCGCGCTCGACGGGGTGACGGTGGTGGCCCAGCCGCACTGCCACCACCACGCGGTCATGGGCTGGGAGCAGGACCTGCGGCTGCTGCGGGAGGCGGGCGCGCGGGTGACCCGGCTGGGCGGGTGCTGCGGGCTGGCGGGCAACTTCGGCGTCGAGAAGGGGCATTACGACGTGTCCGTGGCGGTGGCCGAGCACCAGCTGCTCCCGGCGGTCCGGCAGGCGGAGCCGGGGACGGCCGTGCTCGCCGACGGGTTCTCCTGCCGTACGCAGATCGCCGATCTGTCGGCCCGGCGGGGCACCCACCTGGCCCAGCTCCTCGCCGACCGGCTGCCGTAAGGTCTGCTTATGCTCAACCCGCTCCACCTGCGGACGCTGACCGCCGTGCTGAACGCGGGCTCGTTCGCCGCCGCGGCCAGGCGGCTCGGCTACACGGGGTCCGCGGTCTCGCAGCAGATCGCGGCGCTGGAGCGGGCGGTCAGGATGCCGCTGTTCGAGCGCGGGGCCCAGACGATCACGCCCACGCCGGCCGCCCGGTATCTGGTGCTGCGGGCGTACGAGGTGCTGGCGGCGCTGGACGCGCTGGAGGACGACGTCCGCGGCATGTCCGCGGGCACGATCGGCCGGCTCAGGCTGGGCAGCTTCCCCACCGCGAGCCAGCGGCTGCTGCCGATCGCCCTGGCCGCGTACGCGCAGACGCACCCGGCCGTCGAGACCCTGCTCGACGAGGGGGAGCCCGACGAGCTGATCCCGCTGGTCCGGGCGGGCGAGCTCGACCTGGCCCTGGTCTACCGCTACGACCTGGTGCCCCGCGCCTGGCCGCGTGACCTGCGGGAGATCCCGCTGCTGGCGGAGGAGCTGCTGCTCCTGCTGCCCGCGGGGCACTCGCTGGCCGCCGCCGGGGCGGTCGCGCTCGACGACCTCAAGCACGAGACGTGGGTGTCCACCCGGGAGGGCACCTCCGGGGCCTCCTGCCTGCGCCGGCTGTGCGCGCGGGCGGGCTACGAACCGCAGGTCGACTACCGCAGCAACGACTACGGCGTCATCCACGGGTTCGTACGCTCCGGCCTGGGGGTGGCGCTCGTCCCGGCGCTGGCGCACCTGCCCGGCGAGGGCGTGGTCGCGACCGGGCTCGACGGCGTCGAGGCCCGCCGGCGCATCGCCGCCGTGCACCGGACGGCCAGTGCCAACCCGGCGGTGACCGGCGCCGTGTGCTCCCTGCGGCTGGCCGCGGCCCGGCTGGAGGACGACCTCCCCCGGAGCATAAGAACTTCTTACGCCTCACCCACAGATGCCGAGGCTTGACCGCTTCCTCCGGCTCTGTCCGATCCCCGATCCTGAATGCGGTACGTGAGGAAGGAAGCCGATCAATGGGACGTGACCTGCCCGCGCGGGCCTCGGTGGTCATCATCGGAGGCGGCGCCATGGGCGTCAGCTCGGCGTACGCGCTGGCCGCGGCCGGCGTGAGCGACGTGGTCCTCATCGACAAGGGGCCGCTGGGCTCCGGCTCGACCTCCAAGGCGGCCGGCGGCGTGCGCGCGCAGTTCTCCGACCGGGTCAACATCGAGCTCGCCGTACGCAGCCTGGAGACGTTCGAGACCTTCGCCGAGCGCTTCGGGCAGGAGATCGACCTGCACAAGCCCGGCTACCTGTTCCTGCTCGACTCCCCCGAGTCGGTCGCGGAGTTCGAGAAGAACGTGGCGATCCAGAACGACCTCGGCGTCCCCAGCCGGATGATCCCGGTCGGGGAGGCCAAGGAGCTGTCGCCGCTGATCGACACCGACGGGCTGCTGGCCGCCGCCTACTCCCCCACCGACGGCCACTGCACTCCCGAGTCCGTGGTGCTCGGCTACGCGGGCGCGGCCCGGCGGCTGGGCGCGCGGCTGCTGCCGAACTGCGCCGCGACCGGCATCGAGGTCGTGGACGGCCGCATCGCCGCCGTCCGGACCGAGGGCGGCCGCATCGAGACCGACACGGTGATCTGCGCGGCCGGCGCCTGGTCGCGGCCGGTCGGCGAGTGGGTGGGGGTCGACCTGCCGGTGGCCCCGCTGCGCCGGCAGATCCTGGTCACCGAGCCGGTCGCGGACCTGCCGCCGATGGCGTTCACCATCGACTTCGGCACCACCTTCTACTTCCACCGCGAGGGCCCCGGGCTGCTCCTCGGCATGTCCGACCCGGACGAGACGCCGGGGTTCAAGCTCGACCGCTCCGACGCCTGGCTGCCCAGGCTCGGCGAGGCCATGGCCCGCCGCGCCCCGGCGCTGATGGAGACCGGCATCGCCACCGGCTGGGCCGGGCTGTACGAGGTGACGCCGGACCACAACGCGCTCATCGGGACCGCCCGCGGCGTCGACCGGTTCATCTACGCCACCGGCTTCTCCGGCCACGGCTTCCTGATGAGCCCGGCCGTCGGCGAGGTGGTCCGCGACCTCTACCTGGGCCGGACGCCGTTCGTGGACGTCACCGGCTTCGACGCGGGCCGTTTCGCCCTGTCCGGGGCCAGGCCCGAGATCAACATCGTCTGACAAGGAGATCCTGATGGTGACCACGCTGCCCGGCGCCGACGAGCTGGCCGCGACGGCGCGAGAGACCGCCAAGCGCTGCGGTGTGGACGTGGACGCGCTCGGCGGCGGCGTCACGACCACCTCACCGATCAACGGCGGGCCGCTGTCCGCCGTTGACTGGGTGGACCCCGGCGCCGTGGACACCGCCGTGGAGCGGGCCAGGCAGGCGTTCCTGGCCTGGCGAACCGTGCCCGCGCCGGCCCGGGGCGCGCTGGTCAAGCGGCTCGGCGAGCTGCTGTCCGCGCACAAATCGGACCTCGCCACGCTGATCAGCCTGGAGGTCGGGAAGATCACCTCCGAGGCGCTCGGCGAGGTCCAGGAGATGATCGACATCTGCGACTACGCGGTGGGGCTGTCCCGCCAGCTGTACGGGCGCACGATCAGCTCCGAGCGGCCCGGTCACCGGCTCATGGAGACCTGGCACCCCCTCGGCGTCGTCGGCGTGATCAGCGCGTTCAACTTCCCGGCGGCCGTCTGGTCGTGGAACACGGCCATCGCCCTGGTGTGCGGCGACCCGGTCGTCTGGAAGCCGTCGGAGCTGGCGCCGCTGACCGCCCTGGCCTGCGCGGCCCTGCTCGACCGGGCCGCCGCCGAGCACGGCGCGCCCGCGTACCTGAGCCAGGTCCTCGTCGGCGGCCCCGAGGTCGGTGAGGCGCTCGTGGACCACCCCGGGGTCGCCCTGGTCAGCGCCACCGGCTCGACCCGCATGGGCCGCGCCGTGGGGCCGCGGGTCGCCGCCAGGTTCGGGCGGTCGCTGCTGGAGCTCGGCGGCAACAACGCGGCCGTGGTGTGCCCGTCCGCGGACCTCGGCCTGGCCACGCGCGGCATCGTGTTCTCGGCCGCCGGGACGGCGGGCCAGCGGTGCACGACCATGCGCCGCGTCATCGCCCACGCCGACATCGCCGACGCGCTGGCCGAGCGGCTCACCGACGCCTACGCGCGGCTGCCGATCGGCGACCCGATGGCGCCGGGCACCCTGGTCGGACCGCTCATCAACGGCCGCGCGCACGCCGCCATGCGCGCCGCGCTGGAGGCCGCCGTGGAGCAGGGCGGCACGCTGGTGGCCGGCGGCGGACGCCAGCTCGCCGACCAGGCTCCGGACGCCTTCTACGCCGAGCCGGCGCTGGTGCGGATCGGGGAGCAGACCCCGATCGTGACCCAGGAGACGTTCGCGCCGATCCTCTACGTCATGCCGTACGAGACCCTGGAGCAGGCCATCGCGCTCAACAACGCGGTCCCCCAGGGCCTGTCGTCCAGCATCTTCACCCGCGACCAGGCCGAGGCCGAGCTGTTCGTCTCGGCCGAGGGCTCCGACTGCGGGATCGTCAACGTGAACATCGGCACCTCCGGGGCCGAGATCGGCGGCGCGTTCGGCGGCGAGAAGGAGACCGGCGGCGGGCGCGAGTCCGGCTCGGACGCCTGGCGCGGCTACATGCGCCGGGCGACGAACACGATCAACTACTCCGGCGAGCTGCCGCTGGCCCAGGGGGTCGAGTTCACCGTCTGACCAACCCGGCAAAACTGAAGATTCGCGAGTGTGGCGGCACCGCCGCGTTTCAGTCGTCGTCGGAGAAGACCAGTTCATCGACCGTCGCCACAAGTTCGGCGGGAGGCGGCTTGATGTCGATCGCGTCGCCCCAGCCGGAGAACCGCACATCGGCGGTCTGGAGATCGCGGTCTTTGACGTTCCAGAGGGAGTCGGGCTCGTCATACCGCGTCTGGCACCTGCGTACGAGCTGATCCGAGCCGAGCCACAGCCGCCACTTCACGGGCAACTTGGCATAGCTCGCGTACTGTCCTGTGGGCTTCTCGAGGTCGTCCACCCACAGGCGCGGATTCAGCTTGTACAGCTCACCGATGGTGATGCTGCCTTCGTAGAGGGTGGTGCGGGTGCCGTCGTAGACGCCGGCGGGTCGCTTGACCGTCGTGGTGGCCAGCACGTGCTGGAGAGTGACAGGATCGCTCAGCCTGATCTTCCCGCACGCCAGGTACAGGTCGTTTTTTTTGGTCTCCAAGATCCAGGACTTGCCCGCCGGCAGATAGTCGGGGCGGTCGCGCTCCCAGCCGTAGGCGCGGTCGGGGAAGATGATGCTCCGAGAGTCGCCGGATGAGAACTTCGAGTAGCGGAGGTCCATGGCCACGATCCCACCGCCACCGAACTCGTAGACGGCCCGCGATCGGCTGGTGACGTGATCCTTCTTCGGCCCCCAGACGCTCCGGTACACCGAGCTCTGCCGCACTCCGCCATGACCGTTGAGCTGCTGCTTCAGCGCCGCGACCGGATCGGGACGGGTGACGGCTTCGGCGTGCGGGCCGACGACCGAGACGGATGCCGTCAGTAAGAGAGCCGGCCCGATCGTCCATCGACCCATGCTCATGCGCTCCCCGCTCGGTTCCGTGCCGTCCGGAACGGAGGCTGTGGGAGATCTTCGCGAATCAAGATCTCAACGCCGTCACGGATGCGTTCCGGCGGAGCCCGGCCGGTGCCTGCGCAGGGTGGTGGCGGCACCGGCCGGTCAGGCAGGAGCGTCAGGTGGTGAGGGTGGCCACCGGCTCCAGGTCGTAGGTGCGGGCGTAGCCGTTCTCGGTGCCCACGAGCAGGTCCACAACGTCGAAGTAGCGGTCCCAGAAGGGGGTTTCGCGCAGCGCGTCGATCAGCAGCCGGTAGGCGTCGTGGTCGTCCGCCTCCCAGACCCAGATGTCGGTGACCCGCGCCGAGTAGAACTCCGTGTCGTAGAAGCGGGAGCGCACGCCGCGGGTGCGGGCCTCGATCACCGGGACGACGTGGGTGGTGAAGGCCTGGACGCGTTCGGCCACGGTCATCGCGAGCCACTCGGGCGTTGTCTTGACCAGCATGAACGCGGTGACCGGTGGCTGGGTTCGGTCAGTGGGCATCGACGGCCTCCGGTGTGGCGAGGACGGCGGGCTTGAGAGTCTGCGCGCACCACTGCGCGAATCCGGTGGCCGGGCCCGCCTGTGGCGAGCGGTCGACGCCCGCGTCCAGGCCCTGGTCCTTGGCGCGCTTCATCTCGACCATGCCCTCGACGAACGCCTCGTTGAGGCCGTAGCCGAGCAGGGTGGACCGCAGCTCGTCGAGCGGCCGGCGCCGGTAGCGGACCGGACGGCCCAGCTCCTCGGTCATGATGCGGGCCAGGTCGTCGGGCGACAGGTCCTGCGGGCCGAGCACCGGAACGCTGCCGACGCCGGTCCAGGAGCGGTCCAGCAGCAGCCCGGCCGCCGTCGCGGCGATGTCGGCGACGGCCACCAGCGGGGCCGGACGGTCCGCGGCGACGGTGTCGGTGAAGACGCCGTGCTCGCGGATCGAGTCGGCCTCCTCCAGCAGGTTCTCGAAGAAGGACGGGCTGGCCAGGGCGCGGTAGGCGACGCCGGAGCCGGCGATCAGGTCGTCCATGGCCAGGGAGGCGGTGACCAGCCCGGCCCGGGCGGCGTGCGGCGTGCCGCGGCCGAGCGCCGAGACGCCGACGACGTGGCCGACGCCGTGGGCGGCGAACGCCCGCGCGGCCGGGCGGGTGAAGCCGCTGTACGCCTCGTCGGGTGTGGCCGAGGCGTCCGGCGGCACCAGCCAGAAGACGGCGTCGGCCCCGGTGAAGGCGCGCTCGACGGTCGCGGCGTCGCCGTGCGAGCCGGTGACCACCTCGACCCGTCCGCGCACGGCCTCGGGGAGCCGGGCAGGATCGCGGACCACGACGCGCAACTCCTCTCCGCGGGCGGGCGCGGCCTCGACCAGCAGCGACAGCAGCCGCCTGCCGATGTTCCCGGTGGGGGCGGTAATGACGATCATGAAAACCTCTCGGTCTGTATCGGATCGGTACGGCCCTTTGATCGTGCAGACCCGAATCGCATTGCCACAATGGGAACTTCAGCATCCAATCATTGCCTGAAACGGAATAATGCCGGTGAGCAGCCCAGACCCGAACCTCGACGCCAACCTCGCCGTCGCCCTCGACGCCCTGCTGACCGAGCAGAGCGTCACCCGTGCCGCCGCCCGGCTGCACACCTCCCCCGCGGCGATGAGCCGTACCCTGGCCCGGCTGCGCCGGGTGCTCCAGGACCCGCTGCTGGTGCGGGCAGGACAGGCGATGGTGCCGACACCCCGCGCCGAGGCGCTGCGGGACGAGGCCGCCGCGGTGGTGCGCCGGCTGGAGGCCTTGCTCACCCCGAGCGGCGGGATCGACCCCGCCACATTGCGGCGCACGTTCACCGTCCAGGCCTCGGACCTGGTCGGCGCGGCGCTGGCGCCGGGTCTGCTCGGGCTGGCCCGGCGCCGGGCGCCGGGCGTCTCGCTGCGGGTGCTGGCCGAGGAGTGGGAGGCGGGCCCCGCGCTGCGCGAGGGCCGGATCGATCTGGAGATCGGGGCCATCGACCACGTCGACCCGGAGACCCGGGTCGAAGAGCTGGTCACGCTGCGGATGGCGGCTGGCGTCAGGGCCAGGCACCCGCTCGCCGAAGGAACCCTGACCCCCGCCAGGCTGGCCGCGGCCGAGCACGTCACGGTCAGCCGCCGGGGACGCTTCACCGGCCCGCTGGACGCGGCCTTGGCCGAGCAAGGGCTCAGCCGGCGGGTCAGCGCCGTCCTGCCCGGACATCTGGCGGCGATGGCGCTGGCCGCCGTCGGCGACGTGGTCTGCCTGGTGCCGACGGCGCTGCCGGGCGAGCCCCCTTCACCACTCAGCGACGCGGCGCACGCGCTGGGACTACGCCTGCTGGAAATCCCGCTGCCGCTGCCACCACTGACGATCGGCATGGCCTGGCACCCGCGCCACACCGCCGACGGGGCCCACCAGTGGCTGCGTGGCGCCGTGCGCCGGGTACTCCGTCCGGCCATATACGAAACTCCGGTTGCGTAAATGGATGGCTCCGGTGTACCTTGAATTTCGCTACCCAAGTAGCGAAATGGAGGGATCCACATGAGGCCACGGGGGCGACCGCGTGACACCGAGGTCGACGAACGCGTCCTGCAGGCGGCCACCGAGCTGCTGCTGCGGCGTGGGTACGGCGGCCTGACCACCGACGAGGTGGCCGAGCGGGCCGGCATCGCCAAGACCACGCTGTACCGCCGCTGGCCCACCAAGGACCACCTCGCCCTGGCCGTCGTGGCCAGGCTGCAGGACCACGACGAGATCACCGACACCGGCGACATCCGGCGCGACCTCACCGACTACATGGAGAAGGTCGCCGCCGGGCTCAACCGGATGCGGGTCGCGGGCCTGCCGCCCGGCCAGGAGAGCCGCTCGGCGGGGACGGTGGCCGAGCTGGTCGCCGCCGCCGCCCGCCACGACGACGTCGGCGAGCTGGAGCGGGATGTCTACGCCCGCCGCAACGCGCTCGCCTGCCGCCTCATCGAACGCGCCCGCGACGAGGGCCGGCTCCGCCCCGACGTCGACCCCATGACGCTGCTGGAGCAGCTCGCCGGAGCCCTGTACTACCGCGTCCTGATCACCGGCAACCCGGTGGATCGCGCCTACGCCGGACGCCTGGTCGCCGCCGCCCTCGACGGCGCCCTGTAACTCCTGAGGAAGGACTTCTCACCATGTCGCTCATCACGCCCGAGACCGCGGTCGTACGCGCGGCCGACGCCGAGATCATCGGCGGCGGCGACGCCCCGGCCACCGGCCGGCTCCTGCTCGACTCCAGCGCCACCGGAGGCGCCCTGAGCAGCCTCCGCATGACCCTCACCCCGGGCGCCGACGGCGCGGTGCCCCACCTGCACACCTCCTCCAGCGAGCTGTTCTACGTCCTGGGCGGCGCCGCCCAGGTGCTGGCGGGTGAGGAGGTGCTCACCCTGGAGGAGGGCGACATGGCCGTGGTGCCCCCGAACGTCGCCCACGCCTTCGCCGCCGCCCCCGGCTCCGAGGCCGACCTGCTGATCGTCATCACGCCGGGCGTGGAGCGCTTCGAGTACTTCCGGCTGCTGGCCCGCCTGCGCACCGGCGAGGCCACCCTCGTGGAGCTGCTCGATTCGCAGGAGCTGTACGACAACCACTTCCTCGACAGCCCGCGGTGGAAGGAGGCCCGCTCGCTCGGGCAGGGCTGACGATCAGGACTCCACGGGCGGCTTGGGCGGCTTCCGGTCCCACCCCTGGCTGCCCTTACGGCCCAGCGACCACATCTGCATCCCGCGTTCGATCTCCAGCGCCGACGGCCAGGACACCGCGGGCGGGCCGAGTTCGAGGGTGGCGCTCTGCTTGATCCGCCGGGCCAGCTGGGGGTCGGCGGCGGCCATGGACACGAGCCGGGTGGCGGTGTCCAGCATGGCGTGCGGCTCGGCCACGTCCCAGGCCAGGCCGCGGCGTACGGCCTCGGCGCCGGACAGCGCCGCGCCCAGGGCTCCGAGCGCGATGGCGTGCTGATACCCGGCCGCGCGGCCGAGCAGGGCCAGGTGACCACCGCCCGGATGGATGCCGCGCGCCACGAACCCGCTGTCGAGCACCGCGTCCGGGCTGACCAGCATCAGGTCGGTGGCCAGGGCGAGGTTGAGCCCGGCGCCGACCGCGCCGCCGGTCACCAGGGACACGCTGGGCACCGGGAGCCGCCCGACCTGCACGAACGCCGCGTACACGGCCGAGGTCCGCGCGACCGACTCGGGCGCGGCGGGATCGGCGGAGGAGGCGGCCAGGTCGCGGGTGTCGGCGCCGCTGCAGAAGTAGGCGCCCGCGCCGTCGACGAGGACGGCGCCGATGGTGTCGTCACCGTGAACGCGGGCGCAGAAGTCCTCGATGACGGCGGCCATCTCCAGCGTGATGGCGTTCTTGCGCCGGGGGTTGTTCAGGGTGAGCCTGGCGATCCCGTCGCCGACGGTGGTGATGGCGGGCGGTTCGGCGGTCATGGTGCTGCTCCTGTCGTCAAAGGGGCCTCGACCCCGGCTCGCCGGTGACGAGCTCCCACACGTCGCCCGATCCTCTCGCCAGGTCGGCGCATCTGCGCTGCCAGTGGAGCTCGTTGCCGTGTTCCTCGCGCCACGCCCACAGCCTCCTGGTGCAGGCGCCGAGCCGGTGCTCCATCGTGAACCCGATCGCGCCGTGCAGCTGGTGGCCCGCGGCGGCCACCGACCGGGCCAGCGCGGACGCCTCGGCCTTGGCCGAGGCCACGGCGAGCTCCCGGTCCTGGGCGCCGTCCCGCAGCGCCGCGACCGCCGCGTCCGCCGCCACCTCGACGGTGACCACGTCGGCCGCCAGCCGCGCGAGCCGGTGCTGGACGGCCTGGAACCGGGCCAGCGGCCGGCCGAACTGCACCCGGTCGGCGACGTGCCGCGCGGTGAGCGTCAGTACGGCGCGGGCGGCGCCGGCCAGCTGCAGCGCCCGCGCCGCGGCCCCGTGCAGCTCCAGCTCGTGGCGCCACGGGCCGGGCGGCAGGGGCGTGACCGCCGCCTCGGCGCGGTCGAGCACGGCGCTGTCGCGCTCCTCCCCCGCCAGGTTCTCGCCGGGGGAAAGCACGGCGGTGGCGGGCAGCACGGCGGTGGCCGGCCCGTCCGGGGTGCCGACCAGGGCCACCAGGTGATCGGCGGATCGCAGCCAGGGCACGCGGATCAGCGGGCCGGTGACCCGCCACCGGCCGCCGGGGCCCGGCTCCGCCACCAGATCACCGGTGTACGCGGTCACCACCCCGGGCTGCAGGGCGGCTCCCGACGCGGCGAG
The DNA here is from genome assembly GCF_040680035.1 of Nonomuraea sp. NPDC052116. Classification (NCBI taxonomy): domain Bacteria; kingdom Bacillati; phylum Actinomycetota; class Actinomycetes; order Streptosporangiales; family Streptosporangiaceae; genus Nonomuraea; species Nonomuraea sp. NPDC052116. Next base: position 163,388 of record NZ_JBFAWA010000012.1, on the reverse strand, counting down.
CAGCGGGCCCGCGACGAACAGGGCCTCGGCCAGGGGCAGCGCCGCCCCGGCCGCGCCGGCTTCGCGGACCACCACGGCGGCGTCCGTGAGCGTGCCGCCGCTCCCGCCCTGGGGCTCGGGAACCGTGAGCGAGGTGAAACCCAGCTCCTCCAGCCGGGCCCAGAGCGCCGGGCCTGGCAGCTCCGCGTCCAGCAGGCCCCGCACCGCCTCGGCCAGGTCGCGGAGATGGGCGGGGGTCATGAGGACAGCTCCTTGGCCACGATCGAGCGCAGGATCTCGTTGGTGCCGCCGCGCAGGGTGAAGGCCGGGACGTGCAGGACGGCCTTGGCCAGCATGGCCGCGAGCCCCCGGCCGCCCGGCTCCGGACGGACGTGCCGCCGCACGGCGTCCACGACGTCACCCTCGAACTCCGTGCCCAGATCCTTGACCAGGGCCGCCGCCACGGCCGGGCTCTCCCCCGCGGCCAGCCGCGCGGCGACCGACAGGGACAGCCGGCGCAGCGCCACCAGCCGGGAGACCAGCCGGCCCAGCTCGGCGTGCGCGACCGGGTCGTCTCCCAGGTTCTCCGGCCGGGCCCACTCCCGCAGCAGCGGCAGCGTGCTGAGGATGCGCTCGGGGCCGGAACGTTCGTTGCCCAGCTCCGCGGTGACCTGGCGCCAGCCGTCCCCCCGGCGGCCCAGCAGGCCGTCCGCCGGGATCACCGCGTCGTCGAAGACCACCTCGTTGAAGTGGTGCGCCCCGTCGATGGTGATGATCGGCCGGATCGAGACCGCCGGGTGGGGCAGGTCCACGATGAACTGGGAGAGCCCGGCGTGCCGGTCGCCGGCGTCGTCGGTGCGCGCCAGGACGACCACCGCCGTGGCGATGTGCGCCACGCTGGTCCACACCTTGGTGCCGGTCAGCCGCCAGCCGTCCTCGACCTCGGCGGCCCGGGTCCGGACCGAGGCCAGATCCGAACCCGAATCGGGCTCGGACATGCCGATCGCGAAGAAACCCTGGGCGCGGGCGATTTGCGGAAGATACGTATGTTTCTGTTGCTCTGTGCCGTTATGCAGGATGCTGGGGGCGATCTGCCGGTCGGCTATCCAATGGGCCGCCACCGGCGCCCCGGCGGCCAGAAGTTCCTCGGTCACCACATAGCGCTCCAGCGCGGTCCGCCCGTGCCCGCCGTACGCCGCGGGGATCGTCATCCCCACCCAGCCGCGCCCGGCCAGGCGGCCGCTGAAGGCCGGATCGACGCCCGACATCCAGGCGTCGGCCTCGGGGGCGAAGCCGCCGGAGGCGATCTCGTCCTCGAGGAACCGCCTGACCCGCACCCGGAGGTCCCGTAACCCCTCCGGCAGCCCGGCGACCGCGCCGAGCGCCAGGGCCTGAGCATTCACGAGGGGATCTTATATACGCGATGCTTCCCACTCCGGGAAATGCGCGGCCAAACCGGCCGTTCCCAGGAAAACAAGTAGATCTTTTGCTCATATGTGCCATTCATCAGCCCCTGACACCTAAACTTCGGGAATGCGTTATGTCCCTTTTGTCCTGGTTGCCGCTGCGACGCTGGCATACACCGCGACTCCGGCAGCGGCCATCACCAACGGTTTCACCGACGGTGACGCTCACCCGGAAGTAGGGGCTCTCATCTCCGATGAGGCGAATCCCGACGGCACGTGGTCGTACTGCACCGGAACGCTCATCTCGCCGACCGTCTTCCTCACCGCCGCCCACTGCGGTGAGCCGAAGCAGAAGACGGCCACCGTCTCCTTCACGGGCCACTACAAGCGCGGGGGCCAGGTCTACTCCGGCCGTTACATCCCGGACCCCCGCTTCTCGAAGAAGTCCGACCTCCATGACATGGCCGTCGTCCTGTTCAACAAGCCCGTCCCGAACATCACGCCCGCCCAGCTGCCCGCTCTGGGCCTGCTCGACCTCCTCAAGGCCCAGAACAAGCTGGACTCCACACGTTTCACCCCCGTCGGGTACGGCTCGCTCAAGCCCACCAAGAAGAAGCCGCGCGGCCAGAGCTTCCACTACACCGACACGCGCCACCAGGCGACCATCTCGTACAAGAGCATGACTCGGAGATGGCTCAACCTCTCGCTGTCCACCAAGGGCGACGGGAGCACCTGCTTCGGCGACTCGGGCGGCCCGAACTTCCTGGGCGGGCTCACCTCGCACCTCCTCATCGCCACGACGATCTCCGGCGCGGACGACGCCTGCAGGAAGACCAACTACGACTACCGGCTGGACTCCGCCTCGGCGCGGCAGTTCCTCGGCAAGTACGTCACCCTTCCCGGAGATGCCTGGTCAGCGGCGATCGCGGCGCTTCCGGCCCGTCCGAGCGCGGGCTGAAGATGGGGCGGGGCATCGGGACCCGCTCCGCCGCCGGCGGCGGCGCCTGATCCACCAGCGCCTGGATCGCCGTCCTGCGCCTCTCGATGCCCGCTCCGTCGATGCTGATCCGCGGCCTGCTCCGGCTCTTGTCTTCCATCACGCACGGGAGCGTACTGAGACGGAGACCAAGAGCAGGTCACGAGCGCGCCCGGTTACTCCCCGTCAGTCGAACGTCTCGTGGACGGCGTCCGGGACGTCCTCGTCCAGCTCCACGCGAACCCGCTCGATCGTGCCGGTGAAGGGGAAACCGCGCGGATAGTCCCAGCTCACCGGGGACAGCGCGTCGCGCCCGAGCACCAGGCCCTGCCAGCCGATCAGGTAGCGGGCGGTCGTGAGCGGCTCCTTGCCGCCGTCGGGGCGGCCGTCCACGGCCAGGGCGGCCACACCCTGACAGGGGCCGGTCCTGGTGAAGATCATCGACAGGACGTGGTCGCCCGGCGGCAGCGGGCGCTCGCCGTGCACGCGGTAGCGGGTGCCCTGGTGGTTGTACTCGTAGTGGAGCCGGCCCTCTGCCACGTACAGGACGTGACCGCCGTTCACGTCACCCTGGGAGATCAGCACGCCTTCGTCGCCCTCGCGCAGCCGCACCTCGGCGTCGATGCGGTACGAGCGGTCGTAGATCAGCGGCGTGACCCCGCCCGGGATGCGGCTCATCTCCGGGTAGAGCACGAAACTCCGCCGCCTTCTGGGCGAGGCCGCGCTGTGGTATTTCGCGGCGCGTTCGGCGAAGTTGCGGTCGTCCAGGGGGAAGACGCCGTACCGGTCGGCCTCGGACCACCAGCGGCCGATCAGCTCATGGAGCACGTCGGGGCGCTCGGCCGCCAGGTCGTGGCACTCGGAGAAGTCGTCGTCCAGGTGGTACAGCTCCCACCGGTCGTCGTCGTAGGAGGTGCCGCGCTCGTGGTAGGCCACGGCCTTCCAGCCCTCGTGCCAGATCGCGCGGTGCCCGTACATCTCGAAGTACTGGGTGGGGCGGCTGGTCGGGGCCGTGGCGCCGTCGAAGGTGTAGCGCATGGACACGCCGTGCACGGGCAGCTGCGCGAGCCCCCGGTACGTCTGCGGCATCTCCGCGCCGACGACGTCCAGGATCGTCGGGGTCACGTCGATGACGTGGTGGAACTGCGTCCGCACGCCGCCCTCGGGGACCCGCCCCGGCCACGAGACGATGAGCGGGGCCCGGACGCCCCCGGCGTGCGTGTTCTGCTTGTAGCGCTTGAGCGGCGTGTTGCCCGCCTGCGCCCAGCCCCATGGGTAGTTGCCGTGGCAACGGAAGCCGCCGATCTCGTCGAGGCGGGCGAAGTTGTCGGCGTGGGAGACGGCGTCGCCGTTCTCGTAGGCGATCGAGTTGGTGTTGCCGAGCGCGCCGCCCTCCTGGCTGGCGCCGTTGTCCGACAAGAGCACGATCAGCGTGTTCTCGCGGGTGCCGATGTGCTCCAGGTGGGCGATGAGCCGGGCGAGGTGGGCGTCGGTGTGCTCCAGCATCGCGGCGAACGCCTCCTGCAGCCGGGCGGCGACCGCGCGTTCCTCCTCGGGGAGCTCGGCCCAGGGCCGCACCCCGTCGTTGCGGGGCGCCAGCGCGGTGCCGGGCGGGATGATCCCGAGCTCGACCTGCCGGGCGTGGCGGCGCTCCCTGATCACGTCCCAGCCCTCGTCGTAGCGGCCCCGGTAGCGCCGCAGGTACTCCTCGGGCGCCTGGTGCGGCGCGTGGCCCGCCCCCATGGCCAGGTAGAGGAGGTACGGCTTGTCCGGCCCCACCGACTTGTGGTCGGAGACGCAGGCGATGGCCCGCTCGACGAGGTCCTCGGTGAGGTGGTAGCCCTCCTCCGGGGTCCTCGGCGGCTCCACCCGGTGGTTGTCCTGGACCAGCTCGGGAAAGTACTGGTCGCTGATGCCCTCGAGGAAGCCGTAGTAGCGGTCGAAGCCCCGGCCCAGCGGCCACTGGTCGTAGGGGCCGATCGCGCTGGTCCGGTCCATGGGCGCCAGGTGCCACTTGCCGAAGGCGTAGGTGTTGTAGCCGGTGTCGCGCAGCACCTCGGCGATCGTGGCCGCGCGGTGGGTCACGGTGCCGCGCTTGCCGGGGAAGCCGCTGTCGGCGTTGGACAGCAGGGACATGCCGACGGCGTGGTGGTTGCGGCCGGTGAGCAGCGAGGCCCGGGTGGGCGAGCACAGCGGCGTGACGTGGAAGTTGGTGTAGCGCAGCCCGCCGGCGGCCAGGGCGTCCATCGTGGGGGTGGCGATCTCGGATCCGTAGCAGCCGAGGCTGCCGAACCCGACGTCGTCGAGGACGACCACGATCACGTCCGGCGCGCCCTCCCGGGGCCTGGGCGGCTGCGGCCACCACGGCGTGGAGTCCTGGTAGGTACGTCCCACGTGCCCCGAGGTCATGCACGCATCCTTTCTTCGAGCTGGCGCAGGGTCAGGCCACGGGTCTCCGGGGCCAGTTTGAAGGTCACCGCGGCGTTCAGCACGGCCAGGGCCGAGATGACCAGGAAGGAGACGGCGCCGAGCGCCTCGAACATGCTGGGCAGCGCCAGCGTGCCGACCACGCTGCCCGTCTTGCCGACCATGTTGACGATGCCGACGGCCCGCCCCCGCACCCCCGCCGGGAACAGCTCGGGCGCCCAGGAGTAGAAGGCCAGCGAGGTGCCGCCGTTGATCACCGCGATCGTGACGGCGAAGGCCGCCAGCACGAGCCACGAGGTGCCGAACCCGGCCCAGATGAGGAACGTGCACGCGGCGGCGACGGCCGTGCCGGTGATCGCGATGAAGCGGCGGCCGATCGACTCGATCACCCACAGGCAGACGATCAGGCCCAGGATCACGGCCAGCGCCGTCGTGCAGGCGGTGAACAGCAGCGAGGTGAACGTGCTCGGCGTGACGATGCGTTTGATCAGGCTGGGCTGGTAGAGCAGGATGGCCGAGCCGTACAGGTTGTTGCAGCCCCAGTACACGCAGAGCATGACCATCATGATCGCCAGCGGCCGGCGGAACAGCATCCGCAGCGGGGCCGGCTGCCCGCCGCCCGTCGCGGCGGGCTCGGGCGGGCCCGCCTCGCCGGAGGTGGCGTACCGCCAGGCGGCCACGGCCTCCTCGTGGCGGCCGTGGGCACGCAGCCAGTACGGCGACTCCGGCGTACGGCGGCGCAGGAAGAGCAGCAGCACCGCCGCGACGGCCCCGGTCGCCATCACCCAGCGCCAGTGCTCCACCCCGGAAGCGGTGAAGACCAGCAGCGTGACGGCGATGGCGGTCAGCGCGCCCAGCATCCAGGCCACCCCGCCCAGGCCGGTGAACGTCCCGCGCCTCCTGGACGGGATGAACTCCGTGATCAGGGCGGCCGAGGCGGGCATGTCCGCGCCGATCGCGAACCCGACGCAGAACCGCAGCGCGATGAGCTGCCACACGTCGTTCACGAACAGGAAGCCGAGCGAGGCCAGCACGAAGACGGCCATCGAGGCGAAGAACACCGGCCGCCGGCCGAAGCGGTCGGTCAGCGGGCCGGTCAGCAGGGAGCCGAGTGCCATCCCGACGAACGCGGACGCGCCCACCAGGCCGAGGACGCCGGGGTCCGGGGAGAGCTCGGGCACGATGCCGAGCAGGGCGCCGGACAGGACCAGCAGGTCGTAGCCGTCCACGTAGTAGCCGCCGATGGCGGTCAGCGCTATCCTGCGCTGACCTCTGGTCATGCGTCCGGCATCGAACTCCACAATCTCGCTCGTCATATTCCGGGAATTTAGGACAGGCGCAACCATTCGTCTATTGCCATGGCCCGGCTCAAAACCATACGTTTTCCGGATGATCGAACGCCTGGACCTGCAGCTGAGCTGGCTGGCCACCTTCGTGGCGGTCGTGGACCACGGGGGCTTCACCGCCGCGGGGCGCTTCCTGTGCCGCTCGCAGCCCCGGGTCAGCGCGCACGTCGCCGCCCTGGAGCAGGCGCTCGGCGACACGCTGCTCATCCGTACCAGCAAGGAGGTCACGCTCACGGCCGCCGGCGCCAGGTTCCTGCCCAAGGCCCGCGCGGCGCTGGCCGCGATCCAGACCGGCGTGGACGAGGTGCGTACTCTGCGCGCCGAGCTCAAGGGCCGGGTCACGGTGGGCGGCTACCCGGGGCTGAGCGCGGTGCTCCTGGCGCCGCTGATGCAGCGGTTCAGGCGGCTGCACCCCGGGGTCACGGTGGTGCTGCGCGAGGGCGACCCGCTGCAGCTGGAGGAGGCCATCGCCCGCGGCGAGCTCGACGTCGCGCTGCGCACCTCGGACGTGCCGCAGGTGTACCACAACGTCCCCTCCGCGCACCTGTTCCACGAGAAGATCGTGCTGGTGGCCCCGAGAGGCCACCCGCTGGCCACGGCCTCGCCGGTGGACCTCGGGCTGCTGTCCCAGGAGACCGTGATGGTCACCGGCGACCCGTACGCCGGCTGGGCCGACTACCGCGACCGGCTCGACCGGGTCGGCGCCGATCCCGTCGAGATCATGGTGATCGCGCAGGCCACCACGATCTCGGCCATGGTGGCGGCCGGTCTGGGGGTGGCGATCCTGGGCGCGTTCGCCGCGCAGGTGGCGGTGTTCGGGGACGACGTGGTGACCCGGCCGCTGCCGGCCCCCTTGTGGCAGCGGGAGATCCGCGTCTACCGGAAGGCCGGACGCGTGTCCACCAGGCCGGTGGACGCCTTCCTCGACCTCCTCCACCAGGAGGCCCCGGCCCTGACCGCCCGCACCGCCGTCTGGCCGCATTGACCCGCCGCTAGGAACGGCGCCGGAAGTAGCAGATCGTGGCGGTGGCCAGGGCGGCGCCCCAGATCGGCCAGAAGCACTCCGGGAGCCAGGCGCCCCATTCGTCCAGGGTGAACCGGCCGGCGATCGTGGACCTGATGTAGGTCAGCCCGGCCACGGTGACGACGATCGAGACGAACCCGGCGGGGATGACCGCCAGCAGGGGCGGCACCCGCCTGCCGCGCAGGCCGAGGATCCAGCGCGGGAAGACCTCGCCCCACCGCTGGGTCAGCCCGAGCGTGAGCACGCCGCCGAGCGCGCCGAAGGTCGCCAGGTACGCGCCGGCCAGCCACAGGCCGTCCTCTCCCTGGGCGAGGAACTCCGGGGTCACGCCGAGCGGGATGCCCAGGGCCCAGGCCCACCGGGTCAGGCAGTAGACCAGCGGCACCGCGACCGCCACGTACACGGCCCGCCGCCCCCGCTCGGGGGTGAACCAGCGCGCGGCGTCCCGGCCGCGGCCGTACGACAGCGCCGCGGCGGCCAGGAGCAGCCCGCCGAGCACGCAGACGAGCTGGTTGAGCACCGGCCACGGCCAGGCGTCGGCGAGGGTGACGCCGCCCAGGCTCCAGCCGAACAGCGGTGCGACCAGCAGGAGGGGGGTGTAGGCCAGGCCCATCATGAGCCGGGAGTCGGGGACGACCAGGATCAGGAGCACGGCGATCGGCCAGGCCAGGTAGAGCGGCGTGCGGCCGCCGTCGCCGCGGGCCAGCGCCAGCGCCGTCACCAGGGCGAGCAGCGCGACGGCGGCGATCCACCAGCCGAAGCTCGGCGTCGTGCCGGCCAGGACGGACAGCGCCCCGTCCGGGTCGGGGTCAGAGGCGCCCCAGGGGAAGCCGGGCGTCCCCAGCGCCCACGCCGCCCCGAGCAGGCCGTAGCCCAGCGCCCACAGCGCCGCCGCGTAGCCGCGTCGGCCGGAAGTGAGGGTTTCCATGCGATCAAGCCTCGCGGGGGCCCGGTCGCCGGGGCCAGATGCCGTTCGGCACCTCTTGACCCCGGCGACCGTGCCGTTCGGCACCTAGGAACGGTTTCCCACGAAGACCGGAGGAGTCCGGTCCTTCCAGGGCATCGCCTGTTCCAGGTGGGCCGCGATCCGGAACAGCAGATCCTCGCGGCCGTAAGGGGCGACGATCTGCACGCCGACGGGCAGCCCGTCGGCGTGGCCGAGCGGCAGGCTGATCGCGGGCTGCCCGGTGACGTTGAACAGCACCGTGAACGGCCCGTAGCCGTCGAGCGACTCCAGCCAGCTCGTCAGCGTGTGTTCGGGATCGTCGTAGCGCAGCGCGCCGTGTGGTGCGGGCAGGCGGGCCAGCGTGGGGGTGACCAGCAGGTCGTGCTCGGTGAAGAACGCGCCCACGGAGCGGGTGACCCGGTTCTGGGCGTCGAAGGCGGCCAGCAGGTCCAGCCCGCTGTACTCCCGCGCCGCCCGCAGGGCCTGCCGGGAGACGGCCTCCATCCGGGCCGGGTCGGGCTGTCTGGGGGCCATGAGCAGCGTGGAGGCGATCGCCACGCTTTCGGCCACCAGGCTGCGCATGACCGCCTCCTGGCCCACGTCCGGGGTGGCCTCGGTGACGTGGTGCCCGGCCCGCTCCAGCGCGTGGCCCACGCGGAGCGCCGCCTCGGCCACTCGGCCGTCCACCTCGGTCCCCGACCAGGCCTTGGTGGTCACCGCCACCCTCAGCCGGCCGGGGTCGGCCCCGACCTCGTCGGCGTAGCGTCGCCGCGGGGGCGGCGCGGTGTACTTGTCGCCGATGCCGGGTCCGTGGACGGCGTCCAGGAGGTGCGCGGCGTCGCGGACGGTCCGCGTGAGCGCGAACTCGTACGACATGCCGAGCATCGCCTCGCCCGCGTCGGGCCCGCAGGTGATCCGGCCACGGCTCGGCTTGAGCCCGACCAGCCCGCAGCAGGAGGCCGGGACGCGGATGGACCCGGCTCCGTCGCTGGCGTGCGCGACGGGCACCGCGCCGGCGGCGACCAGGGCGGCCGCGCCGCCGCTCGACCCGCCCGCGCCCCTGTCCAGGTCCCAGGGGTTGCGGGTGGGCCCGTACCTGAGCGATTCGGTGGCGAAACTGAGGCACAGCTCCGGGACGGTGGTCAGGCCCAGCGTGACCAGGCCGGCGGCCCGGAAGCGGGCCATCAGCTCGGTGTCGCGCCCGGCGACGATGCCCGGCAGTGCCCGGCTGCCGAGGGTGAACGGCACCCCCTCGGCCACCGGCCCGTGATCCTTGATCAGGAACGGCACCCCGGCGAACGGGCCGTCCCCTGCATGGTCCAGCGCCTGCCTGAACACTGGTAGAGCCAGGCCGTTGACCTGCGCGTCCGCCTGCTCCAGGGCCCGCCTGGCGGTGGCCTCGACCTCGCCGGCGGTGACCTCACCCGACCTGATCAGGTCGCGGATCCCGACGGCGTCGTACCTTGCGTATTCGTCAAGCTCCATGAAGAGCCTCTTTCTGGCGTCCTCGATCACATGTGGCGGTGGGCGGCGCCCGGGGCGCCGCCGATGACGAACAGCCTGAACAGCGGCGATGGCCGCGAATCGGGGGCCATCCCCTGCTGTGATCGAGGTGCTTCTACGCTCGGTACATCAGGACCCATGGTGGCGGGTGACGCCCAGGGCCGTCGAGCGGTTTTCCCCGCGACCGGGGTCCTCCCGGCGCACGGCTCGTGCGCCGGGAGGGCGGGCCGGCGTCAGTCGGCGGAGTGCCCGGAGCGCTTCCACGGGCCGGTGATGGCGAACACGTGGCCGGGCGTCTGGATGTTGGCGAACAGGATGCGGCCGTCGGCGCTGAAGGTCGGGCCGGTGAACTCGCTGTCGTTGAGGTCGTTGCGGGCCAGCGGGTACGACTTGCCGTGCGCGCTGACGCCCACCAGGTGCTGGATGCCCTCGCCGTCTTCGGCGAGGATCACCCCGCCGTACGGGGAGACCGTGATGTTGTCGGGTCCGTCGTAGTTGGTGTCCTGGCTCGGGTCGGGGTTGACGCCGAAGAGGACCTTGAGCGTGACCGTCTCGGTGCGCGGGTCGTAGAACCACACCTGGCCGTCGTGCTCGTTGACGCTGCCGTCGGTGTGCCGGGCGAAGCTGGCCACGAAGTACGCGCCGCCGTCGCCCCACCAGGCGCCCTCCAGCTTGCGGCTGCGGGTGACCTGGTCGTTGGCGAACTGCAGGCGTACCGACTGGGTCTTCGCGTCACGGTCGGGCACCTCCACCCAGCGGGCCTTGAAGCGCGTGCCCGGCTCGGTCGCCTCCGACAGGTCGGCGATGTGCGTGTCGTCCCGGTAGCAGCTCAGCGCCTCCAGCTTGCCCGCGGTGTCGCCGCCCTCGGACAGCGCCAGCGCCCGCAGCGCGCCCTTGCGGCCGTGGAACTTCCTCGGCGGGGTCCACCGGTAGTAGAGCCCGTTCGGCCCGCCGGCGTCCTCGGTCAGGTAGATCGCCGACGTCCTCGGGTCGACGGCGACGGCCTCGTGCGAGTAGCGGCCGAGGAACTTCAGCGGCACCGGGTCCTGGTTGGCCTCGCGGTCGAACGGGTCGACCTCGAAGACGTAACCGTGGTCCTTCTGGTAGGCCCCGCCGGCGCGCTGCTCGGTCTCCTCGCAGGTCAGCCAGGTGTTCCACGGGGTCTTGCCGCCGGCGCAGTTGTTGTGGGTGCCGGCCAGGCTGACGTATTCGCGGATCCGCTCGCCGTGCGCGTCGACGTCGATGTTCGTGGTGCCGCCCCCGGCGCCGGGGTCGTAGGTGAGGCCGGGCAGCGCCGGCACCCGATACGGCTCGCTGCCTCCGATCTCGTGGTTGTTGACCAGCGTGGCACCCCGGCCGTGCGGGAAGGCCGCGGTGCCGTCGGCGTCGCTCGGGGTCGGCTCGCCGCTCTCCAGCAGCGTCACCCCCGCCTCCGCGACGACGCGGTACGAGAATCCGGCGGGCAGGGCCAGGATGCCGGCCGGGTCGGGGACCAGCGGGCCGTAGCCGAGCGGGGGCCGGGTGGCGGCGAGCGCGGCCGGACCGGCGATGGTCTCGATGCTGCCGGCTAACGCGATGCCAAGGCTCCCCGCGGCGGCGCGGCCGAGGAAGGAACGACGAGGAATTGAGTGAGGGTCAACAGGTGAGGACACGGGACATCTCCTCTAGCGTCTGGGCGCTTGTACACCAGCCGACCCAACGATGCCACGGAGACGGCCGCCGCGCCGCCCGCAGTCCGCATGATGAACGCCGGATGAACAACCGGTTCCGTCCGGCGCCCTGGTGAGCGGGTCGGGGTTCGAAATTCTCACGACGCGGATAACAGTTGAAGAACGGACGATGGCGGGTCAGTGGTGCGGTGCATCAGCATGGAAACGTGACAGTCATTTCCGCCAGGCGGCGATCGACCGGGCGCCGGGGGCCGTACGTGGCCCGCGCGGTGGCCCAGCTGTTGTCCTGGCCGGCCCTGGAGCTGAGCGACACCAGGCGTGGCATGGCCTTCACCGTCCGCGGGACCGAGATCCTGCGCCTGACCGGCGCGGACGAGGTGCGCCTGTGCCTGACGGAGCCCGCGATCGAACGGCTGGAACCGTACCTGCGCGACTGCGATCAGGTCCAGGTGGACGCCGACCACACGTGGGTGACCCTGAGGGTCGAGGCCGAGCCGGACCTCGATCTGCTGCTGGCGCTGACCAGCGTGGCGATCAAGGCGCACGCCGCCTCGGAGGTCGTCTGATATCGGGCATGGGCCGCCCGCCCAAGCTGACTGATTTATACCGACAAAGTGCTCTATGGTGCGGGGCTTTGGAACGTGCTATGACAAAATTATGGCGTACGACGAGCGCCTCGAACGTGAGGCGATCCAGGACGTGGTGACCAGGCTGGTCGCCAGATTCACCGGAACGCGTTCGGCCGAGCAGGTCGAGGCGGCAGTGCGGGCGGCCTATGACCGATTCACCGACAGCCCGGTGCGCGATTTCATCCCGGTGCTGGTGGAACACGATTCCAAGGAGCTGCTGCGCGGCTCCAAGGAGTTGCTGCGCGGCGGCACCAGCTGACGGGGCCGCCTGACGGGTGACGGTCTCCCTTTCCGGGGTAGCTGAGCCGGCGGAACACGACAGGCTCGGCGCGGGGAGCGGGGATGTACTACGACCAGTTGCTCAAGATCGTGGAGCAGCAGACCGGGGCGGGACCCCAGGCCGCCGAACGCGCCGTGCAGGCCACGCTCCGTACGCTCTCCGAGCGGCTCTCCAAGGACGAGAGCCGCGACCTGCTCAGGGAGCTGCCCCCGGAGGCGATGCCCTGGCTCTACACCGAACGGGACCCCGAGACCTTCGGCATCGAGGAGTTCCTGCGGCGGGTGGCCGAGCGCGCCGGGATCGACGTCGAGACGGCCGGGCGGCACACCCGCGCGGTCTTCTGGGCGATGGGGCAGGCGGTGAGCCCCGAGGAGTTCGCCGACATGGCGGCCGACCTCCCGGACGACTTCGAGGCCCTGGTCGCGGAGGCCGGACGCGGGTACGTCGAGATCGTGCCGGCCGGGGAGTTCCTGGCCGGGGTCGCGGAACGGACCGGGCTCGACTACTCGGGCGCGCGCCGGGCCACCGAGGCGGCGCTGGAGACGCTCGCCGAGCGCATCGCCCCGGGCAAGGTCGAGGACCTGGTCGGCCAACTGCCCGTCCAGCTGCACGCGCCGCTGAAGCGCGGGGTGGGCGGGGATTCCGGCCGGGAGGTCCCGCTGGAGGAGTTCGTCCACAGGATCGCCGCGCGCGAGGGCATCTCCCCCGAGCGGGCTCGCGAGCACGCCAAGGCGGTCTTCACCATGCTGCGCGAGTCGATCGCCGGCGAGGAGTACGCCGACCTGGCGGGCCGGCTGCCCGACGAATACCGGATCCTGCTACCACGTCCCTGACAATCACCATTTACACGAATATTTGACGGCTGTTCGAGCAGAATGCCTTTCATGGTCACCTTGATCAAGCGGCTACGGCAGGGGCTCGCCATCCGGGTGATGCGGGCGGCCAGGGCGGCGAACCGGAGCCCTCTGGCCCGCAGGCTCCTGCGCGGTCGCAGCATCCGGCGCTTCGCCCTGGTCAACCGCCTCTACCACACGGTGTTCCGGCTGGGGGTGGCCACCGGCGACCGCGACGCCGAGGCGCGTTACCGGGGCGTCGTGCTGACCGGCCCCGCGTGGGACGCGACGATCATGCCTTCGGTCTCGGCGGGGTACTACGAGGAGTTCGAGGTCGGCGTCTTCGAGCGGCTGGCCTCGATCAGCCGTTCCGTCCTCGACGTGGGGGCGAACATCGGCGTCTACACCTGCACCGGCGCGGCGCGCCTGCCCGAGGACGGCAGCCTGATCGCCTTCGAGCCGGTGCCGGAGAACCTCGGCTACCTGCGGCGCAACGTGGAGCGCAACGACCTCGCCGCCCGCGTGACCATCGAGCCCGTGGCCGTGGGGGCGGCGCCGGGCCGGCTGACCGTGCACCTGTCGGGCGAGCAGACGGGCAAGCACTCGGCCGCCGCGGCGAACGTCGGCACCGCCGCGGGCACCCTCACCATGCCCATGACCTCGATCGACGCCTACCTCGCCGACGGCGGCCTCGGCCCGCCCGACCTCATCAAGATCGACGTCGAGGGGTACGAGGGCTTCGTGCTGCGGGGCGCGGCCGAGAGCCTGGCCGCGCTGCCGGCGCTGCTGTTCGAGGTGCATCCCGAGCTCCAGGAGAACTGCGGCTGCGCCGCGGGCGAGCTGCTCGACCTCGTCTTCGACCGCTACCCCTGGGTCTTCGTGATCGACGAGCTCGAAAACGTCCTGCGGCCGTGCACGCGGGCCGAGCTCGACGACCCGCACGCGATCGGCCTCTACCGCTCCAACCTCGCCGCCGTCGGCAGGCCGGAGCACCTCGACGCGTTGCGGCAGTGGCACGGCCTCGGCTCACCCTGAGGGATCACTGAGGGATCACTGCTCGGCCCTGCCGGTGGCCCAGGCCCACGCGGCGATGGCGACCCGGTTCCTGGCGTCGATCTTGCGCTGGATCGCGGCGATGTGGTTCTTGACCGTGCCCGGAGCGAGGAAGAGCTCCGCGGCGATCTCGGCGTTGGTCCTGCCGTGCGCCACCATCGCCACGATCTCGTCCTCGCGCTCGGTGAGGACGACGTGCGGCGCCCCGGGGGGTGTCTCGGGCAGGCCGCGCTGGCGGAGCAGCCGGACGGTGAGCTGGGGACTGATGAGCATGTCGCCGTTCATCGCGGCCCGGACGGCCTCGACGAGCAGCGCGGGGCCGGAGCGCTTGAGGATGAACCCGGAGGCGCCGTGCCGCAGCGCCGCGTCGACGTACTCGTCCAGCCCGAACGTGGTGACGATCACGACGTGGATGCCGGTGCCGGCCAGCGCGCGGGCCACCTCGATGCCGTCGGCCCCGGGCATGCGGATGTCGGCGAGCACGACGTCGGGCCCGATCGCCCGGGCGGTCTCGATCGCGGCCCGGCCGTCGGCGGCCTCGGCCACGACGGTCATGTCGGGCTGGGCGTCGAGGATCAGCCGGAAGGCGGCGCGGATGCCTTCCTGGTCGTCGGCGATGAGGATGCGGATGGCCACCCCGGCGATTGTGCCAGCGGCAGGCGGGCGGCCAGCGACCACCCGTCCGGTACGGCCCGCGCCACCAGGTCACCGCCCTGCTCCCGGACGAGCGCGGCCAGCGCGGGCAGGCCGGAGCCGCCTCGCCGGCCGCCCCGCGTTCCCGCCACGCCGTCGTTGGTCATGGTGATCTCGAGCGCGCCGGACCCGGCGGTCACGGCGAGGTCGAGCCGGGCCGCCCGCGGGGCGTGCCGCCGCACGTTGGTCAGCCCCTCGATCACGATCCGGTAGGCCAGGGCCCCGGTGTCCGCGGGAACCGCCGGCAACGCGTCCATGCGCAGGCGGACCTCGGCGGGTCCCGCCTCGGAGAAGCGCTCGGCGGCGGCGCGGACGCCGTCGAGGTCTCCCGCGGGGGTGAGGGGCCGGTCGTGGTGCAGCGTGTCCAGGGTCCGGTCCAGCATCGACAGGGCGCGCTGGCCGGCCGCCTCGACGCGTTCGAGGGCGTCCAGCGGATCGCCCGCCACCATGCCCGCCTGGGCGTGCGCCACCATCTCGCTGATGTCGTGGGCGACGAAGTCGTGCAGGTCCCGGGCCAGCCGCAGCCGCAGCTCGGTCCGGGCGTCGGCCGCCGCGCGCGCCTGCCGTACGTCGAGGAAGCGCAGGTAGCCGCCCACGGCGGCGGCCAGGAGCGCGCCCAGGCCCCAGAACGCGGACGCGCCCACCGCTTCCAGCCACGAGACCGGGAAGAAGAACCGCAGCAGCCAGACGGCCCCGGCCAGGCCCGCCGCCGACGCGGCCGGGGCCGCCCGCCGGGGCGGCGCGTACCGGACGACCAGACCGGCCAGCGCCGCGAGCGCCAGCCCCTCGGCCATCCCCAGCGCGTCGGCGCCGGGCGCCGCCTCCACCACGCCCATGACGTGGGCGAGCGTGACGGCCAGGGAGACGGCCGCGGCCAGGAGCGTCAGCGCGGGCAGGCGCGACCTGAGCCGCGGGCGGAACGACGTGGCCGCCACGCACGAGACCGCTGCCAGCGCCGGCATGGCGTCGGCGACCCACATCAAGCTCACCGGACCGACGATACGCGCAGACCGGACACCGACCGGAACTCCCCGCGTGCTCACCGCAACTTTGGCGGATCCGGGGGCATCTAACCCGCCGTGGAGGCGCTGATCGCGGGAGATCCGCAGCAGATCGGGGACTACTGGCTGGCCGGGCGGCTCGGCGCGGGAGGTCAGGGGGTCGTCTACGACGCCTACGACCCCGACGGGCGGCGGGTGGCGGTGAAGGTGCTGCACGCGGCGGGTGACCGCGGGCGCTTCGCCAAGGAGGCGGCCGCGGCGGAGCGGGTGGCCTCGTTCTGCACCGCCCGGCTGCTGGCGGCCGATCTCGACGGCGGCAAACCGTTCCTGGTCTCGGAGTACGTGCCGGGCCCGAGCCTGCGCGAGGCCGTACGGGAGGGGCGGCGCTTCACCGGCGACGACCTGCACCGGCTGGGGACGGCGGTGGCCACGGCGCTCACCGCGATCCACGAGGCGGGCGTCGTCCACCGCGACCTGAAGCCGGACAACGTGCTGCTCGGCCCGGACGGGCCGCGGGTGATCGACTTCGGCATCGCCAGGACGGCGGAGATGTCGCTGACCAGGACCGGCGAGCTGGCCGGAACGCCCGGTTACATGGCGCCCGAGGTGCTGACCGGGCAGCGGGCGGGGACGGCGGCCGACGTCTTCGCGTGGGGCGCGATCATGGTGTTCGCGGCCACCGGGCAGGACGCCTTCGGCGGCGAGAACCTGGGCGGCGTCATGCACCGCGTGCTGACCCACCACCCCGACGTGAGCGCGCTGCCCCCGGGGCTGGCCACGCTGATCGAGGCCGCGCTGGAGAAGGATCCGCGGGCCCGGCCGTCCGCCCGCGACCTGCTGCTGGCGCTGGTCAGCGGCGACGGGACCGACGTGGGCGGGCTGCTGGCGGCCGGCAGCCGCCGCGCCGGGGGGATGCGGGCGCCCGACCGGGACGACCCCGCGCTGGGCGCGATCGCCGAGGACGCCTACGGCTCGCTCGGCCCGGAGGCGCGCGACCTGGCGGCCGAGGTGTTCCTGCGGCTGGTCGCGGTGAACGCCGAGGGCCAGGAGACGCTGCGGCGGGCCGGCCACGAGGAGCTGTTCGGCGGCCGGCCGGACCACGAGGCGGCGGCCGTCCAGCGGATCCTGGAGGCGTTCTCGTACGTGGTCACCACCAGGGACGGGTCGGTGGCGCTGGCGCGTCCCGGCCTGGTGCGGGCCTGGCCGCGCCTGCGGACGTGGATGGAGGCCGAGCGCGCCGGGCTGGCGATGCTGGACGAGATCAACGCGGCGGCGCGGCACTGGGAGGAGCACGGCCGGCGCGACGGCGACGTGCTGCAGGGCAGCCGCCTGGAACAGGCGCTGAGCTGGGCGGCGACCGGCCGCAGGCACCTGACGCTGACCCCGTTCGAGCGCGATTTCCTGCGTGCGGGCACCGAGCTGACCAAAAGGCGCAGCCGGCGCAGGACGCTGGTGACGTCGGCGCTGGCCGGGCTGCTGGCGGTGGCGCTGGTGGCGGGCGGGCTGGCCGTGTGGCAGCGCCGGCAGGCCGTCGAGCGGCTCGACATCCTGACCGCCAAGCAGGTGGCGGCCGAGGCCGACCGCATGCGCACCGCCGATCCGGGCCTGGCGATGCTGCTCAGCGTGGCCGCGTACCGGGTCTCGCCGCAGCCGGAGGCCCGCTCCAGCCTGATGGGCTCGCTCCAGCAGTTGGAGACGGCCGCCTTCCGCGACCCGCCGGTCAAGGGCATGGGCCGGCGGACGCTGAGCCGCGACGGGCGCACGCTGGTCAGCTTCAGCGAGGGCGGCGTCAACGTCTACGACGTGCGCACCGGCCGGCGGACGGCGAGCTGGCCCGGCATGACCCTGCGCGGGACGATCATCCAGGGCCCCGCGCTCAGCCGCAGCGGGCGCCTGCTCGCCCAGACCACCTCGGACGAGCTCGGCGTCTGGGACCTGAAGACCGGCAGGACGCTGGTGCGCAGATCTCTTGAGCCGACCGGGAACGGCGGCTACGGCGTCGTGTTCGGCGAGCACGAGACGACGCTCGTCGTCACCATGGCCGACGACGTCCCCTTCCTCATCGACGTGACCACCGGGAAGCAGTTCGGCCGGATGGTCTACGCGGACCGGACGATGGCGCAGACCCCCGCGCCGCTCGTGGATCCGACGGGGAGACACCTGCTGCTGCCCGGCTACCGGTTCGACCAGATCGCCCTGCCCGGCTGGACCACCGAGCGCCCCTTCCCCGCCTGCGTGAAGAACCACGTGCTGGCGGCCTACAGCGCGGACGGAAAGACCCTGGCCTGCTCCGACGTCGCGGGCGACATCGTCCTCGTGGACGCCGTCACCGGGCGCCCGCACAAGCTGAAGGAAACGCTGAACTGCGGGATCTGCCACGACTCCGGACGGCTCCGGTTCAGCGCCGACGGGCGCTACATCGCCGGCTTCTACGGCCGCGACCTGGAGGTCATGCGGATCGGCGACCAGCGGACCGTCCTGCGCTACCGCGCCGAGGGCGAGTTCGGCGACGTCCGCTTCGACCCCGACGGCAGGACGCTGCGCTACCTCGTCGACGACACCGTCATCAGCGTGGACCTCGTGCCGCGCACCCCGTCCGTCGCCCTGCCCGACACCCCGACGCTCAGCCGCGACGCCCACTGGGCGGTGTCCTGGACGAACGGCGCCGAGCTGAGCGTGTTCGACCTGCGGACGCGTAAGGAGGCGGGCCGCCTGCGCGTCGGGGAGGAAGGGTCCATCCTGGGCATGGACGACGCCGGCACCAGGCTGGCCGTCGCCGGCATGGACCGCACGATCACCCTGTGGGACCTGGCGACCAGGAGGAAACTCTGGTCCAAGCGGGTGGGGGAAGGCGACTACCAGCCGGCGTACGTCAACTTCACCCCCGACGGGCGCAGGATCGCCGTCACCCTCCTGCTGGGCGAGAGTCCGTTGATGAGCATGGTCGTGGTGGACGCCGCCGACGGCCGCGCGGTGGCCGCGTACAAGACCCGGCTGAGCGTCGGCCCCTTCCTTCCGGGACGGCAGGTGTTCGTCTCGGGGGACGGCAGGCTCGTCGACGTGATGACCGGCAAGGCCGTCGGCTCCGGGCTCGGCGACGCCGGCACGCTGGCCGTCAGCCGTGACGGGCTCCTGGCCGTCCAGGAGTCCGCCACCCACCGGATCGGGCTGTGGGACGTCAAGGGCCCGACCCCGCTGCGTCCCGTCCTGCCCCGCGCCGCCGGCGCCAGCGACGTCATGGTCTTCTCGCCGGACGGCAGGATCCTCGCCACGTCCACCGACGAGGGCGTGCTCGAGCTCTGGGACGTCCGGTCCAGGCGCCGGCTCGGCAGCTCGTACCGGGTCGGGGAGTTCGCCCCCTCGTCCATGGCCTTCGGCGCCGACGGGAACGTCCTGTACGTCGGCATGCAGGACGGCCTGGTGGCCGGGGCCGTGCGCGAGGTGCCCGTCGGCGACGCGCTGATGATCGGGAAGGTGTGCGCGCGGGCGGGTCGCCCGCTCACGCCCGCCGAATGGGACCGGTACCTCCCGGACGTGCCGTACCAGGACGTGTGCGCGCCCCGGTGACAGAATGCATGGCTCTTGCTCTTGCGAACTACTCGCAATTAGGCTTCGCGCATGCGTCACGACGGACCTGGCATCACCGCGATATCCACTCAGATCATCGACCTCTACCGGCGTTGCTACGCCGCCCCGCCGTGGTCGGAGACTCCCGAGCAGCTCGGCCGCTATCCCGCCAAGCTCGCCGCGGGCGCCGCCAAACCGGGTTTCAGCGCGCTGACCACGACCGACGACGCCGACCGGCTCACCGGCGTCTGCTACGGCTGGCCGACCCCGGACGAGCTGAGCGGCAACCGCGTCTATGACGCCCTCGTCACGGCCTTCGGCCTGCCCGCGGCGACCGCGCTGACCCGCGGCGCCTTCGAGGTCGTCGAGCTCTTCGTCCACCCCGGCCACCAGGGCCAGGGGATCGGCGCGCGGCTGCTCGACGGGATGACCGCCGGCCGGCCCTCCGCCTGGCTCATCACCGACCCCGGCGCGCCGGCCGCCGGCCTCTACCGCAGGCTCGGGTGGCGGGAGGCGGGCCCGCTGCCGGCCGGCTTCTACCCGCAGTCGCGGGCGTCGGTCTTCACCCTGACCCGTCCGGACGCGTGATGACCGGGCTCTAGATCCAGCCGCGCTCCCGGGCCGCCAGCCCCGCCTGGAAGCGGGTGATGGCGTTCAGCTCCTGCATGACGGCGTGGATGCGGCGCTGAACGGTGCGCAGCCCGAGCCCCAGCGCCCGCGCGATGGCCTCGTCCGTCAGGCCGCCCGCGAGCAGCGCGAGCAGGTCCCTGGTCAGCTCGTCGGGCTCGCCGGGGCCGGCGGCGGGCCGGGGCTCCCCGCGCAGCGGGAACCCCCGCCGCCACTCGAGCTCGAACAGCGCGATCAGCGCGTCGAGCAGGGCGGACCGGTGCAGGATGAACGCCGCGTCGATGGAGTACGCCCCGTTGCGGATGGGGATCAGCGCGAGCGCGTCGTCGGCGATCCACATCTTGGCCGCCGCCCCGGCCACCACGCGGGCCTTCTCGCCGTGGGCCACGGAGTCCTGGACGAGCCGCAGCTTGCCGGGCAGCGCCAGCGACTCCAGGTCGTACACGCTGCGGTAGTCGATGCCCGACCTGAGCATGCGCCGCTCGCGCTCGACGTTGTCGGCGTGGCCGCGCATGACGTACGGGGGCTTGTCGATGTTGCGGAACATGGTCTGCGCGCTGTCCTGGAGCGCGTACGCCCTGCTGATGATGTTGTCGGTCCCCGTGACGACCTCGACCTGCTCGGCCGGGTGCGCCGCGTAGCGGGAGGCCAGGTGGAACGACGTGGTGAGCTCGTGGATGGCCGTGCGCACCTGGTGGAGCTCCTCCTCCTGGCGGGTGAGCAGCGGCCTGAAGGCGATGTCCGGGGCGACGGCGACGTAACGGGCGCGGCGGCCCGGCAACCTGCTGGCCAGGCCGCGCCGCGCGAAGGCCGCCAGCGTCCGGGCCGCCAGGGGCGTCGAGACGCCGCAGTGCGTGGCGAGTTCGGCGGCGGATGATCGCGGGTTCTCGACGAGCGTCGCGTACAGGCGGCTCTCTGCCGGTGACAGGCCGATCGCTTTGAGCATCGGCGACGCCCTTCCTCCCGCCTCAGGGATGGCGGGTTACCGCCACCTGGCGGGTTTTGGCCCGTTCGGCGGACTTGTGCCCTGACTCAATCCCAGATTAGGTCAGCGAGGAAACGATCTCCGGCGTTTCCCAGGTCTGGAGAAAGGTGTGCGTATGCTGTCCACCCCCCGGCGCCGCGGACTCGTGGCCTTATTCGCGTCCTTACTCGCGGCGCCGCTCGCCGCGGTCCCGCAGGCGGCCGTCGCGGCGACCGTCACGACGGCGACCACGAGGGTGAACGCGCCGGTGACCGGCCTGCCGGTCAAGATCACGCTGATCACCGGGGACACCGTCACCTACGCGAAGGACGCCTCGGGCCGCGCCTCGGCCACGCTGGAGCCCGTCGAGGGTGCGGAGGCGCGGACGTACCAGGCCCAGCAGGACGACCACGGCTACTACGTGATCCCCGCTGACGCCGCCCCTTACGTCAACGGGGGCCTGCTGGACAAGGAGCTGTTCAACGTCGACTACCTGGCGGCCAACGGCTACGGCGACGCCAAGACCGCGCAGCTGCCGCTCATCGTCCAGTACCAGCCGCAGACCAAGGCCGCCGACCTGGCGGGCAAGGCCAGGTCGCTGAAGGGCGGCACGGAGCCGATGGTGCTGGAGAGCATCGACGGCGCCGCGATCAAGGTGGACAAGAAGCAGGCCGCCGCGTTCTGGCAGTCCCTGGGCGGAGGCCGGAACGACGCCAGGGCCCTGACGAGCGGCCTGCGCAAGGTGTGGCTCGACGGCAAGGCCAAGGCGCTCGACGACGTCAGCAACCCGCAGATCGGCGCCCCCGCGGCGTGGGCGGCCGGCTACGACGGCACGGGCGCCAAGGTCGGCATCATCGACAGCGGCATCGACCTGGCGCACCCCGACCTGCAGGGCAGGATCGTCGCGTCCCGCAACTTCGTCCCGGCCGGCATGCCGGGCGGTGGCAACCCCGACGAGGTCACCGACCGGGTCGGCCATGGCACCCACGTGGCGTCGATCATCGCCGGCAGCGGCGCCGCCTCCGGCGGCAAGTACAAGGGCGTCGCCCCCGGCACCAAGCTGACCATCGCCAAGGCCCTGGACGACACGGGCAGCGGCAACAACTCCGAGATCATCGCGGCGATGCAGTGGCAGGCGGCCACCGAGCGCGCCCGGGTGGTCAACATGAGCCTGGGCAGCAGCAGCCCGACCGACGGCACCGACCCGCTGAGCCAGGCGGCCAACGAGCTGACCGCCGAGTACGGCACGCTGTTCGTGGTCGCTGCGGGCAACTCGGGCCCCGGCCGGTACACCATCGCCTCCCCCGGCGCGGCGACCTCGGCGCTCACCGTCGGCGCGGTGGACTCGGCCGACAAGATCGCTTCGTTCTCCAGCCGCGGCCCGCGCCTGAGCGAGGACTTCGCGATCAAGCCGGAGATCACCGCCCCCGGCGTGAACATCATCGCCGCGCGCGCGGCGGGCACCTCGCTGGGCGAGGGCAGCAGCGTCCCGGGCGGCGGCCCGATCGACGACAACTACACCGCGGCGTCCGGCACCTCGATGGCCGCCCCGCACGTGGCCGCCTCCGCCGCAATCCTCGCCGTCCAGCACCCCGACTGGACGCCCGAGCAGCTCAAGACCGCGCTGACGGGCACCGCGAAGCCGACCGACGGCACGGTCTACGACCAGGGCTCGGGCCGGCTGGACATCGGGCAGGCCGTCACCCAGCAGGTCTTCGACGACCTCGCGACGGTGCACGCGGGGTTCACCGACCCGTACACCGGCCAGACGCTGGCCAGGAAGGTGACCTTCCGCAACACCGGCAAGGACCCCGTCACGCTGGCCCTGTCGATGACGCTCAAGCGTGGTGACGCCCAGCCGCCCGCCGGGATGGCCACGCTCACCCCGTCGTCGCTGACCGTCCCCGCGGGCGGCACCGCGAGCGCGGACCTCACCATCGAGCCCACGCTCGGCGACCCCGGCTGGTACGAGGGCCGCCTGACGGCCACCGCGGGCACGACCCGGTTGACCGCGCCGATCGCCCTGCACAAGGGCGCCAAGCTGGACACCGTACGCGTCAGGCTGGTCGGAAAGCCGGAATGGACGCTCAACCCGGGGGTCCTGACCGCCCTCCGGGTCAGCGACACCGACCCGCTCCTCCAGGGCGAGCCGATGACCACGGCCACCGGTAACTGGCGGACCACCGACACGCCCGGCACGGTGGAGACCGAGCTCAAGCTCGCGCACGGCGGCGTCTACTCCATCGGCGACATGCCCTGGTGGTACACCAGGCCGGACCGGCAGATCCAGTACGCCACACTGCTCGCCCCCGAGATCAAGCTCGACGGCGACACCACGGTGACCCTGGACGCGACCGAGGTCGAGCAGATCCAGGTGAGCACGCCGCGCACGTCGGAGCCGGTGTTCATGAACCTGATGGTCGCCCGCACGACCGCCTCGGGCCAGATGTACGCGGGCGCGTCGCTGCTCAGCTACGAGCCGGTCAGCAGGGGCAGGTTCTGGGTCACGCCGGTGCGCAAGGCGCCCACGGTGGGCACCTCCACGGTGCTGTTCGACCAGATCCGCCGGGCACCGGAGGTCGAGCTGGCCGTGCCGGGGCTCCGGCTCAACCCGCACTACGTCAGCGAGCACGATCCGCTGGTGCCGAAGTTCGCCGCCGACCAGCGCCTGAGCCTGACCACGGGCGACGACCTGCGCGGCGGCGCGGACGCGCGCGGCAAGCTCGTCTACCTCCCGGCCAGGGACTCGCTCGACCTCTTCACGGCCGACGTGGACCTGGCGATCAAGGTGGGGGCCGCCGGCGTGGTCACCAGCGACCGGTTCGCCTGGCTGCTCAGCGACTCGCACTACGCGGACCACAACAAGATCCCGGTGCTGTGGATCGACAGCGGCGAGGCGGACCGGCTCGGCAAGGCCCTGGCCCGCAAGCCGTACCCGAGCGCCGCCCTGCGCGTCACGCCGACCACCCCGTTCGAGTACAAGCTGGCCTACTACGTGAAGGGGACCACGGCGGGCAAGCTGAGCTTCGCCCCGAAGGCGCGCGACCTCACCGAGATCGACACCACCTACCACGCCCGGTTCGCCCCCCAGCCCGGCACGTGGGGCCCGTACACGAACTTCACCGAGGTCAACCACACCTACAACCCCGAGCAGCGCTTCAGCATCCGCGGCTCGCACGCCTTCGCCGGACCCACGGCGAGGACCGAGTACTACAACGCGCCCGGCCGGGACGTGCTGTGGGAGCGCGAGTTCACCTTCATCGACCCCGCCTCGGGCGGCGCGCGCTTCGCCGCTTCGGCCCGCGGCTTCAACGGCGCCACCAAGGAGCGGGAGGACTGGAACGAGGCCATCATGCCCTCGCAGTTCGCAGCCGGCGCCGGACTGCCGGACTGGGTCACCCCCACCATCTACTGCGACGGCTGCCGCCAGGGCGACCGGCTGCGGCTGCGCGCGCTCAGCCCGATCGGCTTCGGCTACTACTCCGACGCCTCCGACCCGACCCACATGTACCAGGGCGCTCCGGGGACCGAGGAGCTCCGGCTGTTCAGCGGCGCCGCCGAGGTCAAACCGCAGTACGACGACCTGGGCGTGCCCTACTACGGCGTCCCCGCCGGGTCCGGCACGTACCGGCTGACGAGCTCGTGGAAGGACGCCTTCCCCGGGAAGCACGCCGGCACCGGCGTGGAGACCAGCTGGACGTTCCGCTCCGCCCGCCCCACGGGCGACAGCAACCCCTACCCCTGCCTGGACTCCGTGCTGTGGGAGGACAAGCAGCCCTGCGCGCAGGTGCCGATGATCCGGCTGCGGTACGAGCTCGGGCTGCCGGAGAACGACACGGTCCAGGGCGGCCGGCCGTTCGCCTTCACCGTCAGGACCGAGGGTGGCCGCTCGTCGTCGCTGCGGGCGGCCTGGATCTCCGGCGACATGGGCGCGCACTGGACCCGGGCCACGGTGCTGCCCGGCGGCAAGGTGCTGGTGCTCAACCCCAAGGGCCCCGGCAGCATCTCGATCAAGGTCGAGGCGCAGGACAAGGACGGCAACTCCGTCCAGCAGATCCTCTCCGACGCCTACCTCGTGAAGTGAGCACCGGAGCGGGGGCCGGGACATCCTGGCCTCCGCTCTCAGCCGCCGGGTCCTCTCCGCCGGATGGGAGCGGCGTCGCCGTTCGGGGGCAGATCGCCGCGCTCCACCGGGGCCGGTGGCGAGGGAGCGGGCGGGCCCGTGCCGGTCGCCGGGCGGGCGCCCTGCGCGGCCCGCTTCAGCACCGGCCGGTCCACCTGGCCGACCGGGCAGATCAGCCGGATGTGGTGGTCCTTGCGCACGGCGACGTACTCCTGGTCGCCGCCGTGCACGACGTACCAGCCGCCGCCGTCGCGCTCGCACGGGCCCGTGCGCACGTACGGCCCGCGGTCGATCCGCAGCTCCACCCGCTTGCCGTCGGGCGAGATGTAGACCGCGCCGAAACCGTCGTCGTTGATCACGCCGACCGACTGTTCGGACACTTCGTACCCGGGCAGGTCCACCACGTACATCAGCTCGGGAGCCGCGCCCTGCCGCCGGGCCAGGTCCATGGCCGCCCGGCTCAGCTCGGTGCCCCGGCGCGACGGCACGATCAGGGCTTGCGCGCGATGCCGCCGAACATGAGGCGCTGGCCCACGGACAGCTCCTCGGGGACGTCCGCCTCCGGGCGCCACAACGGCAGCGGCACGACGCCCGGCTCCACCAGCTCGAACCCCTCGAAGAAGCCGGTGATCTCCGCGACGGTGCGGAACCTGCCGGTGCCGAGAAGCGCGAGGTACTGCTTCTCCGCGTCGCGGGACTCCTGGCTCGAGTCGCAGAAGTGGGTGATGAAGAGGTAGCTGCCGGGCGGGACGGCGGCCATGTACGCATCGACGATCCCCTGCGGGTCCTCGTCGTCGTGCAGGTGGTGCAGGATGCCGACCAGCATCACGCCGACCGGCCGATCGAAGTCGATGAGCTGCTTGACGGCCTCGTCGCCGAGGATCGCCGCCGGGTCGCGCAGGTCCGAGGTGACCACCGCGGTGCGCTCGTTCTCGGCCAGGAGGGCTCTGCCGTGGGCCAGCACCATCGGGTCGTTGTCGACGTAGACCACGCGGGCCTCCGGGTTCGCGCGCTGCGCGACCTGGTGGGTGTTCTCCACGGTCGGCAGCCCCGAGCCGAGGTCGATGAACTGCGTGATGCCCTGGTCGATCATGAAACGGACGCCGCGGTCCAGGATCTGGCGGTTGTAGGCCGCCACGTCGTAGATCTCCGGGATGACCTTGACGATCTCCGCGACGAAAGCGCGATCGACCTCGAAGTTGTCCTTGCCGTGCAGGACGACGTCATAGGCCCTGGCGATGCTGGGCCTGGTCGTGTCGATCGCGCTCTTCCACTCATCCGACTTCTCGCCCACAGGTGCCCTTCCTCACGGAGTCGATCATCAAGATCATAGGGCGGATCCGGCCCGACAAATGCGCTTATCGCCGCATTGTCACCAGCCGTCTGCTTCGCCGCGGCGGCACGCCGTACGCGCCGCGGCCCCGGAAGGCGGCTTCGGCCCGGCCTCCCGGTCTAAGCTGATCACGGCGGTGAGCGAGCTGGCCCGCGACTGCTACGGACAGGGGGGCTGGTGGTCGAGCAGCCTCGGCGTGGGCGGGGGGCGGTGTGAAGTCCGTCCCCGATGAGCCGCTGCGGCGGATCCGCACGCTGGAGGGCGAGCTGGCCGACGCCCGTCAGGACGTGCTGGCCCTGGTCGCCGAGCTGGAGGAGCGCGACGTACGGCTCAGGCGGGCCCACCGGGCGATCTTCCGCGAGCTGGAGGACGCCCTGCGCCCGCCGATCCCACACGTGGAGCAGGCGCGGCTCGCGGTCTACTACTCCTCCTCCGAGGACGACGCTCCGACCGGCGGCGACCTCTACGACGTGGTGATCATGCCGGGCGGCGAGCTGCACGTCGTCGTGGTGGACGCGGCCGGCCACGGCGTGGCCAGCACCCGCGCCGCGCTCAACATCATCCACGCCGTCCGCGTGCTCTCCCTGGCCGGGCTGCCGCTGGAGAACGTCGTGGAGCGCGCCGCGGCCATCCTGCAGCCGGTCTACCCCGATCTGGCCGGCACCGTGCTGGTGGCCCGCTTCGACCCCCGTACCGGAGTGCTCCGGGTGGCCACCGGCGGCCACCCGCCACCGCTGATCGTGGCTCCCGGCGAGCCGGCGACGTACCTGGAGGCGTGGGGGCGCGGCCTCGGCTACCCGGATCCGGGCAGCGACCACGTGGCCGAGCGGTGGCTGGGGCCCGGCACGCTGGTGCTGTTCTACACCGACGGGCTGGTGGAGGCCCGGCGCGACCTCAACGCGGGGCTGGACGAGCTGGCCGAGCTGGCGGGCCGGCACCGGGACCTGCCGGTGGACGAGCTGACCGACACCCTCGTACGGATGATGCGCCGCGAGGTGCTGCACAGCGACGACACCCTGCTCCTGGCCATGCGCTGGACGCCGGCGCGCGAAAGTTGACCTGGAGCGCGCTCCAGCAGGCAGGGTGGACCCATGCACAACGCCATGCGAACGCGCACCATCGGAAACCGCCAGGTCGGGGCCGTCGGGCTCGGCGCCATGCCCATGTCGGTGGCCGGGCACATGCCCGACGAGGACCAGTCGATCCGCACCCTGCTCGCGGCCCTGGAGGCCGGTGTCACCCTGATCGACACGGCAGACGCCTACACGCCTTCGCACGACGACGTCGGCCACAACGAGCGCCTGGTCGCCCTCGCGCTGGCCCGCTGGGGCGGCGACGCCGACACGGTGCTGGTCGCGACCAAGGGCGGCCACACCCGCGTCGCCGGCGGCGGCTGGTCCGTGAACGGCGACCCGTCGTACCTCAAGGAGGCCTGCGAGCGCTCGCTCAAGGCCCTCGGCGTGGAGAGCATCGGCCTCTACCAGCACCACCGGCCCGACCCGAAGGTGCCGTACGCGGAGACCATCGGCGCGCTGAAGGACCTGCACGACGCCGGCAAGATCCAGATGGCCGGCATCTCGAACGCCGATCCGGAGCAGATCAGGCTCGCCCACGACATCCTCGGTGAGCGCCTGGTGAGCGTGCAGAACGAGTATTCTCCGCGCTTCCGCTCCAGCGAGCCCGAGATCGACGTCTGCGCCGAGCTCGGCCTGGCGTTCCTGCCCTGGTCGCCGCTGGGCGGCATCGGCCGTACCGGGGAGCTGAGCCAGAGGGACGCCTTCACCGAGATCGCCGAGGCGCGCGGCGTGTCCCCCCAGCAGGTCTGCCTCGCCTGGGAGCTGGCCCGCAGCCCGGTCGTCATCCCCATCCCCGGCGCGAGCCGGCCGGAGACGATCCTCGACTCCATCGGCGCCGCCGACCTGGAGCTCACCGAGGAGGAGCTGGCCCGCCTCGGCTGACCTCTGCCGTCACGGTCCGAGGGTGACCGGGCCCGTCACGAGCCGCGGGTGGACGGCGGCAGTGCGCGGGAGATGGCGCGGGCGCTGGTGCGCAGGAGCGGGGCGAGCGCGTGGGGCGACGTGCTGCCGTGGTGGACCACGAGGGACACCGCGGCCACGACGTCGCCCCGGGCGTCGTGGATCGGCGCCGCGACCGACAGGGCGTCCATGGTGACCTGCCGGTCGCTGACGGCGTAACCGCGGGCGCGGGTGTCGGCGAGCGCGGCGCGGATCTGCCGCGGGGTGGTCATGGTCCGTTCGGTGTAGCGGGTCATGGGGCCGGCCACGACCTGCTCCTGCACCTCGGCGGGCGCGTACGCGAGCAGCACCAGCCCGACGCCCGTGGCCGTGAGCGCGAAACGGCCGCCGACCCGGGTCAGCACGGGGACGGCCTTGCTCCCGGCGATCCGTTCGACGAACACCACCTCGGCGCCCTCCCGGACGGCCAGCTGCACGTTCTCGCGGGTGACCTGGGACAGGTCCTCCAGGTACGGCAGCGCGGCCTCGCGCAGGCCCAGGCCGCGCGGGGCGAGCGAGCCGATCTCCCACAGCCGCAGGCCGATGTGGTAGCACCCGGCCGGATCCCGTTCGAGCGCGCCCCAGGCCAGCAGCTCAGCGGCCAGCCGGTGCACCGTGGAGACCGGCAGGCGGGCGTGCCGGGACAGCTCGCTGAGGGTGAGCGAGCGCCGGTCTGGCGTGAACGCGCCGAGGATCTGCAGCGCGCGGGCCACGACCGGGCCGGTGCGTTCGGCCGTTTGCCTGGGGGCTGGGATCTGCATCGGCGGCTCCCTGGTCAGAGTTCGAGGACCAGCTTGGGGCAGGCGGCGCGGGAGACGCAGACGAACATGGTGTCGTTCACCGCCCGCTCCTCGGAGGTGAGGAGAGAGTCGCGGTGGTCGACCGCGCCGGCCAGCACCGCGGTCTCGCAGGTGCCGCACGTCCCCTCATGGCACGAGGATAGGACCTGCACGCCGGCCTCCAGCACGACGTCGAGGATCGAGCGGTCCGGGGGCACGGTGAGGGTGACGCCGGTGACGGCCAGTTCGACCTCGAAGGACTCCGTCCGTACGGGGTCGGCCGCCTCCTTGGGCTCGAAGCGCTCCATGTGCAGCGTGCCGGACGGCCGGTCCGCGCAGCGGCTCTCGACGGCCGCCAGCAGCGGGGCGGGGCCGCAGCAGTACACGAGGGTGTCCGGCGTGGCCCGCGCCAGGAGGGCGTCGAGGTCGAGCAGGCCGTGCTCGTCCTGCGGGCGCAGCTCCACCCGGTCTCCGTGCTCGGCTTCGAGGTCGCGGGCGAACGCCATCGAGCCCGCCGTACGGCCGCCGTAAGCCAGGTGCCACCGGGCGCCGACGGCGTCGGCGGCCCGCACCATCGGCAGGATGGGGGTGATGCCGATGCCTCCGGCGACGAACAGGTAGCGGGGCGCCGGGTGGAGCGGGAAGTGGTTGCGCGGGCCTCGGGCGAGGACCGTCGTACCCGGGTGGAGGTCCTCGTGCACGTACGCCGAGCCGCCCCGGCCGTCCGGCTCGCGCAGCACGGCGACGCGCCAGGTCGTGCGGTCGGCCGGGTCGCCGCACAGCGAGTACTGGCGGACGCGGTCGCCGCCGAGCACCAGGTCGATGTGCGCGCCGGGCTCCCACGCGGGCAGCTCGGCGCCTGCCGGGTCGCGCAGGTCGAGGGCGACGACCCCGTCGGCGACCGGGTCACGAGCCTGCACGACCAGCTTGCGCTCCGCGCTCATCGGACTGCCGAGGTCCGGGCCGGGTGCGCGCTCGATGCTCATCGGACGGCTCCCGCCCCTGACAGGGCGTCCGGCCCCGCCATCCCGGCGTCGGTTCGCGCCGCCCCGGCGTCGGTTCGCACCGTCCCAGCGTCGGTTCGCGCCGCCCCGGTGGGGGTGTCGGGGGGCGGCGGGTTCGTGGAGGCGTTGTGGCCGGTCGGGTGGCCGAGGAGCCATTCCCAGACCTCGACGGGCCCGTCGGCCACGTGTACGGCGCCGCAGTGGCAGGTGCCCTGGAGCAGGTCGCTCCCCGGCAGCCACACCACGCGGAGCAGCCCCCGCCGGGTGGGCACGCGTCCGGGCTCCATGCCCGTCACACCTGCCGGGCCGGAGCACCCTGCCCCGCCAGTCCGGCCAGCATGCGCCGGGCCGCCAGCCCGCCCGTGTCGATGTTGATCGACAGCTCCTGGTAGCCCGCCGGCTCGGTCGCGATCACCCGTTCCAGCACGTCGAGCGCGGCCACGTCCTGCAGCACCACCGTGCGGTTCTGTTCGGCCAGGAAGTCGGACACGCCCTGGTCGTCCAGGGCGAAGTCGCGGGCCACCGCCCAGAAGTCGTGCGTGGAGTGCTCGGTCTCCGGCGTGATCGCGTACACGACCTCGACGTGGAAGGCGTCCGGGTCGCCGCCGTCGGCGTCGGGCAGCACGCCGAGCGGGGCGATGCGGGAGTGCAGCTTGTACAGGCACGGCGGGGTGTACTCGATGTCCTGCCAGCGCATGATGCGGCCGGTCAGCCCGGTGGACTTGGAGTAGAACGGCGGGCATTCGGCGTCGTCCATGTGGCGGCTCACGTGCACGATCCCGGCCTCCTCGTCCACCGTGGTGGTGATCGGGGTGGCGGCCACCTCGGGGGTGCCGATGTACCCGCCGTGCAGGTACGTCTCGTGCGACAGGTCCATGAGGTTGTCCACCAGCAGCCCGAACCGCGCCTGGAGCGGCTCCATCCCCGACACCGTCGTGTACTCGGGCGAGTCCAGCCAGGGCGCGCGCGGGATGCGGGCCGTGTCGGCCCGGGCGGGGTCGCCGATCCAGACCCAGACGAAGGAGTCCAGCTCGACGACCGGGTAGCTCTTCAGCCGGGCGGTACGCGGCACTCTGGTCTGGCCGGGGACGGCGACGCAGCCGCCGTCGGCGCCGTAGGTGAAGCCATGGTAGCCGCAGACCACCTGGTCCTCGACGAGCCGGCTGGGCGGCTGCGACAGCGGGAACCGGCGGTGCACGCAGCGGTCGGACATGGCGGTGACGGTGCCGGCGCGGGTGCGCCAGAACAGGATGGACTCGCCGCATATGGTGCGGGTGAACAGCTCCTGGCCGATCTCTCGCCCGTACGCGGCGACGTACCACTGATCGCGGGGGATGCTCGACACGGCGACTCCTTCGTGGTGCGGCTGCCGGTGGGAACGATGGTGGCTCGGCCACCCGGAGCGCGGAACAACGATTCCCGGATGCCGGAAAACTCGCTCTTCCCGAGTGCCGGATTCTTCTTTATCCTCATGCTCAAGCAGTCTGTGAACGTTCACAGTATGCATAAGGCCGATTTCGCCCCTCAAAGGCGCATTTTTCGGGCGAATCGTCGCCACATGGGTCCGTGAACGTGCACACAGTCCGGAATTCGGCTCTATCAACGGGACCGATCATGACCACGTACCACTTACGAAGGATCCGGGTCACCCTCCTGCTGACACTCGCGGCGCTGATCGCGGTCGCGCCGGCGACGCCCGCCCGGGCCGCCACGCTGAGCATGCGGGGCGCGGACATCTCCTCGCTCCAGCGGAGCCTGGACCTGGGGGCCAAGTACTACAACGCCTCCGGCACGGCCGCCGACCCGCTGGACATCCTCATCGGCGCCGGAGTCAACTACGCCCGGCTGCGC
Source organism: Nonomuraea sp. NPDC052116 (assembly GCF_040680035.1). NCBI lineage: Bacteria > Bacillati > Actinomycetota > Actinomycetes > Streptosporangiales > Streptosporangiaceae > Nonomuraea > Nonomuraea sp. NPDC052116. The sequence goes on along the minus strand of NZ_JBFAWA010000012.1, from coordinate 131,359 downwards.
ATCTGGAACAACCCGGCCAGCGGCTACAACAACAAGGCGAAGGTGCTGGCCTACGCCAGGACGGTCAAGGCCAAGGGGCTCGGCCTGATGATCGACTTCCACTATTCGGACACCTGGGCCGACCCGGGCAAGCAGTTCAAGCCGGCGGCGTGGGCCAGTCACGGCATCGCCCAGCTCCAGACGGACGTCTACAACTACACGTACGACATCTGCACCAGCCTCAAGGCGCAGGGCACCACACCGGACAGCGTGCAGATCGGCAACGAGATCAACGTCGGCATGCTCTGGAACGACGGCAAGGTCATCAACAACGACTTCACCAACCTCAGCCTGCTGCTCAAAGCCGGTTACAACGCGACCAAGGCGTGCAACAGCGGCACCCAGGTGATCATCCACACCGCGGACGCCGACAGCCTCGCGAACGCCCGCTGGTTCTACGACGGGATCCGCGCCAAGGGCGTGCCGTGGGACATCACCGCCCTGTCGTACTACTGCATGTGGCACGGCTCGCAGTCCACCCTGTCCAGCGTGATCAACGACGTGCGGACCCGTTACGGCAAGCCCGTCATCGTGGCGGAGACCGCGTACCCGTTCACCGCGAACAACGCCGACAGCGAGCCGAACGCGATCAACGGCTCGGCGCCGTGCTCCGGCTACCCGGCCACCTGGGCGGGGCAGGCGAGCAACTTCACCGCCGTCCAGAACACCGCCCGCAGCGCCGGGGCGATCGGCGTCTTCTACTGGGAGCCGACCTGGTACGCCATCCAGGGCAACGGCTGGGACCCGGCCAACATCAACGGCACCGGCGACCAGTGGGACAACATGGCCACCTTCAACTGGACCGGCGGCGTCAACCCCGGCATCAGGTGGACCCCCTAGCCTGATCCGCTCCCCGGCTCGACGGCGTGCTCGACGGTGTCGGGCCGGGGTCCAAGACGTCCGCAAGTGAGCGCCAAGACGTTCTGGAGAAGCCTTCCGCACACTGTCTCCGGAGGACGGAAGGGAGACAGGCGATGATCACAGGCTTCACGACCACAGCCCCTGCGGGCGGGACCTACCCCGACAAGGCCGAACGCGCCCGCCGTGACCCGCGGGTGGCGCTGCTGTACTCCGACCCGGCGGGCAGCGGCCTCGACCGGCCGCCCGTGGTGCTCGTCCAGGGGCGGGCCGCCGTAAGCGACGCCGACCTGCAGGCCAACACCGACCGGTACGTGCGCGAGGCGCTGACCAAGGCCGGGAGTGGGCTCGCAGACGCGCCGCTGTTCCTGCTCAGGGGGCTGACCTGGTATTTCGCCCGCGTCTACGTGGAGGTGACCCCCGAACGCGTCACCTGGTGGCCGGAGGGCGACCTCTCCTCCGCACCCCGCACCTGGACCTGCCCGGGCGGGACGAGCTTCCCCCGGTCCGACCTGGCGCCGTCGGGGCCCCGGCTGCCGAGCCGGTCGGCGCCGCCGGTGGACTGGCGGCCCTACGCCGCGCGGGCGATGGGGCTCGGCGCCCCCGTCGTCTCGATGGTGGCCGACGGCCTGCCGATGACCGTGCGTGCCCGCTCGGTCGTCCGCACCAGGCGTGGGTTCGAGGTGCTGCTGCCCGCCGGGGTGACGGGCTCGCCGGGGCCGGTGTGCCTGACGTTCCACCGGTCCTCGGGGACCGGAGGGCAGGAGAACGTCGTGCTGCTGGGATCGACGACGGGCTCGGGCGACCTGCTGGAGGTCGAGGTGGAGCGGGCGCTGAACGACTGGAGCCTGGCCGGCGGTCCGGTGGGCCGTACCTGGTCGTTCGTCCGGCACGCGAAGGAGCTGCGGAAGCGGGTCAGGGCGGAGGCCGCCCGCCGTGACCAGCCGGTGCCCGTCGTCCGGCGGTGACGCGCCTACTACATCTGCTAGTACACTCCGTCACTATGCGCGACCCCCGGGCATCATCGCAGGTCAGGTCGGCGGAGAACTCTGAACGGGTCGCCAGCCGTATCCAAGACCAAATGGACATCACAGTTACCGGATCCGGGCCCCTCCCGGCCGGCGGCCCGCACCCGGGCCTCATGCACACTCAGGTGCCGTCGTGAGCGCCCCTCGCTCGCGGCGCGTGCTCATCATCACCGCCGCCGTCATCCTGGTCGCGGTGCTCGGCTACGCCGTGCCCGCCATCGCGCTCTCCGGCAAGGTCCCTCCGGGCACGCGCGTGGACGGCGTGGACATCGGCGGGCTGGCGCCCGAGGCCGCCCGCTCCCACCTCGACCGGCAGCTGGCCCAGCGCGTACGGCAGCCGATGACGCTGGTCGCCGGCGGCAAGCGGGTCCAGCTCACGCCCGCCGAGCTGGGGCTCGACTTCGACGCCCGGGCCACCATCGAGGCCGCGATGGCCGGGGCCGCCACCCCGGCCGGCATCGCCCGCTCCCTCTTCGGCAGCCGGCAGCTCCCGCCCCGGGTCATCGTGGACGAGCAGCGGCTGGCCGCCGGGCTCGCCGGCCTGGCCAAGAGCGTGGACACCAAGCCGGTGCAGGGCGGCGTCCGCTACCAGGGGCTGGAGCCGCGCACGGTCCTGCCCAAGCCCGGACGGGCGCTGGACCGCGACGGAGCGGCCCAGGCGGTGCGGGCGGCCTTCGCGGCCGGGCGCCGTTCCGTCGAGCTGAAGCTCCAGGTGACTCCTCCCACGCTCACTGCCGCCCAGGTCAAGGAGGTCGCCTCCGCCACGGCGCGCACCGCGGTCGCCTCCCCGCTCACGCTGGCCAGCGGCGGCAAGCAGGCCACCGTGTCCAGGGAGCAGCTGGCCGCCGGTCTCCGCTTCGTCCCCGACGGCAAGGGCAGCCTGCGCCCGTCGTACGACGCCGGCAAGATCGCCGCGGACATGGCCAAGTCGCTGCTGATCACACCGCCCAAGGACGCCTCCTTCACGATCGTCAAGGGCAAGCCGAAGGTCGTCCCCTCCCGGGCCGGCCACGGCGCCGACATCAAGACGCTCGGCCCGGCCATCGCCGAGGCCGTCGCGGCGGGCAGCCGCCGCGTCGACCTGCCCGCCACGGCCCGGCAGCCCCGGGTGACCACGGCCGAGGCGGCCAAGCTCGGCGTCAAGGAGCAGGTCAGCTCGTTCACCACGCAGCACCCGTGCTGCGCGCCCCGCGTGACCAACATCCACACCATCGCCGACATCGTGGACGGCTACGTGGTGCAGCCCGGGGAGACGTTCTCCCTCAACGACGTGGTCGGCAAGCGCGACAAGGCCCGCGGCTTCGTCGAGGCGCCGATGATCCTCAACAACCGGTTCGTCAACGACGTCGGCGGCGGGGTCTCCCAGTTCGCCACCACCATGTTCAACGCCGTCTTCTTCGGCGGCTTCCAGGACGTCCAGCACCGGGCCCACCAGTACTACATCTCCCGATACCCGGCCGGGCGCGAGTCCACGGTCTCCTTCCCCCAGCCGGACTTCCGCTGGCGCAACGACTCCCGTCACGGCGTCCTGATCAAGACCTCGTACACGAGCACCTCGGTCACCGTGCAGTTCTGGAGCACCAAGCGCTACGACATCGAGTCGCAGAGCTCCGACCGCTACAACGTCAAGCCCGTCGAGACCCTCAGCGAGAAAAGGGACGAGTGCATCCCCATGGACGGCTCGGAGGGCTTCGCCATCGACGTGTGGCGCATCTTCAAGAAGGACGGCAAGGTCCTGCGCAAGCAGCGCTTCCACACCGTCTACGACGCCGAACCCCGCCTCACCTGCGAGAAGTGACCTCGGGACCGGTGAGCTCGGGCGAGGACGGTGTCCTCATCGGAGAAGGGCGTTGAGGCCGCCGTAGTCGAGGCCGTCGGCGAGCGTCGCGTACGTGCCGCCGCCGAGCAGTTCGGCGGCCGCCCGCGCGGCGCACGCGTAGGCGGCCTGGGCGATCGCCGAGCCGACGCTGACCCGCGCGACGCCGGCCGCCGCCAGCCGCTCCACCGGCGGGGCTCCGGGCCCGGCCATCACGTTCAGCGGCAGCGGCCCGCCGGCCAGGCGGGCGATGGCGTCCAGGTCCAGCAGGCCCGGCACGAACAGCCCGTCGGCCCCGGCCTCGGCGTAGACCCGCGCCCGCTCCTCGACCTCGGCGAGCCGGTCCCCCGGAGCACCGGCCAGGTAGACGTCGGTGCGGGCGTTGACGAACAGCTCGACCCCCGCGGCGTCGGCCGCCGCCCGCGCCGCGGCGATGCGCCGGGCCTGGTCACCGGGTGACAGCAGCGGCTCGCCGTCGAGGCCGGGGGAATCCTCGAGGTTGACGCCGACCGCTCCGGCCTCGATCAAGGCGGCGGAGGCGGCGTCCCAGGCGTTGGGGAGCACGAGGACCGTGCCCTCGTGCAGGTCTCTGAACCGGGCGGCCTGCGTGACCGTGGTCGGCGTCATGCGGATCTCCTTGACGAAGCAGCTCTACGGACACCAAAGGATCTTCCGCGCCGCAGGCTCAGGTCCGGCCATATCCGGACATCAGCCGCGACCGTGCCGCTGCCCACCAGAGCACACGCGACCTCAGAACAGTCAGGGCGCGACCGACGGGCAACTCCCCCGTCGCGCGCCCCGACCAGCGTCCCCCGCCCGGACGCGAGGCCGGTCACCCCGTGACCTCCCGCCCGGTCGAGACCCTCGCGTCATGGAATCCGGGCGAGGAGCTTCTTCATCTGCGTCACCTGGGCCTGCTGCTCCTTCATGATCCGATCGGCCAGCTTCTTCGCCTTCGAACTCTTCCCGTGCTTCCGCTCGACCCGCGCCATGGCGATCGCCTCCTCGTGATGATCGACCATCATCGTGAGGAACTCCTTGTCGAAGGCCGAGCCCCGGGCGTCCAGCAGTGTCTTGATGTTCGCGTCGGATATGCCGGCCGCCGCCTCATGCCCCGCCTCGCTGATCGGCGTGGTCTTGCCCCAATCCTTCAGCCAGCCCTGCAGGGTCTCGATCTCCGGCTGCTGCCCGGACTTGATCTTCTCCGCCAGCTCCTTGGTCTCCTCGTACGTTGCCCGCGTCATGGCCAGCTCGGCCATCTCGATGGCTTCCTGGTGGTGCGCGATCATCATCTGCGCGAACATCACGTCGGCGTCGTCGAAAGCGGGTTTCGACTGAGCGCTCGCCGTCGCGACCGGCACGGCTTGGGACATCATGGTCGTGTCCCGCCGCGCCGGGCTACTGCCGCAGGCGGCGAGGGCGAACGCCCCCACCGCCAAGGACGTGGCCAGTGAGACGCCGTGCACTGCCGCTGGTTTTATGGTCATCGCCGCTGAACCCCCCGATTTCAGCACGTCAGCCCAAGCCGTCTACGCGGGGCTGACCTGGCCATATGTTCCCCGGGAAGGGCCGTTGCTACCGTGCTGTGAGCGTCAGGAACCGGCCGTGGAGCGCGTTCGTTGTGCGGGACAGACGGACCACCGAGCGTCGGGGAGTTCAGCATGGCGATCACCGGCATCATTTCCGGACTCATCATCGGCATCGTGATCGGCGCCCTCGGGCGGCTGGTCATCCCGGGGCGGCAGCGCATCCCCATCTGGCTGACGATCGCGATCGGCGTCGTCGCGGCGCTCGTCGGCACCGCGATCGCCTCCGTTCTGGGCGTCGCCGAGACCGGCGGCGTCGACTGGATCGAGCTCGCCATCCAGGTCGCCCTGGCGGCCCTCGGCGTCTCGCTGACGGTCGGCCTCTACGGCGGCAAGCGGCGAAGGTAGCGGCGGCAGCCGTCCCCCGTCAGGGGCCCTTGCCGCCCGCGGGCGTGGGCTCGCGCGTCAGCAGCTGGTCGAGCTTGGCGTTGACCGCCGCCAGCTCCTGCTTCACCTCTTCCAGCTCCGCCTGCGCGCGGGTCTCCGCCGGGGACGGCTCCGTCTCGTGCATGGCGTTGACCACCACCGCGATGAACAGGTTCAGCGCGACGAAGGTGGACATCAGGATGTAGACGATGAAGAAGACCCACGCCCACGGCTTGTGCTCCATCACCTCCTGCGCGACGTTGCCCCAGTCGTCGCCGGTCATGATCTGGAACAGGGTGAACAACGAGCGCGGCAGGTCGGCGAAGCGGTCGGGCACGAGCTCCCCGAACAGCTTCGTGGAGATCACCGCCGCGATGTAGATCATCAGCACCAGCAGGCCGATGATGGAGGCCATCCCGGGCATGGCAGTCAGCAGCGCGCCCACCACGCGCCGCATGCTGGGCACCGCCGAGACCAGCCGCAGCGCCCGCAGGATGCGCAGCGACCGCAGCACCGACGTGGGCCCGGAGGCCGGGACGAGCGCGATGCCCACGATGGCGGCGTCGAACCAGTTCCACGGGTCGGCGAAGAACGACTTGCGGTAGGCGTACAGGCGGGCGGCGATCTCGACCGTGAAGATCGCCAGCGCGATCCGGTCGACGGCGTGCAGCAGCCCGCCGACCTGCGCCATCAGGTCCGCGCTCGTCTCGCATCCGATGGTGATCGCATTGATGACGATCACGGCGATGACGCCGCGCTGCACGAACTTGCTCTCCAGGACGGCACGAACGCGTTCTGGCCCTGACAACTTCTACCGCCCCCACGTGACGACCACAATTATTGATCATCGTAGTGGGCCGCGGCGCCCGCGCCGGCTGGGCCGGAGGTCCGGGATCGCCGTGGCGAGCGGCGCACCCGTACGATGTGGCCATGGTGGCACGGCTGATCGTCATGATCGGTTACGACGGCATCGAGCTCGTTGACGTGGCGTCCGTGACGACCGGGTTCGACCACGCCAACCAGCAGGGCGCCGACCCGGCGTACGAGGTGGTGTTCGCGACGCCGATGGGCCGGCCCGTGCGCTGCGACTCCGGGCTCGAGCTGTCCGGGCAGCACCGGATCGACCGGATGGACGGCCCGATCGACACCCTGGTCGTCTCCGGCGGGCGGGGACACGCGGCCGCCGCCGCCAACCCCCGGTTCGTCAGCCAGGTCCTGCGGCTGGCCGGGCTGTCGCGGCGGGTCGCGTCGGTGTGCACCGGGGCGACGGTGCTGGCCGCCACCGGGCTGCTCGACCACCGCCGGGCCACCACGCACTGGCACTACGCGGGGCAGCTCGCCGCTCGCTACCCGCGGGTCGACGTCGACCCGGCGCCGATCTTCATCCGGGACGGCGCGGTCGCGACGTCGGGCGGGGTCACCGCCGCCCTCGACCTCACGCTGGCCTTCATCGAGGAGGACCACGGGGCCGAGCTCGCCCGCCGCGTGGCCATGGGCATGGTCGCCTACCTGAAGCGCCCCGGCAACCAGGCGCAGGTGAGCCTGTTCAACCGGATGCCGCGCTCCGACCAGGCCCTGGTCCGGCGGGTCATCGACCACGTGATCAGCAACCTCACCGGCGACCTGAGCGTGCCCCGGCTGGCCGCGCTCGCCGGGGTGAGCGAGCGGCATCTGAGCAGGCTGTTCGTCGAGCACGTGGGCCGGACCCCGTCGCGGCTGGTCCGCGACGCGCGGCTGGAGGCGGCCTCCCAGCTGCTGGCCGGATCGCGCGAGCCGGTCGCGGCCATCGCCCGCCGGTGCGGGTTCACCTCCGCCGAGTCCTTACGGCAGGCGTTCGTGGCGTGGGCCGGCGTCTCACCGTCGCAGTTCCGCTCCAGGGCCGTCGGACGCGAGCCCGGCCCCTGATCAGGTGAGGTCTCCGGTCACGTCCGGGACCGGCGTCTCCACCCGCGGCAGCCTCCGGTAGCCGCTGGGGGCGGGCCGCGGCGGGATCTTCAGGGGCGCCCGCCGCACCTCCTCGTACGGGATCGTGGACAGCAGGTGGGAGATCATGTTGATCCTGGCCCGCCGCTTGTCCGCGCTCTCCACCTCGTACCACGGCGCCTCGGGGATGTGCGTGTGGATCATCATCTCGTCCTTGGCCCGCGAGTACTCCTCCCACCGCGTGATCGACTCCAGGTCCATCTCCGACAGCTTCCACCGCCGCATCGGATCCTCCAGCCGCGACCGGAACCGCCGCTCCTGCTCGTCGTCGCTCACCGAGAACCAGTACTTGCGCAGCAGGATCCCGTCCTCCACCAGCAACCGCTCGAAGATCGGGCACTGGTGCAGGAAGCGGGTGTACTCCTCCTGCGTGCAGAACCCCATGACCCGCTCCACCCCGGCCCGGTTATACCAGCTCCGGTCGAACAGCACGATCTGCCCCGCGGCCGGCAGGTGCTCCACGTACCGCTGGAAGTACCACTGCGTCCGCTCCCGCTCGGTGGGCGCGGGCAGCGCCGCGATCCTGGCCACGCGCGGGTTGAGATATTCGGCGACCCGCTTGATCGTGCCCCCTTTGCCCGCCGCGTCCCTCCCCTCGAAGACCACGACCACCCGCTGCCCCTCCGCCTTCACCCACTCCTGCAGCTTCACCAGCTCACCCTGCAACTGCAGCAGCCGCTTCTCGTAAGGCTTGCGCCGCAACCCGTCAGAACTCATGCCCTCGGACTCCCTCCACCGGTCAGGGCGCGTGATGCTGGCGCCCGCGTGCCATCATGCGCCATCCTCGGGCGTGCTCCGTTTTCTGCCCGGCCTGGTCACCCTGACCGCCTACCGGCGCGCATGGCTGCGTGGCGACCTGCTCGCCGGGCTGACCGTCGCCGCCTACCTCGTCCCCCAGGTCATGGCCTACGCCACCGTGGCCGGGCTGCCGCCGGTGGCCGGGCTGTGGGCGATCCTGGCCCCGCTGGCCCTGTACGTCCTGCTGGGCTCCTCCCGCCAGCTGTCGGTCGGGCCCGAGTCGACCACCGCGCTGATGACCGCCACCGCCATCGGCCCCCTGGCCGCCGGGGACCCGGTCAGATACGCCTCCCTGGCCGCCTCGCTGGCCGTCATCGTCGGGCTGCTCTGCCTGAGCGCCCGGCTGCTGCGGCTGGGCTTCGTCGCGGACCTGCTGTCCAGGCCGATCCTGGTCGGCTACCTCGCCGGCGTCGCCGTCATCATGATCGCGAGCCAGCTCGGCAAGCTCATCGGCGCCCCGGTGACGGGAGAGTCCCTCATCGAGCAGGTGTCGTCGTTCGTCCATCTGCTGCCCCGCGCTCATCCCGGCACCGTCATCATGGCGGCCGCGGTGCTCGCCTTCCTGTTCCTGCTGCAGTGGCGGCTGCCCGCGGCCCCGGCGCCCCTGCTCGCCGTGCTGCTGGCCACGCTGAGCGTGGCGGTGTTCCACCTGGAGGCGCGGGGCATCAAGGTGGTCGGCGCGATCCCCGCCGGGCTGCCCGCCCCCTCGCTGCCCCCGCTGGAGAACCTGCTGCTGCCCGCCGTCGGCGTCTTCCTCGTCGGCTACAGCGACAACATGCTGACCGCCCGCTCCTTCGCCGCCCGCCACCACCAGGACATCGACGCCAACCAGGAGCTCCTCGCGCTGGGCGCGGCCAACCTGGGCGCGGGCCTGCTGCACGGCTTCCCGGTCAGCAGCAGCGGCAGCCGCGCCGCCCTCGCCGACGCGGCCGGCGCCCGCACCCAGCTGTACTCGCTCATCTGCCTGGTCGCCGTCATAGCCGTGCTCATGTTCGCCGGGCCGCTGCTGGCCGACTTCCCCACCGCCGCCCTCGGCGCGATCGTCGTGTACGCCGCCACCCGGCTCGTCTCCCTGCCCGACTTCGTGCGGCTGGCCCGCTTCCGCCGCGCCGAGCTCGTGCTCGCCCTCGGCGCCTTCGCCGGGGTCCTGATCTTCGACATCCTGTACGGCATCCTGCTCGCCGTGGCCCTGTCGGTCGCCGAGATGCTCCACCGAGTGGCCCGCCCTCATGACGCCGTCCTGGGCCTGGTGCCGGGCCTGGCGGGCATGCACGACATCGACGACTATCCCGCCGCCCGCACCATACCCGGCCTGGTGATCTACCGCTACGACTCGCCGCTGTTCTTCGCCAACGCCCATGACTTCCACCGCCGCGCCCTGGCCGCCGTCGACCAGCAGGACGCCCCCGTCCGCTGGTTCGTCCTGAACGCCGAGGCCAACGTCGAGGTGGACATCACCGCCCTGGACGCCGTCGACTCCCTGCGCCAGGAGCTGGAGCGGCGCGGCATCGTCTTCGCCATGGCCAGGGTCAAGCAGGACCTGCGCACGTACCTGGACGCCTACGGCCTGACCGCCGCGGTCGGCGAGCAGCGGCTCTTCCCCACGCTCCCGACCGCGGTCGCCGCCTACCGGCAGTGGGAGGGCGAAACGCCCTGATCAGCGCTCATCGCGGGGAGGGGCCGAGCGCGCGAGGGGCGTCCACGGCGGCCAGCCTGAGTTGCAGGCGGGTGTGGAACGACAGCGTGGAGACGAGCGCCTGGTGGCCGGCCCGCGGCGTGGCGGTGCGGAACGCCTCGTGGAGCAGATCGTCGGCACCGGCGATGCATCTGATCTCGTGGCTGACGGTGAGAGCGCGCCGGAGGTAGCGCGTGGTCTCCGCGTTCCGCCCCGAGGCCAGGCTGGCGAACCCCATGGCGGTGAGGGCGAGGCTTTCGCTCCAGCGGTCGCCGATCTCGCGGGAGATGGCGAGCGCCTGGCACAGCGGGTGGGACGGGTCCCCGTACTCGCCGTTGATCAGCAGGCCGAGGCCGATCACGATGAGGGCCATGCTCTCCCCCCAGCGGTCGCCCATGTCCCGGGAGATGGTGAGAGCCCGGTAGAGAGGGCGGGTGGCTTCCGCGCCGTAGCCGCCGGTCAGGCGGGTGAAGCCCATGGCGGTGAGGGCCAGGCTCTCGCCCCAGCGGTCGCCGATCTCGCAGGTGATGGCGAGCGCCCTCTTCAGGTGGACCATGCTCGCGCTGTGGTGCCCGAGCTGGCGGTAGGCGTTGCCGATGCCGACGAGCGCGCGGCCCTGGCCGCACAGGTCGCCCGCCTCCCGGTAGCGGGCGAGGGAGCGCTGCTGCTGGCGCAGCGCCTCGGCGAAGTGGCCCGCGCGGTCGTGGATGAACCCCAGATGGTTGCGCGTCTTGGCCTCGCCCCAGCCGTCGCCGCTCTCCTGGTCGAGGACGAGCGCCCGGCCGTGGTGGTCCAGCGCCTCGGAGAGGTGCCCGGCCCGCCAGTACGCGAAGCCGAGGTTCTTCATCGTCTCGGCCAGGACGCGGGGGTCGCCGGCGTCGCGCGCGGCGTCGAGCGCCCGGAGATGCGTGTCGATCCAGTCGCGGACGTGCCCGCGGATGAGGAAGAACCGCCAGAGCGCATGCGCCAGCCGCCACGTGTAGTCGTCCCAGCCGTGCTCGGCCGACAGCGCGACGGCCGCCACGAGGCTGGCCCGTTCCTCCTCCACCCACATCAGCGCGCCTTCCGGGCCCTCCAGCGCGGGCGGCTCGGCGGGGGCGCGGTCGATCACGTCGGGGAAGCGTCTCCGGGTGGGTTCGACGAGGTCCGCGGCGCGGCTCGCCGTGTGGAGGTACCAGTTCAGCACGCGACGGACGGCGGCCGTCCGTTCGGCCGCGCCGTCCGCGAGGGCGCTCTGCTCGGCGGCGTACGCGTGGAGCAGGTCGTGGAAGCGGTGCCGTTCACGGCCCTGTTCACGGCCCTGTTCACGGCTGGGCCTCTCCAGCAGCGACCGGTCGGCCAGGACGTCGAGCAGCCGCCGCGCCTCGGCGACCGGGACGCCCGCCAGCGCGGCCGCCGCCCCCGGGCCGACGTCGGGACCGGGATGCAGGCTCAGCAGGCGGAACATCCGGGCCGCCGGCGGCTCCAGCGCCAGGTACGACCAGGAGAGCACCGCCCGCACGCTCGCCTCGTGGTCGTCGGAGGTGTCCAGCGCGTCCAGCCGGGTCCGCTGGGCCCGCACCTCCTCGGCCAGGCTCTGCAACGGGCTGTCCGGGCGGTACATCGCGTGCTCGGCCGCGATCGTCAGCGCCAGCGGCAGGTGGACGCACGACCGGGCCAGTTCGGCGGCGGCCCACGGCTCGGCGCCGATCCGTTCCGGGCCGAGGATCGCGGCCAGCAGGGCGGTCGACTCGCCGGGCGAGAACCGGCCGAGCACGAAGGGCCGCGCCCCCTCCCGTACGGCCAGGCCGCGCAGCTGGTTGCGGCTGGTGACCAGCACGAACGAGCGCGAGCCCGGCAGCAGCGGACGCACCTGGGCCGCGTCGCGGGCGTTGTCGAGCAGCATCAGGACCCGCCGCCCGGCCAGCACGCTGCGCAGCAGCGCCGAGCGGGCGTCCGTCTCCTTGGGAACCCGCTGCCCGACCACGCCCAGCGCGTTGAGCAGCAGCTCCAGCGCGGCATGGGGCTCGACGGGCGTGCCCGGGCCGAAGCCGCGCAGGTTGAGATGGAGCACGCCGTCGGGGAACCGGTCGGCGACCGAGTGCGCCCAGTGCACGGCCAGCGCCGTCTTGCCCACTCCGCCCATGCCGCTGACGGCGGCGATCACGATCGGCGGCGACGCGTGAGCGTCCTCGCGGTCGAGGAGGGCGTTCAGGGCCGCGAGCTCGTCGCGGCGCCCGGTGAAGGAGGCGAGGTCGGAGGGGAGCTGCCGCGGGCGTACCGGGCCCGGCGGCGGGTCGTCCGGCTGAGAGGCCGGCGGGAGGTGACCGTCATCGAGCACGCGCGCCACCTCGGGGTCGCCGGCCAGGATGGCGGAGTGCAGGCGCACCAGCTCCTGGCCGGGGTCGACGCCCAGCTCGTCGCGCAGGAGTGCGACGACGCTCCGGTACGTCTCCAGCGCCTCCGCCCGGCGGCCGGACCGATGCAGCGCGACCAGGAGCTGCGCCCACAGCCGCTCGTGGAACGGATGCTCCGCGGTCGCCTCCTTGAGCACCTTGACCATCTCGTCGTCGCGGCCGAGCCGCAGGCCGAGCTGGAACCACCGGTCAACGGCCCGCAGCCGCTCCTCCACGACCGGCGGCACCTCGTCACGATGCAGCGACTCCGACGGAACGCCGGCCAGCACGGGGCCGCGCCACAGCCCCAGCGCGCGGCCGAGGAGATCCGCCGCACCGGCGGCATCCGTGCCGGCGCCGGCGCGCGCGACCAGCGCCCGGAACCGCGACAGGTCCAGCGCCTCGGGCGGCACATCGATGACGTAGCCGTCGTCGGACGTGCGGATCAGCCGGTGGGAGCCGTCACCGCCCGGGTCCTCGCCCAGCGCGCGCCGCAGCCGCGCCACGTGGGTGTACAGCGCGCTGCGGGCGTTGTGGGGAACGTCGTCGGCCCACAGCCGCTCGATCAGCTCGTCCGGCGAGACGTTCCGGTTGGCGCGCAGGAGCAGCGTGGCGAGCACGATCCGCTGCTTGGCCGCCGGAAGGGAGATCGGCCGGCCGTCACGTACGACTTCGAGCGGGCCCAAAATCCCAAACCGAAATCCGGCATTCGACCTTATGTCCACATTCATCCTGACGTCGCGAAGTGATGGACGACAGCACGGGCGGGTGGGGAGGCGGCGTCTCCCCCGTCGCGCCTTGGATCCGCACCCATCCTATGCGGGCCGTCCGGCTACGCCCGGCTGTGGCGCGGAGCGGCGACCGGCCCCGATCCGCCCCGGCCCTCGTTCGGGGCAGATCGCTTTCTCATGAACGACGGTAGCCACCGGCGACGCCATCGTTCTTGCACAAACCTTGCGTCGCCCGGACCGCCTCCTTTCGCCGGGTTTCGGCGTGGCCCGCACGACAGGTTCAGGACAGGTCCACGAAAGGAGCCGATGGGATCATGAGGGCCGGACGACATCGCTGAGCCCACTGGGAGGACTCTGTGGAAGGCTTGCGGATCACGGCGCTGATGGCCGCGACGCTGTCGATGGGCCTCGTGGCGGGGGCCTTCGCCCTGTACGCGCACACGGTCATGCCGGGCCTCGAGCGGACCGACGACCGCACCTTCGTGGGCGCGTTCCAGGCGCTCGACCGAGCGATCATCAACCCGTGGTTCATGGGAGGCGGCTTCCTGGGCGCCCTGCTGTTCACGCTCCTCGCCGCGGTGGCCCATCTCGGCCGCCCGGCCCTGCCGTGGATCGTCGCCGCGCTCGTCCTGTACGTGATCACCTTCGTCATCACCCTGGTGGTCAACGTGCCGCTCAACGACGCGCTCAAGGCGGCGGGGGATCCCGGCCGCATCGACGTGGCCGCGGCGCGCGAGGCGTTCGGCGAGATGCGGTGGCGGAGCTGGAACCTCGTCCGCGTGGTCGCCTCCACGACCGCGTTCGGCCTGCTCGCCTGGGCTCTCACGTTGTCCGGGAAGTAGAGCCGGCCCCTGACACGCCTTTCCATCCAAACCGTAGGCGTCCGGGTGATGGTTTTCCGGCCGGGGTGTCGGTCACGATGTGTGCGTGTCCATGTGGCGACTGTGGCCGGGCCCGTCAGGGCGGTCGCGCCGGATTCCGGCGGGAGTGGCGATCCTCCTGGTGGTGCTGGGCGTGGTGGCGACCGCCGCCGGGCTGGACACGCCGTCGGACGGCAGCGTGGTGCCGCTGGGCTGGCACGCCGACGGTGTGGCGGTGAACGTCCCGGGCACCCCGGCGGACGTCGCCGGCACCCCGGTGGACGTCCCCGGCGCCCCCGTGAACGCACCGAGCACCCCCGTGGAGCTCCCCGGCGCCCCCGTGAGCGCGCCGGGCGCGTCCGGCGGGGTGGGGCTGCGGACCGGTGACCTGGTGACCGGGGTGGCCGGGCATCGGCTCGCCGACGGTCTGGGCGTCGTCCCCCGTCCGCGGCCGGGCACGACCCTGGTCTACGACGTGGTCCGCGAGCGGCCGACGACGGTGGCGGTCCGGGTCGGCCGCCCCGATCCGTACCCGCTGCTCATGGAGGGCTGGGGGGACCTCGTCTTCGTGCTCGCGCTGGCCGGGCTGGCCGTCGCGCTGTATCTGCGGCGGCCCGAGGAGCCCGCGACGGCTCCGCTGCTCGTGCTCGCGGCGGGCCTGCTGGGCAGCACGCTCACCGTCACCGCCGGGCTGCCCGTCCTGGCCCTGGCCACCGGCGGCGCCCAGCTGTGGCTGTTCCACCTCAACACGATCGTGGCGTACTCGATCTCCTGGGGAGGCCTGCTGGCCTTCACGATCGCGTTCACCGCGCCCCGGCCGCTGCCGGCCCGCAGCCGCCGGGCCATGGCCGTCGCGTACGCCGCGCCGCCGGCCGCGATGGCACTCTGGAGCACGCTCGCCGCGCCGCTCGCCCCCAACGCGCTCGGCTGGCTGGGGCTGGTGCACAGCGGCCAGACTGCGGTCGTGGCGGCCGTCCTGGTCACCAGCACGGTGTGGGGCCTCGCCGCCTACCGCCGCAACCCCGATCCGCTGGTGCGCGCCAGGATGCGCTGGCTGGTGGCGGGCGGCGCGGTGGCGACGCTGCTGAGCCTGGCCGGCTGGCACCTTCCCGAGCTGCTCGCCGCGGCGCGTCCCCTGCCGCCGGGAGCCCTCGGGCTGTCGGGGCTGCCGTTCGTGGCCGGGATCGGGGTGGCGCTGCGCCGCCATCGTCTGTTCGACATCGAGCGGCTGGCGAACCGGTCGCTGGTATACGCCAGCGTGGTCGCGATCCTGGTCGCCGGGTACGCGGCCGTCGTGGCGCTGCTGGTCAGCGGGCTGGGGTTGTCGCAGCCGGTGGCCGCCGCGCTCACCGCGGCCGGTGCGGCGCTCGCGCTGGCGCCGCTGCGCGCGCTGGCGCAGAGCACGGTCAACCGGGTGATGTACGGCGACCGCCGCGACCCGTCCGCGGCGCTGACCCGCCTCGGCACCCGCTTGCAGGCGGTGCTGCTGCCCGCCGACGTGCTGCCCGCGATCGTCGAGACCGTGGCCCGGTCGCTGCGCGTCCCGCACGCGGCCATCGACCTGGTGGACGGCTCCGGCGCCGGTCACCTGGCCACGCAGTACGGCGTCCCCGTCGGCGAGGTGCACGTCGAGCCGCTGCGCTACCACGGGACGCTCATCGGGCACCTGCGCGTCTCGGCCCGCGGCAGCGACGACCCGCTCGACCCCGTCGACCTCGGCCTGATCGCCTCCCTGGCGCAGCAGGTGGGCACCGCCGTGCAGGCGGTGCGGCTGCATGACGACCTGGTCAGGTCCCGCGCCGAGGTCGTGGCCTCACGCGAGGACGAGCGCCGCCGCTTACGCCGCGACCTGCACGACGGTCTCGGCCCGACCCTGGCCGCGATCCGGATCAAGGCCGGCCTCGCCGCGCGGGACGTACCGCCCGGCTCGGCGGCGCGTCCGCTGCTCGACGAGATCTCCGCGGAGGCCGCCGCGTCGCTGACCGATGTGCGGCGCCTGGTCGAGGCGCTGCGCCCGCCCGCCCTGGACGAGCTAGGCGTCGTCGGCGCGATCCGGGCGCGGGCGGCGGCCCTGTCGGGCGCCATGTCCATCGAGGTCGTCGGCGCCGAACCGCTGCCCGCGCTGCCGGCCGCGGTCGAGACGGCGGCCTACCGGATCGCCGTCGAGGCGATCACGAACGCGGTCCGCCACAGCGAGGCGACCCACTGCACCGCCACGGTCACGCCGTCGGACGGCGGCGTGGAGGTGACCGTGCGGGACAACGGCCGCGGGCTCGACCCCGATCGGACGGCCGGCGTGGGGATCCGCTCCATGCGGGAACGGGCCGCCGAAGTAGGCGGGGCCTGGTCGATGCGCTCCCCGCCCGGCGGCGGCACCCACATCCGCGCCTTTCTGCCGACGAGCCTGGGAGGGGACCATGATCAGGCTGATCCTCGCCGATGACCATCCCGTCTTCGTGTCGGGCCTGCGGGCCCTGCTCGACGCCGAGGCCGGGATGACCGTGCTGGCCGTGGCCGCCACCGGAGCGGACGCCCTGCGCCTGGCCGTCGAGCACCGGCCCGACGTCGCCGTGCTCGACGTGAACATGCCCCACGGCGACGGCCTCACGGTCACCTCCCGGATGCGCGCCGCCGGCCTGCCCACCCGTTCGCTGATCCTGACCATGTACGACGACGACGAGAACGTCCTGGCCGCCCTGCGCGCGGGCGCCCACGGGTACGCGCTCAAGGGCGCCGGGCCCGAGGAGATCGTGGCCGCGGTACGCGCGGTCGCCCGCGGCGAGGCGGTCTTCGGCGCCGGTGTGGCCGCGCGCATCCTGGCCCACTTCGCCCGGGTCGCGGTGGCGTCGCCGTTCCCGCAGCTCACCGAGCGCGAGCACGAGGTCCTGGGGCTCGTCGCCCGTGGCCTGGACAACATGGCGATCGCCCAGCGGCTCGGCGTGAGCGGCAAGACCGTACGCAACTACGTCTCGAACGTCCTGACGAAGCTGCACGTCACCGACCGGTCGGCGGCCATCGTCCGGGCCCGCGAAGCGGGACTCGGCGGCGAACCCCGATGAACCCGGCCCCGAAGTAACCCGGTGCGGCCTCCCGGGCCGGACTCTCCGCCCGGCTTCCCGGTGCGGCTTCCCGGTGCGGCCTCCCGGTAAGGCAGGGACATCTGCCCCGTGACGCCGGGACGCGGTGGCGCCGACGCTGGCGGTCATGAGGACGCGGGTGGCCGGCGGGCTGTGCCTGCTGGCGTCGTCGGCGCTCTGCCTGGCCGGGTGCCTGGCGGGCGAGCCGGCCCTGTGCCCGGCCGGACGGCTGGCGGGCGGGCCGGCCCTCGGGTTCGTTCGCGGTACCGGTGCGTGGCTCGCCGTCGTGGCCGTCTCGCTGGTGTACCGCGACCTGTCCGCCTGGGGGCCCCGCCACGCCGGCCGCGCGCCGGCCGCCGTGGTCCTGGCGCTGCTGGGCCTGGTCGCGTCGGCGGCGACGGTCGAGGCGGCGCTCCACGTCGCCGGCCCGGTCCTGCCGCCCGCGCTGGCCGTCGGCGCGGCCTCCGCCCTCGCGGGGCTGTCGTACGTGGCGGGCCGGGCCGGACTGGCGCACCCGGTCATCGGCGGGATCGCGGCGGTGGCCGCCCTGCTCGGCGCGCTCACCGCCGACCTCGCCGTCCCCTACCTCCTCGGCGCCGGCCCGCTCGGCGCCGCCCTGCTCGTCAAGGCGCTCCGCTCCCCGTCGAAAGGACAGGAACCATGAGAATCGTCTACAAGGTCTTGGCGTACGCCGTCGCCGTCGAGGTCGCCGTCCAGGCGGCGGCGATCGTCCTGGCCATCGCCGGGCTCGGCAAGTGGGTCTCGGCCGGCAACGTGTTCGACAAGGCCGTCATGGAGAGCGACGACCTGGCCTTCCCGGAGGTCGTCGGCCTCATCGTGCACGGCATCAACGGCGGGCTCGTCATTCCGGTCGTCGCCCTCCTCCTCCTGATCGTCTCGTTCTTCGCCCGGATCCCGGGCGGGGTCAAGTTCGCCGCGTTCGTGCTGCTCCTCGTCGCCGTCCAGGCGATGCTCGGCTACTCGGGCCACGACCTGCCGTGGGTGGGCGGGCTGCACGGGCTCAACGCGATGGCGCTGTTCGCGGTCGCCCTGCACGCGGCCCGGCGCGCCCGGCCCGTCGCCGCCGAGGCGCCCGCCTCGGCGGCGGTGTGAGGGTCATGATCCTCACCCGTCGCGTGCGGCTGGTCGCGGCCTGCGCCACGACGCTGGCCGTCGTCGTCCCGCTGGGCTGGCTGTGGCAGGCGAGCCGGCTGCCGCGGGCGTACTCCGTCATGGACATGGGGTACGCCGACGGCGGCCGGCAGGCGGGCGGGCCGCACCACCACCAGGACTCGGCCGCCCGCGACATCACCACCCTGGTCGCCGACCCGGCGCGCAGGCCGGACGTCGAGGTGACGCTGACCGCGCGCGAGCAGCGCGTGCGGCTGGCATCGGGCCGCGAGATCGACGGGTACACCTTCAACGGCCACTCCCCCGGCCCGCAGATCACGGCCGTGGTGGGCCAGCTCGTACAGGTGCGGCTGGTCAACGCGTCGGTGCCCGGCGGGGTCACCCTGCACTGGCACGGCGTGGACGTCCCGGGAGGCGAGGACGGCGTCGCCGGGGTCACCCAGGACGCGGTCCGGATCGGCCGGGACTTCGTCTACCGGTTCGTCGTCCGCCGGGCCGGGACGTTCTGGTACCACTCCCACCAGCTGTCGCACGAGCAGGTCGCGGGCGGCCTCTTCGGTGCCCTGGTCGTGCGGCCCGCGCGCCCGCAGGCGCCGCTCGACGTCGTCGCCCTGGCGCACCTCTACCACGGGATCCGCACCGTCAACGGGTCCGAGTCCGACGTCACCGTCCCGGCCCCGCCCGGCGCCACGGCGCGGGTACGCGTGGTCAACACCGACAACGGCCCCACCCCGGTGTGGGTCACGGGGGCCGCCTGGCGCCTGGTCGCCGTGGACGGCACCGACCTGCTCGGCCCCACGGCCATCGAGCGCGCCGCCGTCCTCGTGACGGCGGGCGGCCGGGCCGACCTCGAGGTGACCATGCCGTCCGGCGGCGGCTCCGTACGGGTGCAGATCGGCGGGCCGCTGTCGGTGGTGCTCGGCCGCCCGTCCGACGTCCCGGCGAGCGCCCGCCCGGCCGCCACGCTCGACCTGCTGACCTACGGGACCCCCGCGCCCCTCGGCTTCGACCCGGCGCACCCCGACCGCGCCTTCCGCTACGAGATGGGCCGCCGGCCGGGCTTCCTCGACGGCGTCCCCGGGCTCTACTGGACCGTCAACGGCCACATGTACCCGGACGTGCCGATGTTCACGGTCGCCGACGGCGACGTCGTCCGCATGACGATCGTCAACGACAGCGGCGAGGTGCACCCCATGCACCTGCACGGCCATCGCGCGGTGGTGCTGGCCCGCGACGGCGTGCCCGCCACCGGGAGCCCCTGGTGGGTCGACTCCCTGAACGTCGAGGACGGCGAGTCCTACGACATCGCCTTCCTCGCCGACAACCCCGGCATCTGGGTCGATCACTGCCACAACCTGCCGCACGCGCGTGAGGGGCTGCTCGTCCACCTCATGTACGAGAACGTCACGACCCCGTTCCTCATCGGCGGCCCGGCGGGCAACTCGCGAGAGTGAAGGAGGACACCCGTGAAGACAGCCCCGCGCCCGCGGGTGGACCAGGGTCGGCCTGGTCGCCGCCGTCCTGGTCGTCGTGCTGCAGGCGCTGCTGCTCACGGGCCTGATGCCGTTCGAGTACCAGGTCGTCCCGGTGAGCCTGAGCGCCGTCGCCGGCATGTGCTGGGCGGGCGCGATCAGCGCCGCGGGGGCGCGCACCGGCACCCTGCCCGCGGCCGTGACCCGCCTCGGCCGCGCCATCGTGATCGGGCTGCCGGTCGCCGTCGGGGCGTTCGGCGTCGGCTTCCTCGTCACGGTCGTCTTCGACGTGTCGTGGGCCTGGGCCGCCGGCGGGATCCCGGGCGCCGTCGTCTGGACGATGTTCCCCGCGTGGACGCTGCTCGTGGGCCTGCGCCGGTGATGCCGGTGGGGGTGGGCGGCGCGGCCGGCACCGCGTCGCCCGTGATCACGGTCGGTTCAGGGTTGGTCGTAGTGGCCCGCGGCGATGTCCTCCAGGAGGGTGGGGCCGGTGGGCCGCCAGCCGAGCAGGTCGCGCGTGATCGTGCTCGTTGTCGGGAAGTCGGCGGCCAGAAACCCGCCGATGAACGGGATCTCGTGGGCGATCTGCTCCGCCGGGGCGGGCTTCGCCGGCACGCCGAGGCGGTCGGCGAGCGCTTCGGCGATCCGCCGGACGGGCACGCCCTCTTCGGCGGCGGCGTGCAGGATCGTGCCGGCGGGGGCGTCCTCGAGCCCCAACCGGACCAGGCGCGCGGCATCGGAGCGGTGGACGGCGGGCCAGCGGTTGTGCCCCTCGCCGGGGTAGACGGAGGCTCCGCGCCGCCGGGCGGCCTGGGCGATGATGGAGATGAAGCCGTGGTCGCCTTCGCCATGGACAGTCGGGGCGAAGCGGGCGGAAATCACCCGTACGCCACGGTCGGCGTAGGTGAGGGCGAGGTTCTCGGCACCGCCGCGCGGTGAGTCCGGGCCGACGGCGGGATTGGGATCCCGCTCTGTCGACGGGCGTCCGAGGCCGGGCAGAGCGAGGCCGGCCGCGAGCACGAACGGCCGATCGGACCCGGCGAGCGTGTCGCTGATGGTCTGGACCGCGGCCCGCTCGGCGCGGTTGGAGATCTCGGGGTGGGCGAAGTCGTGCTTGTTGGCGAGGTGGACGACGCCGTCGGCCGCGTTCGCACCCTGGCGGATCTGGTCGAGGTCGTCGAGGTCGCCGGGGTGGACGTCCGCCCCGAGGTCCTTGATGACGGATGCCGATGCCTGGGAACGGGCCAGTCCGATCACCTTGTGACCGGCGGCGATGAGCTCGGCGACGACGGCGCGGCCGATGAATCCGGATGCTCCGGTGACGAAAACGTACATGGTTGGGCTCGCTTCCAAGAATGATGTCAGGGACTGACATCACCAGCATAGCCGTGATGTCAGGCTCTGTCATCACCTCGGTTCGGGCTACGATCCGGACATGGCACGTTGGGCACCTGGAGCATCGGACCGCCTGCAGCGGGCGGCGATCGAGCTGTTCGCCGAGGACGGCTTCGAGGCGACGACCGTGGCCGGGATCGCCGGGCGGGCCGGGGTGACCGAGCGGACGTTCTTCCGGCATTTCGCGGACAAGCGCGAGGTGCTGTTCGCCGGCGGGGAGCAGCTCGAAGCCGCCTTCGTGGGCGCGATCGCCGACGCCCCGGCGGACACGTCCATGGCCGGCCTGCTCGCCGCGGCGCTCGATGCCGGGGGCCGGGTCCTGCAGGACGCACGGGGCCGGGAGTTCTCCCGCATGCGGAACGGGATCATCACGGCGAACGAGCAGTTGCGGGAGCGCGAGCTGCTCAAGCTGGCCAAGCTCTCCCACGCCGTGACCGCCGCGCTCGTCGCCCGCGGCATCGCCCAGGTGACCGCTTCCCTGGCCGGCGAGCTGGGCGTTCTGGTGTTCAAAACGGCCTTCGCCCGGTGGATCGCGCCCGATGAGACCCGCGATCTGCTCGACCTGCAACGCGAAGGTCTCGCCGCCGTCAGCGACCTGACCCGTGCCGAGACCGTGTGACCCGATGTTGACGCGGTCGCTCTCCGCTCAGTGCGCCGGACCGGGCGGCATCCGCTGAGGTCGGTGGCGGCGCCCGGGCGCCGTACCTGGACGTCACCGGTCCGGGCGGCACAGGCCCCGCGTTTGACCTCAAGCGCTTGAGGTGTGTTTCGCTGACCGCATGGCAGTTCTGACCATCCATGAGATGTCCCGGCGCAGCGGGCTGAGTGAGCCGACCCTGCGCTACTACGAGGAGGTCGGGCTGGTCGGCCCGATCGACCGTGACCAGAACAGCGGGCACAGGCGTTACCGCGACGAGGATCTTCACGTGATCGAGGCGCTGGCCTGCCTTCGCGCGGTCGGCGTGGGCATCGGAGACATGCGCACCTACCTGGCGAACCGCACCCGCGGGCGGCTGGCGGCGGCCGAACAGCGCGATCTGCTGCTGCGTCACGCGGAGCGCATCGAGGCCGAGATCCTCGCCCAGCATGCCCGGCTGGCCTATCTGCGGGAGAAAGCGGCGCTGTGGGACGCTCGCGACCGCGGCGACACGGCCGCGGAGTCCGAGGCGATGCGGCGTTCCATCGATGCGGCCGGTCGCTTGGGGGTGCTGTGATGAGCCGGGTCCTGGTCACCGGCGGGGCCGGCTACGTGGGGACACACCTGATCGCCGCACTGCTGCGGGCCGGGAGACCGGTACGCGCCACGGTGCGCCGGACGGCTCAGGAGGCCGAGCTGCGTGCGGCGGTGCGCCGCGGCGACGCCGACGACGCCGGCCTGGAGATCGTCGCCGCCGACCTGACGGCCGACGACGGCTGGCCCGCCGCGGTGGCCGGGTGCGAGGAGGTTCATCATGTCGCCTCGCCCATCCCGGTCGCCCAGCCCGAGAACCCTGACGAGCTGATCGTCCCCGCCCGGGAGGGCACGTTGCGGGTGCTGCGTGCCGCGCGCGACGCGGGTGCCCGGCGCGTCGTGCTCACCTCGTCCTTCGCCGCGGTCGGATACACGCCCAAGCCGGGCGCCGAGTTCACCGAAGACGATTGGACCGATCCCGACACGCCGGGCCTGGCGCCATACCCGCGTTCCAAGGCGATCGCCGAGCGGGCCGCATGGGCCCTGATGGAGCGCGACGGCGGCGACACCGAACTCGTCGTGGTCAACCCGACGGCCATCTTCGGGCCCACCCTCACGACCGGCCTGCGCTCCTCGACGCAGCTGATCAAGGCGATGCTCGACGGAACGATGAGCCTCGCGCCCCGCCGGCGCTTCGGCGTCGTCGACGTGCGCGACGTGGCCGACCTGCACCTTCGCGCCATGGCGGAGCCCAAAGCCGCGGGCAAGCGCTTCCTGGCCGTCGCCGACGGCGCGACGCTGAGCTTCCTGGAGGTGGCCCAGATCCTGCGCCGACGGCTCGGCCCTGCGGGCGCACGCGTACCCACGCAGGAGGTGCCGGGGGAGGACCCGCCACGGCCGATCATCCACAACGACCGGGCCCGCGGCGAGCTCGGCTGGCGTCCGCGGCCCGCCGAGACGACGATCGTGCAGACGGCGCAGAGCCTGCACGACCTCGGCCTGGTGTAGGCGACGGGGGTCCCGGGAAACTCTCGCCTAGGGCAGGGACGCCCCCTGCACGGCCTGGATGTCCAGCTCCACCTTCAGCGTCGACCCGATCAGGTTGACCCCGGCCCGCACGACCTGGTTGTACGTCATCGCGAAGTCCTCGCGGCGCAGCTCCGTCTCGGCCCGGAACGCCGCCCGCAGGCCGCCCCACGGGTCGGGGCCGGTCCCGAGGTAGGCCAGGTCGAGGTCGACGGGCCGCTGCACCCCGGCGAGCGTCAGCGTCCCGTGCACGATCCACCGGTCGGGGCCCGCAGGTGTGAGCCCGGTGCTGCGGTAGGAGATCATCCGGTACGCGGCGGCGTTCAGGAAGTCGGCCGAACGGAGATGGTCGTCGCGGGTGCCGTTCCCCGTCTCGATCGAGGCGGCCACGATGTCGGCGGCCACCGACGACGTCTCCGGGTCCGTGCCGACCTCGATCCGCCCGGCGAACTGGGTGAACCGTCCCCGTACGGTGCTGAGCCCCAGATGCTGGGCGGTCGCCGCGATCGTGCAGTGGGCCGGGTCGAACGTCCAGATCCCGGGCGGGGGAAGGTCGACGCCGCCCTGCCGGGCCAGCACCACCGTGCCCAGCTCGGCGGCGCCGGACCCGGTCGCGATGGCCGTCATCGCGGCCGGCGTGTATCCGGCCGCGGTGGCGACGGCCGTGTAGACGCCGGGCGCCAGCGGGCCGGTCGCCACGACGCCCTCGGGGTCGGCCTCGGCCCGCGCGACCTGTTGCCCGGTCAGGTCGGTCACCGTGACGATCGCGTGCTGCACGGCCCACCCGTCCTTGGTGCGGATCAGGGCGTGCAGGCCCCGGCGTCCGGCCGGGGCGCTCTGAGGGCTCCCCGGGGCGCTCCGCTCGTCCGGCCGACTTGCCGGAGCGCTCCGCTCGGTCTGCCGGCTCGCCGTGGCGTTCCGCCCGGCCTGCTCTTGGCTGGTGTACATGGTGCTCCTGCTCTCCCTGCTTTCCCTGCTCGTCCCTTCGAGCGGTCGTCGCGGTGTCGGGTGTCAGTCGGCGTGGACCAGCCACAGGTCGCGGTCGTCGTCGCGGCCGTTGATGCTCACGGTGTCGGCCACGGGCGGGTATCCGGTGGCGATGAGCGTGTACTGGCCGCCGGTCAGGTCGGCGAAGGCGTACGCGCCGTCCTCGCCGGTCGTCGTGGTGCCGACCACGTTCCCGGCCGCGTCCAGCAGCGTCACCCGCGCGTCGTTCAGCGGGCCGCCGTCGCCCACCCGTACGGTGCCGCGGATCCGGGCGCCGGGCCGCAGCTCGACGTCCTGCCTGGTGTGGCCGGCGCCGGCGACCTCGACCGGGACGGCGGCCGGGCGGAAGGAGTCCGCGCTGACCGCGAGCGTGTAGCCGCCCGAGGTCACGCCGGACAGGCTGTAGGAGCCCTCCCCGTCGGTCGCGCCCGTGGTGACGACCTCGCCGCGGACGTCGGTCAGCACGACGACCGCCCCGGACACCGGCTTGCCCTCCAGGTTGCGCACCACCCCGGTCAGCTTGTTCGAGCCGGTGAGGATCAGGTTGAAGTCGACCGGCCGGTCGCCCACGACGAGGGTGGCCACCTGCGGGTCGCGTTCGGCGGCCGACGCGATCAGGACGTAGGTGCCCATGCCGGGCGTCCAGATGGCGTACCCGCCGTCGGCCAGGGTCACGGCCCGGGAGAGCTGGTGGCCACGCGAGTCGATCAGCGTCAGCGTGGCGTGGCCGACCGCGTGGCCGTCGTCGCCGCTGACGATGCCGCGGATCTCGACGCCGCCGTCCGGCGCGTCCGTCCAGGCGGTGCCCACCGCCGCGTACGCGGGCTCGGCCACCTGCGCGGGCCCCTGCGCGGAAGGCGCCGGGGCGGCGGCGTGCGCCGTGGTGGCTGCGGCGGCGCTCCGGCGCGGGAGGAAGGCGGCCAGGACGAAGGCGAGGAGGGCGGCTCCGGCGCCGATGCCCATGACGACGCGGAAGCCGTCCTCGGAGGGGAGGGCGACGGGGCCGAACGTGGTGGTCATCTGCGACAGGACGACGCCCGCCACGGCGCTGGAGACGGAGGTGCCGACGGCGCGCATGAGGGTGTTGAGGCTGTTGGCGGCGGCCGTCTCGGACACCGGCACGGCCCCCATGACGAGGGCGGGCATGGAGGCGTACGCGAATCCGATGCCGGCCCCGATGATGCAGGAGACCAGGACGAGGTGCCAGATCTCGGACATCAGCCCGATGTTGAGCGCGTAACCGGCGGCGACGATGACGGCGCCGATCATCAGGGTGACTTTGGGCCCCTTGGCCGCGGACAGGCGGGCCGACAGCGGCGCCAGCACCATCATCACCAGGCCGGACGGCGCCATCACCAGGCCCACCGCCAGCATCGACTGGCCCAGTCCGTAGCCGGTGGCCTCCGGCAGCTGCAGCAGCTGCGGCAGCACCAGGGACATGGCGAACATCGAGAAGCCCATCATGGTGGAGGCGAGGTTGGTGAACAGCACCTGACGCCGCGCGGTGGTGCGCAGGTCCACCATCGGCTCGCGGGTGCTCAGCTCCCACCAGCCCCACAGCAGCAGCACCACGACCGCCGCGGCGAACAGGCCGATCGTGAGCGGGTCGCCCCAGCCCCAACTGGCGCCCTTGGAGATCGCCAGGAGCAGGCACACCAGCGCGGCCGACAGCCCGACGGCGCCGACCAGGTCGAAGCGCCCGCCGCTGCGCACCGCGGACTCGGGCACGAGGGCCAGCACCAGGACCAGGGCCACAACGCCGAGCCCGGCCGCGGTCCAGAACAGCACGTGCCAGTCGGCGTTCTCGGCGATGAGGGCGGCGGCGGGCAGGCCCAGGGCGCCGCCCACGCCGAGCGAGGCGCTCATGAGCGCGGTCGCGGAGCCGAGCCGTTCGGCGGGCAGCTCGTCGCGCATGATGCTGATGCCGAGCGGGATCACGCCGGAGGCCAGGCCCTGCAGAGCCCGCCCGACGATCATGGGCGTCAGGGAGTCGCTGAAGGCGCACACGACCGACCCGGCGACCAGCAGGATCAGGCTGAGCAGGAGCATGCGCCGCTTGCCGAACATGTCACCCAGCCGTCCCACCACCGGTGTGGCGACCGCGCTGGCGAGCAGGGTGGCGGTGATCGCCCAGGTGGTGTCGGACGCCGGGGCTCCCAGGAGCTTGGGCAGCTCGGGAACCAGCGGGATCACCAGGGTCTGCATCAACGACACCACGATCCCGGCGAAGGCGAGCACCACCACGAAGGTGCTCGACCGCGGGGGGTCGGCCGCGTGGGCGCGGCGGGCGGGGATGTTGGCCATGCGAGGTCTCCGTTGCGGGGTTGAGGGAAGCAAACGACGAGGTATTAGTAAATCAGTCGCTTGACTTAAGGCTAACAGCGTCGATTTACTGAACACAACCGACGGTCAGGCCCCCGAAGGAGGTCCTCGTGAGCAGGCGTGACGTTCCGGTACGGTGGTGCCGATGACCGGCAAGACCGTACGCGCCGAGCGCGCCGGAGTGACCCGCGAGCGGATCCTCGCGGCGGCGGAGCAGCTGTTCGCCGAGCACGGCGTGCTCGCCGTCTCCAACCGCCAGGTCAGCGAGGCCGCCGGGCAGGGCAACAACGCGGCTGTCGGCTACCACTTCGGCACCAAGACCCACCTCGTACGCGCGATCGCCCGCAAACACGCCGAACCGGTCGAGCGGATCCGCGAGCGGATGGTGGCCGAGCTCGGCGACTCCGCCGACGTGCGCGACTGGGTCGCCTGCATGGTGCGCCCGGTCACCGAGCACCTGGCGGACCTCGGCTCCCCCACGTGGTACGCCCGCTTCGTCGCCCAGGTGATGACCGACCCCGCGCTCCGCGCGATCATGGGCGACGAGACCCGCTCCTCCCCCTCGCTGCGGCAGACCGTCGAGGGGTTCAACCGGTGCCTGCCCGAGCTGCCCGCCGAAGTGCGGGCCGAGCGCGGCGACATGGCCCGCCAGCTGATCGTGCTCACGTGCGCCGACCGTGAGCGCGCGCTCGCCGAAGGCGCCCCCACACCCCGCGCCACCTGGCACGACGCCGCGACCGGCCTGATCGACGCGCTCGTCGGGATGTGGCTCGCGCCCGTCACGCGCGAGCCGTGACTCGCCGGAACAGCGCCCGCCGGTAGACCTCGCCGACGGACAGGCGATCAGGCGCGTCGCCCACCGGCGACAGGCCGGTCCCACAGGGCTGCGGGGCGGCGTCTCGATTTGGGCGGAAGTTCCGGTTCGGTTCATGGTCCGGTCGGCTTCGCTCATGAGGATCAAGGCAGCAAGGTTCCTTGATGAGGAGAAGTCGATGCGCCCCCTGACCTCGCTGGCGTCCGCAGCGCTGACGATCGGCCTGTTCGGTGCCCTGGTCCCACCGGCGACCGCGCAAGACCTGCCCGCCGTCGAACCGCGGGTCGAGACCCCGCCGCTGTTCGACGACGAGGCCGGCGGCAATGCCAACGGCGACGACCCGGCGATCTGGGTCCACCCCACCTCTCCGGCGGAGAGCCTGATCGCGACCAGCGCCAAGGAGGGCGGCCTGTACCTCTACGACCTGGACGGCAGGCAGCTCCAGCACCTGCCCGCACCGGCCGCGCCGGGTCAGGACGACGAGCCGGGCCGGCTGAACAACGTGGACGTCGTCTACGGGCACGCGTCCAAGGCGGGCCGGTCGGATCTCTTCGTCGCCTCCGACCGTGGTTCCGACAAGCTGCGCGTCTACCGGATCAATCCGGCGAGGGCGGGCCAGAACCGGCAGCCGCTCACCGACGTCACCGACCCCGCCGCGCCGTTCATCTTCAACGCGACCCAGGCGGAGGTGAACGACGCCGAGACCGTGTACGGCCTCGCGACGTGGAAGCGGGGCTCGGGCACCTACGTCCTGGTCAGCCGCCGGCACACCACGCGGCTCGCGCTGCTGAAGCTCACCGACGCCCCTGGCGGCAAGATCGGCTACACGACGCTCCGGACCATCGATCTCCCATCGAGCTTCACCCTTCCGAACGGCCAGAGCTGGACCCCGTGCGACGAGCCTGGCGTGGGCCCGCAGATCGAAGGCATGGTGGTCGATGCCCAGACCGGCACGCTCTACGCGGCCCAGGAGGACGTTGGCATCTGGCGCATCTCCGGCGATCTCACCGGCTCACCGAAGCTGGTCGACCGGGTCCGCGAGTACGGCGTACCGGCCACCTACGACCCCGCCACCGAGGAGTGCTCCCCCGGAACCGACCCCGGATACGGCGGCGACCACCTGACGGCGGACGCCGAGGGCCTGACCATCTATTACGGCAAGGACGGCAAGGGCTACCTGATCGCCTCCAGCCAGGGCAGCGGCACCTTCGCCGTCTATGACCGCAGAGGCGAGAACGCCTACCTCGGCTCCTTCCGCGTCGGCGAGAGCGGCGGCATCGACGGTGTGCAGGGCAGCGACGGGACGATGGTGATCAACGTGCCGCTCGGCCGCCGCTTCCCCAAGGGCCTGTTCGTCACCCACGACGGCGCCAACACCCCCGAGGCGACGGATCCGGAGGGCGAGGTGCGCGAGAACACCAACTTCAAGTATGTGAAGTGGGACGACATCGCTCGCCGTCTCGGGCTGGACGTCGACGTCGCAGGCTGGAACCCGCGCGGCTGACGTGAATGGGTCGCCGGATCACTCCGGCGACCCATTCAGGCTTTTCCGGGTCAGGTCCGGAACGGGCCGGTCACGCAGTAGGTGATGCCGCCGGACGACGACCCCGAGGTGCCGCGCTGGGAGGAGAAGTACAGCCGGTTGCCCGCGGGGTTGAAGGCCGGGCCGGTGATCTCCGACGAGCTCTGGCCGCCGATCCGCAGGAACGCGGAGATCTTGTCGTCGGGAGTGATCAGGCAGATCTCCATGTTGCCGCCGTCCTCGGCCACGTACAGGTCGCCGTAGGTGGAGCCGGTGACGTTGTCGACGCCGGTGAGCGGCGGGGTGCCGGGGCTGACGAGGCTGTCGTCATAGGCGAGTTCGTAGGTGTTGCCGGTCAGGTTGACCTGCCACACCCGGTTGTCGCCCTTCGTGGTGAACCAGACCGTGTCGTCGGCGTAGTGGCAGCCCTCGCCGCCGTTGAACGACTTGGAGCCGGACACCTGGCTGCGCGTCGCCGTCGGCGAGCCGTCCGGGTCCGGGACGTTCGCCCAGGTGAACGAGCCCGACGTGGCGGATCCCGCCACCAGCACCTGGAGGGTGCCGGAGGACAGGTCGCCCCACGTCGTGGGGACGAACCGGTAGAAACGCCCGTTGGTCTCGTCCTCGGTGAGGTAGATCACCTGCCGTACGGGGTCGGCCGCGGCGGCCTCGTGCTTGAAGCGGCCCATCGCGGGCCGCTGCACGGCGGTGCCGCCGAACGGGTAGGTCTCGTAGACGAAGCCCAGGCTGACCTCCTCGCACGACAGCCACGTGTTCCAGGGCGTCTTCCCGCCCGCGCAGTTCTGCCGGGTGCCGGACAGGATCCGGTTCGCCGAGGTGACGGCTCCGCCGGAGTCGAAGCGGATGGCCGAGGCGCCGCCGCCGGGATTGATCTCGGAGTTGGAGACGTAGATCCAGCCACTGCCGTCGGCGAAGCAGGCGCCTCCGTCAGGGGCGCTGTGCCAGGTGTAGGACGTGCCCGGGACGGACTGGCCGGAGCGGGCGATCACCTGGCTGGTGAAGCCGGCCGGCAACTGGATGCCGTTGGCGTCGGCGGCCTGCAGCGGGCCGTAGGGACCGGGGGCGTTCTGCGCCGGTGCGGCCAGGGCGGCGCCCTGCCACAGACTGCCGGAGAAGGCGACGGTGCTCGCGCCGAGCACGGTCGCGCGCAGGAAATTACGGCGTTCCATCGACGAACCTCCTTGAGGGGGTGCGGCCACGCCGACAGTATGTCGATCAAACCGACATTCGCCCGTCAGAGAAGTTAACGGGAATAGTGCGCTGGATCACATTCGCGTGCCCGGCGTGGCGTCGCACCCGCCGATGGTCTGAACTGGGTGGGGACAGCCGTACGACAGAGGAAGGCCGATGACCGCGGGCCGGGTCGACATCATCGAGCAGGGCCCGCGCAGGCCACGCCGGGCAGGGATCGCGGTGCTGGTCGCTCTCGCGGCGGTGTCGCTCATCGGGGCGCTCATCGGGATTCTCACGAACCCGGAGACGAGCCGCCCCACACCAAAGCCGGAGCCGGTGCGCGAGGCGGTCACCGTGAATCCCAACGCCGTCTACCCGGAGGCGAGCGGGACGGGCGGGTCCAGGACGTTGCGGGTCACGTTCCCCGACGGGTCGCGGGCGGAGGTGACCTACCCGGCCGGCCTGAACCTGGCGTCGCTGGGGGCCCGGCCGTACACCAGCGGCACCCTCACCGGCGCTGGGAAGGGCGAGACGTTCCGCTCCCTGACCGCCCCGCTGTACGGCGAGGCCGAGACCGCCGCCGGCCGGCCGATGATCCGCCGCCTCACCGGCGACGTCACGCTCTGGCCCGGGCCGCTCGGGGTGGACACCGCCGGCCCCGTCCTGCTCTTCGCGTTCGGCGACTGGCGGATCGCGTT
The DNA here is from genome assembly GCF_040680035.1 of Nonomuraea sp. NPDC052116. NCBI lineage: Bacteria > Bacillati > Actinomycetota > Actinomycetes > Streptosporangiales > Streptosporangiaceae > Nonomuraea > Nonomuraea sp. NPDC052116. Next base: position 100,435 of record NZ_JBFAWA010000012.1, on the reverse strand, counting down.
GCAGGACGAGCGGGCCGGGATGACCTTCGAGCAGCGGCGGGCCTGGGCGCAGAACCTGCGCGGCACGCTCACCCCCGACGGCTTCCTCACCCTGTCGGCCGGCGGGCCGCTGCGTCTGTCGCGCCCCGGCGAGATCCGCGACGGCGTGCTCGTCGGCCCGCAGCTGTGGCTCGGCGGGCTGAGCCGCCGCATGCTGGTGCTGGCCCCCGTCGGCCGACACGACCCCGACTGCGAACGGCAGGGCCGGGCGACCGTCGCCCTCGACCCACGCCACACCATCTCGGGCAGCGCCTGCCGCGCGGGCTTCTACCTGGCCGCCTCGGGCGACGAGAGCTTCGTGCGGAGCGCGCTCCGGGACGTCCGCGTCCGCTCCCTGTGAGCGCGGAAACGCTTTCACGCGGCATGAAACTTTCAGCGGGCATTCCCGGCCCAGCAGGCCCGTCTCCCTGGTCTCACCACGTCGCTGACAGCCGACCTTGACGCTCCCAGACTCGATTCTTACGGTTAAACCGCTTTAACCCTACGAAGGGGAAGTCGGTCATGGCAGACATGCACACGTCCGTACCCGCCGGGCTGAGCAGGCGGGCAGTCCTCCTCGGCGCCGGCGCGCTCGCGCTGGGCGCGGGCACGGGAACGCCGGAGGCTCAGGCGGCGACCTTCGTCAAGGGCGCCGACATCAGCTGGATGCCGCAGATGGAGGCGCAGGGCCGGAGCTGGCGCAACGGTGCCGGGACCGCCCAGGACCTGTTCACCATCCTCAAGGGGTACGGCATCACCGCGATCCGCCTGCGCACCTGGGTCAACCCCTCCGGCGACCCGGTGCACGGCCACTGTGCCGTCGAGGAGACCGCGGCGATGGCCGTACGCTGCAAGAACGCGGGGCTGTCCGTGCTCATCGACTATCACTTCGGCGACACCTGGAACTCGGTCGGGGTGCAGAACCCGCCCGCCGCCTGGGCCTCGATGAGCTACAGCCAGATGCTGGACGCGATGTACGACTACGTCTACCACACCATGAACGTGATCAAGTACAACAACGTCACGCCCGCATGGGTGCAGATCGGCAACGAGACCAACTCCGGCATCTGCAAGCCGGTCGGCAGCATCAGCCGCCCCGCCCAGATGACCGGCCTGCTCAACGCCGCCTACGACATGGTCAAGCACGTCTTCCCGGCCACGCCCGTGCTGGTGCACCTGGCCCAGCCGCAGAACCTCGCCGGCGTCCAGAACTTCCTCAACGCCTACCGGGACAACGGCGGCCGATGGGACATCACCGGCCTGTCCTCCTACGCCCAGGGCGGCAACGTGGCCCCGGTGCTGGACAACATGCACACCATCCAGAGCACGTACGGCAAACCGGTCATGCACGTCGAGTACGGTGGCCCGCTGAACAAGCCCACCCAGGTGCGCGACTCGCTCCGCGCCTTCGTCACCGGCCTGAAGAGCTTCGGCGGCCTCGGCACGTTCTCCTGGGAGCCCGAGGTCTACTCGCCGTTCGCGACCTACGGCAGCGGGGCGTGGGACCCCGCCACCCTGCGGCCCACCGCCGCCATGGACGGATTCCTCAACGTCTGACCCGGCAGGAGAAGACCCATGGGACAAGCGATCGAACCCGCCTCCGGCGTGCGCAGGAGGACGGTGCTGGCCGCCGCCGGCGCACTGGCGCTGGGCGCCGCCGGGCTCACCCGCGCCGACGAGGCGACCGCCGCGACGGCGAGCGGCCGCGTGGTCTACAACCTCAACCCGGACTGGCGGTTCGTCAAGCAGGACGTGGCGAACGCGCAGGCGCCCTCCTTCGACGACTCGGCATGGGCGGCCGTGAGCGTCCCGCACACCTTCAACGACGTGGACTCCTTCGACAACTACATCACCAGCTCCGGCGAGTCCGCCGTCGCGATGCAGCCGGTCTGGTACCGCAAACGGTTCACCCTCCCGGCCGCGCACGCCGGACAGAAGGTGCTGCTGGAGTTCGAGGGTGTCCGGCAGGCGGCCACGGTCTACGTCAACGGCACCCAGGTGGGCCTGTACGAGTACGGCGTCACGCCGTTCGGCTTCGACATCACCGGCCAGGTGCTCTTCGGCGCCGAGAACGTGATCGCGGTCAAGGCCGACAACACCAAATGGCGGCCCGAGCAGTCCACCGGCACGGCCTTCCAGTGGGACACCCGCGACTTCAACCCCACCTATGGCGGGCTGACCCGCAACGTGCGCATGTACGTGCTGCCCAGGACGTACTTCACGCTGCCGCTCTACACCAACCTGCGGACCGTCGGCACGTACGTCTACCCGAGCGTCGTGAACGTCTCCGGCGCGACGGCGACCGTCAACGTCGAGGCCCAGGTCCGCAACGAGCAGACCTCGGCCCGCACCGTCACGGTCTCCGCGAACGTCGTCCAGGCCGACGGCCAGGTCCGCGCCACCATCACCGGATCGCCGGTCACGCTGGCCGCCGGGCAGACGCAGATCGTCAAGCTGTCGCAGCGGATCAGCCAGCTGCGTTTCTGGGAGCCCGGCCGGCCCTACCTCTACACCGTGGAGGTGGTCCTCTCGGAGGGCGGTACCGTGCTGGACGCGTACCCGATCGTCACCGGGTTCCGGAAGGCGGAGTTCAAGGGCGGGACGAGCGGCGGCGGCGTTCACATCAACGACAAGCACGTCTTCCTCACCGGCTACGCCGTCCGCGCCACCAACGAGTGGGCCGCCATCGGCGGGGCCGTGCCGGAGTGGATGACGCACCTCGACGGCGAGATGATCCGCGACAGCAACGCCAACCTGATCCGCTGGATGCACGTCGCCACCTCCCCGGCGAACATCCGCATGACCGACCGGTACGGCATCGTCTCCGTCCAGCCCGCGGGCGACAAGGAGTCCGACGCCACCGGCCGGCAGTGGGAGCAGCGGGTCGAGCTCATGCGCGACGTGCTCATCTACTTCCGCAACAGCCCCAGCATCCTGTTCTGGGAGGCCGGCAACAACTGGATCACCGCCGATCACATGCGCCAGATGACCGACCTGCGCAAGACCTGGGACCCGAACGGCGGCCGGGCGATGGGCTGCCGCGCCATCTCCGACGACTCCGCGTACGGCGGGACCGCGGCGGTGGACGCCGCCGAATACGTCGGCACCATGCTCAACCGGCACTATTCGGTCTACGCCCGTGACCGCAAGCCCATCATCGAGTGCGAGTACACGCGGGACGAGGCGCCGCGGCGCGTCTGGGACGACTACTCTCCCCCGGACTTCGGCTACGTGACCGGCCCGGACGTCACGTACCACCTGACCTCCGAGGACTTCGCCGGCCCGCACGCCGCCGCCACCCGCTACGAGTTCTGGGGGCAGCGCATCCAGGGGCCCGGCGATCGCCGCTACTCCGGCGCCGCCGCCCTCGTCTGGGCCGACTCCAACCAGCACGGCCGCCAGTACAACTGGGAGTGTGCCCGGCTGTCCGGCCGGGTCGACGCGGTCCGCATCCCCAAGGAGTCGCTGCACACCTTCCGCGTCATGCAGAGCCCCACCCCGGACATCCACATCATCGGGCACTGGACCTACCCCGCCGGCACCGCCAAGACCGTGTACGTCATGGCCTCCTCCCACGTCCGCCGTGTGCAGCTGCTCGTCAACGGCACCCAGGTGGGAAACGACACCTCCGCGACCCAGGACTTCCTGTACTCCTTCGCCGGGGTCGGCTGGCAGTCCGGCACGATCACCGCCGTCGGCTACGACGCGGCCGGTCAGGAGATCGTCCGCACCTCCAAGACGACCACCGGCGCCGCCACCGCGCTCCGGCTGACGCCGCGCACCGCGCCCGGCGGATTACGCGCGGACGGCAGCGACATCGCCTTCTTCGACGTCGAGGCCGTGGACGCGCAGGGCCGCCGGATGCCCACCCACCAGGCCCGGGTCGACTTCACGCTCACCGGCCCGGCCGCCTTCCTGGGCGGCTTCAACCCGGGCAAACCAGGCAGCGTCCACAAGCCCTACCTGGACACCGAGGCGGGCGTGAACCGGGTCTTCATCCGGGCCTCCCGCACGCCCGGCACCATCGCCCTGCGCGCCACCGCCACCGGCCTGGCCGCCGCCACCGCGAGCATCACGTCCGTCTCGTTCGCCGTGACCGCCGGCCTGACCACCCAGCTGCCCGCCACGTACTGACCGGCGCCGCGGCTCGGTCAGGCGCCGGTGAGATAGTTCTTGATCCCGTTCGCCAGCGAGCCGGCGATGCGCTTGCGGAAGGCGACGTCGGTCATCTTGGCGGCGTCGCCCGCGTTGCGCATGTTGCCGCACTCGATGAACACGACCGGCCGCGTCGACAGGTTGAGCCCGCCCAGGTCGGTGCGCGACCGCAGGCCGTCCTCGCCTCGGTAGTTCGCGTACGGCATGCCGGTGCCGTCCCGGTACGCGTCGCGGATCGCCAGCCCGAGCTTGCGGGACGGCTCGATGACCTCGTCGTTGCGCCCGGCGATCAGCCCGGGGGTGATCACGTGGAACCCGTGCCCGCTCGGCTTGCCGCTGTCGCCGTGGATGGACACCACCGCGTCCGCCCTGGCCTCGTTCCCGATGGCCGCCCGCTCGGTGACGCAGGGACCGATGCCCTCGTCGTTGCTCCGGGTGAGCACGACCTGGGCGCCCATCGTCTCCAGGAGCGGCCTGAGGTGCTGGGTGACGCTCCAGGCGAAGGCGTTCTCCTCGTACCCGTCTGCGGTCTTGAAGCCGACGGCGTTACAGGCCTTGCTCTTGGTGATGATGTCGACCTGGCGGTTGACCTGCTCGGGGTGCGCGGCGTTCCCGCCGTTGTGCCCGGGATCGAGGACCACGACCTTGCCCGCCAGCGGCCCCTTGCCCGTGCCCGGCGGCGCGGGCAGGCCCGCCCCACCAGGGGCCGGCGCGGCGCCACCGCACCCACCGGACAACGCGGCCAGTACGGCGAGTGCCACGAATCCAGGTCGATGAACGCGCATGATCAGACCGTATCCGGCGATGACCCGTCAGGACCCGGGATTTCGCGGGACGAGCAGCCCCCGGTTGAACGCCTCGGTGACGGCAGCGGCGCGGTCGTTCACCCCGAGCTTGGCGTAGATGTTCAGCATGTGGGACTTGACGGTGGCCTCGGTGAGGAACAGCTTGGCCGCCGCCTCCCGGTTCGTGGCTCCGGCCGCCACCAGGTGCAGCACTTCTACCTCGCGCGGGCTGAGCGGCCCCGGGGCGGGCCGGCGTACCCGGCTCATCAACAGGGCCGCCACCGACGGCGCGAGCACCGCCTCGCCCCGGGCCGCCGCCCGGACCGCGCGCAGCAGCTCGTCGCGGGGAGCGTCCTTGAGGAGGTATCCGGTGGCGCCGGCCTCGATCGCGGGGAGCACGTGGCTGTCGGTGTCGTACGTGGTCAGCACCAGCACGCGGGCCTGGCTCCCCCGCTCGGCGAGCTCCCTGGTCGCGCTCACCCCGTCCATGCCGGGCATCCGCAGGTCCATGAGGATCACGTCCGGACGCAGGGCCTGGGCCAGCCGGACCGCCTCGGCCCCGTCGGCGGCCTCGCCGAGCACCTCGAACTCCGGGTCACGGGCGAACATGCCGGCGAGCCCGTCCCTGACCACCGGATGATCATCCACGATCAGCAGCCCGATCGGGCCGGCGGGGCGGCTCACGCGCTCACCTCCGCCCGCTCGGCGGGGACGCGGGCCGAGATGCCCGTGCCGGCGCCCGGCTCCGACTCGACCTGCAGCGTGCCGGACAGGCTCTCCATCCGCTGCCGCATCGCGATCAGGCCGAACCCGCCGCGATCGGCCCGGAAGCCGTCGGCGGCGGCGTCCAGCGCGTTGTCGAGTTGGGCCGGGTCGAAGCCGCCGCCGTCGTCGCGGACGTCCAGGGCCGTCTCGTGCTCCAGATACGACAGCGTCACCCCCACCCTGGTCGCCCGCGCGTGCTTGGCCACGTTGGCCAGGGCCTCCTGCGCGATCCTGAGCAACGCGGCCTCCGCCTCCGGCCGGATCGGCCACGCCGTACCGGTCGTCGTGACCTGGACCGGGATCTCGTGCAGTGCCGACCAGCGCTCGGCGACGCCCGCCAGCGCCTCGCTCAGCATGGCCGATCGCAGCGGCTCGGGACGCAGCGCGTGCACCGACCGCCGCGCCTCCGACAGGCTCTCCCTGGCCAGCTTGGTCGCGGCGGCGACGTGCCCGCGCCAGGCCGCCGGGTCGTCGCCGGCGTGCTCGGCCGCGCGCAGCTGGCTGACGATGCCGGTCAGCCCCTGCGCCAGGGTGTCGTGGATCTCCCGCGCCATCCGCTGCCGCTCGTCCTGCACGCCGGCGTTGCGCGCCTGCGCCAGCAGCCGTTCGTGCAGGGCCGCGTTCTCCGCCAGCGACGCCGCCAGCCTGCGGTTCGCCTCGCGGGCCTCCTGGAGCGCGCGCTCCCGCTCCTCGTTCTGCCGGGCGCCGCGCCGGGCGAACCAGGCGAAGGCGCACATGGGGAGCGCGTTCGCGGCCACGACGGCGGCGTAGGTGGCCAGGCCGGCGACCGTGGTCTTGTCCACGCCGTACGCCTGCGCCGTGCCCGCCACCACCGCCACCGCGCCGACGCCGACCGGCTGCCACGGCCAGCGCAGGAGCCGGAAGGCGTAGACGTACCCGGCGGGGGTGAAGGCCCCGAACCACGGGTCCCTGATCGCCAGGATCGCCATGAGCAGGATCAGCACCGCGCAGAACACCGCCATCACCGGCGCCCGCCCGCGCCAGGCGGGACGGAGCGTGAAGACGCCCAGCATCCACGCCGCCGTCAGCGCGCACAGGACCAGGTCGACGACCAGGGACTCGCCCGCCGAGCTCTTGAAGGCCACGGTGACACCGGTCAGCAACGCCAGCAACGCGTACGGCCCGACGGTCAACGCCACGGACCACCGTGCCGGCGGATCGCTCATCCGCGTCCTCCTCCCCGGCGCCTGCCCCCGGCGGACAATCTAGCCCGGATGCCGGTCAACCGGCCTGGGGAGGTTCGACGGCCAGCGCGTGCCGGAAGACGTTGCGCGGGTCCCACCGGGCCTTCACCCGCTGCAGGCGCGGGTAGTTGTCCTTGTAGTAGAGCGTCTGCGCGGGCACGCCCGAGGTGTTCCACGCGGGGTCGGCCAGGTCGGCGTCCGGGTAGTTGATGTAGGAGCCGTCATTGACCTCGCCGGGCACGGGCACGCCGCCGGTGCCGGCGTACACGTCGCGGTAGAACTCGCGGACCCAGGCGAGGTTGGCCGCGTCGTCCGCCTCGTCGCGCCAGATCGTCTGGTAGACCGCCTTCATGACCACGTCCCGCTGGGCGGTCGCGGTGGCCCCTGGTGCCACCGCGCGGACCTGGCCGCCGTAGCCGACCAGCAGCATGCCGGCGTCCGGCCCGCCGGTGGAGTTCGTCAGGTTGCGGTAGACGGCCGCGAGCTGGGGCTCGGTGAGCGAGCGTCGCAGGTAGGCGGCCTTTATCTTGTACCGCCGGTTGATCACGTCACCCGGCTCGCCGCTGCCCGGCCAGGTCATCCGGTGCAACCACGGCATCGTCCGCCGCAGGTCGAGCGCCGGGGTGAGGTCGACGCCGGCGGTCACCGCGGACACGAAGTCGGTCACCATGCCGTCGGCGCCGGGGAGGTCCGCGTCGATCTGCGACACCAGCGTGACGGTCCCGCCGACGCGGTGCGAGATCAGGAGGATCCCGTACAACCCGGCGTGCGGGGAGCCGGGCGCGCTGTTGCGCTCGTGCCAGTTTCCGAAGTTACGCATCAGCCCGGTGAGCGCCTGCTCGGTCATGTGCTCCCAGGACCAGATGACCACGTGCTGCACCATCCGCCGCGGCGCCGGGGGCAGCAGCCGGGACGGGTCGGTGCCGGTGACGCCGGGCGAGCGCAGCCAGTACCGGGTGACCACGCCGAAGTTGCCGCCGCCACCGCCGGTGTGCGCCCACCACAGGTCGTGGTTCGGATCGTCCGGGTCACGGGTGGCGACGACCGCGCGGGCGGTGCCGTCGCGGTCGACCACCACGACCTCCACGCCGTACAGGTGATCCACCACCGAGCCGTACCGCCGGGACAGCGCCCCGTACCCGCCGCCCGCGAAGTGCCCACCGGCGCCCACCTCGGGGCAGCTGCCGCCGGGGATCGTCACGCCCCAGCCGGTGAGCAGCGTCCGGTACACGTGGCCGAGGGTGGCGCCGGGTTGCACGGAGAACGCCCGCCGGCCGGCGTCGTAGCCGACCGCGTCCATCGGGGACAGGTCCAGCAGCATCCGCACCGCCGGGTCGGCGGTGAAGTTCTCGAAGCAGTGACCGCCGCTGCGTACCGCGACCCGCCGGCCGGACCGCACCGCCTCCTGCACCGCGCGCACCACCTGCTCGGTCGACCCGGCCACGCGGATCTCGTCCGGGCGGCCGACGAAGCGGAAGTTGTTGCCGCGCAGCAGCTGGTCGTAGCGGATGTCGCCCGGACGTACGGTCACCGGCCCGAACGCCTCCGGCGCGGCCTGGGCCTCGGCGTCGCCCGTGCCCAGCAGGGTGACCGCCGCGGCGCCCGCACCGGCGAGCACCCCACGACGGCTCACCGCCGCGCCCGTTTGTCCCTCGCGCGCTTCTGGCATGTGTTCTCGCTCCTTCCGACTGGCTAGGAGCCGTCAGCCTCTCAATCCGGCAGCGAGCCACACATCCGTCCATGTCATGAATCGGCGGCTGAGCCCCTCACCCCGCCGAACGGCTGATCCGCCCCGCCGAACGGCTGACCGGGGGCCGTCCTGCGGATGGCCCATTCGGCCACGGCGAGGTTGATGCCCCAGGCCAGGCCGTGGAGCAGTGCCCTGGCGACGGCATGGGCATCGCCGCCCGTAGCCGCGTACCAGACGGCGAAGAGCACCGCCTGCGTGCCCGCGCCCATGCCGAGCGCGTAGGCGCGGATCATCCAGGCGCGGTGCCGGGCGACGTCGCGCCGCAGGATCGCGGCGAAGCCGAGGGCGAGGGAGCCGGCCATAGCCGTGCCGGCCGCCAGGCGGAAGACGGTCAGGAGTCCGGTGTCGTCGGCGGGAAGGTCGGAGAACAGGGTCATCCACAGGCCGGTGAGCGCCGCGAGCAGGCCGCACGGCACCAGCACCCGCCCGGCCGCCCGATGCCAGGCGGGCCTGCGGCGGCGGAAGCCGGGCGCGAATTGGAAGGCGCCCAGGACGCTGTAAACGGTGACGCCGACGATGTGCAGCATCACGGGCACGGGGTCGGCGTGGAAGCGGGCGCCGTCCGGGAGGATGGCGGCGCCGCCGGCCAGCTCGGCCGCGCGGGCGGCGCCCGCGAGCACGGGGACGGCGCTGAGTACGAGCAGTCCGGCCGGGATGAGCCGGCCCGCCTTCGTAGGGGTCATGGCTCGATGGTGGCAACGGGGGCGGGGCCGGTTCATCGGCGGAAGGGCTCGTGCTCGTTCCGCCTTTCGGCCGCCGGCAGCGTAGTACTTTCGGCCGAAGGGTGAACCTGGCCGGCTTCTCGTCCGACTGTGCTGGGTGACGGGAGGACGAGATGACCGATGAGCTGCTGGTGGTCCGCGCCCAGTTGGGTGAGCGGGCGGCACTGGCCGAGCTGGTGGAGCGCTGGCGGGTGCCGGTGTGGACGTACGTACGGCGCATGCTGGACGCCGAGCGGGCCGACGACGTGAGCCAGGAGGTGTGGCTGGCCGTGATCCGGGGCCTGCCGCGGCTGAGGGAGCCCGCCCGGTTCGCGCCCTGGCTGTTCACGATCGCCCGCCGGTCGGTGACCGACCGCCTGCGCAGCCAGTACGCCCGGGAGGAGCTCGCCACCCGCGTCGTGGTCGCCGAGGACCCGGTGGAGGCCGCACTGGACGCCATGGTGGACCGGGCCGAGCTGGTGAGCGCCCTGTCGGAGCTGCCGGTGCTGGAGCGGGAGATCCTCGTCCTGTTCTACCTGGAGGACCTGTCGGTGGAGGACTGCGCGCAGATCTGCCGGATCCCCGCTGGCACGGTCAAGTCCCGGCTCAACCGTGCCCGTCGCCTGCTGCGTGAACACCTCGAGGAGAAGGGATCCCGGGCATGACCGAGGACGAACCGCGCCTGTCGGCGCGAGAGATGATCGAGCGGCTCGAGCCCGCGCTGTCGCCGAAGCGGCGGCTCCGGGCGGTGGTGGCGCTGGCCGCCGGGTCGGCCGGGGCGCTGTTCGCGGGCGCGCTGTGGTGGAGCGAGCCCGGGCCGCTGCCGGAACGCACGCACCTGGCCTTCGCGACGCTCACCGTGTTCTGCCTGGCCTGGGCCTGCTACGGCGGCTGGCTGGTGACGCGCCGGGTGCCGTTGTTCGCCGCCGACCGGGTGATCGCCGCCTGGCTCGGCCTGGCCGCCTCGCTCACCACCACTGGTGTGCTGGCCGCCTTCGCCGTCCAGCGCGGCACCGGGCTCGGGCTGCCGCTGGCGGTCGGAGGGCTGTTCGTCGCGGGGGCGCTGGTGCTGGTCGTACGCGCGCATGCCCGCCAGGCCGCGCTGCTGCGCCGCCTGCGCGAGCTGACCGAGCCGCCCTCGTCATGAGGCGGCGCGCCGTGGACCACGTCGTACACCGGCGGCAGCGCCAGCCTGTGGGCGCCCGACATCTCCTACCGCAACGGGCGCTACTACCTCTACTACTCGGCGTCGACGTTCGGCTCGCGCAATTCGGCGATCTTCCTGGCCACCAGCACCACGGGCGCGTCAGGCTCCTGGGCGAACCAGGGCATGATCATCTCCACCACCTCGTCGAGCAACTACAACGCCATCGACCCGAACCTCGTCGTGGACGCCCAGGGCCGCTGGTGGCTCTCCTTCGGGTCGTTCTGGACCGGGATCAAGCTCATCCAGCTCGACCCCGCCACCGGCAAGCGCCTCGGCACCTCGATCACCGGCCTGGCCCAGCGCACCGGCACGACCGCGATCGAGGCGCCGTTCATCTTCCGGCACGGCTCGTACTACTACCTGTGGGTGTCGTTCGACGCCTGCTGCCAGGGGGCGAGCAGCACCTATCGGATCATGGTCGGCCGTTCGAGCAGCGTCACCGGCCCGTACGTGGACCGCAACGGCGTCGCCATGACCTCGGGCGGCGGCACCCAGGTCCTGGCCGGGCACGGGAGCGTGCACGGGCCGGGCCACCAGGCGGTGGTCCCCGACAGCGACGCCGAGGTGCTCTACTACCACTACTACGCCGACAACGGCGCGCCCCTGCTGGGGATCAACCTCCTCGGATACGACAGCGCGGGCTGGCCCTTCGTCTACTGACCCGCCACGGATCGCAGCACGGCGACGCCCGAGGGCGGCAGCGTGACGGACTCGACGTCCTCGCCGGAGAGGGCGTCGGTCCACTCGCCGCCGGGGGTGACGTCGTGCTTCTCGCCGGTGTGGTTCAGCAGGATCAGGAAGCGGCGGCCGGCGCCGGCGCGCACGCTCGCCTGGACCCCCGGAGGCAGCCCTTCGACGGCGGGCGTGACGCCCGCCTCGGCGAGCGCCCGCGCGAGGACCGCCCGCATGGCGGGCTCGTCGAGGCGGGTCGACAGGTAGCGGGCGGTTCCCTCGCCGAAGTCGTGCCTGGTCACGGCCGGGCGGCCGTCGGGACCGTCGAAGACGACCTCGGGCTCGGCCCCGGTGAGGCGCAGGTCCTCGCGCCACAGGTCGGCCGTCCCCTCGAGGTGCGCCAACGCCCCGCAGCCCCGTACGGGGAACGTCTCGTGCTCGGCCGCCGGCCAGAACTCCTCGACCCGCACCCCGAGGACCTCACGCAGCGGCGCGGGATAGCCGCCCAGGTGGACCCGGTCGTGCTCGTCCACGATGCCGCTGAAGAACGAGACGACCAGCGCGCCGCCGCCGGCGACGTACGCCGAGACGCGCCGCGCGTCCTCGCCCGCCAGCAGGTACAGGTTGGGCACGACGACGAGCCGGTAGCCGGTCAGGTCGGCCGACGGCGGCACCACGTCCACGCCCGCGCCGAGCTCGAACAGGGGTCCGTAGTGGTCGAGCAGGCGGTCCTGCTGGCGCACGCCGTCGGAGGGGTGGGAGTCGAGCTCGAGCGCCCACCAGCTGTTCCAGTCGAGCAGGATCGCCACCTGGTTGCGCACCCGCGTGCCGGCCAGGTCGGGCACCGAGGCCAGCTCCCTGCCGAGCGCCACGATCTCGCGGTAGACCCTGCTGTCGGCGCCCGCGTGCGGCACCATGCCGGAGTGGAACTTCTCGGCGCCGCCCCGTGACTGCCGCCACTGGAAGTAGAGGACCGCGTCGGCGCCGTGCGCGACCGCCTGCCAGCTCCACAGCCGCATCTGGCCCGGCTGCTTGACGGCGTTCCTGGCCCGCCAGTTCACCGCGCTCGGCGCCTGCTCCATGAGGATCCACGGGTCCCCGCCGCCGGCTCCGCGCATCGTGTCGTACACCAGGCCGGGGCCGAGGTGCGGCCGCTCGTCGTGGGGGTCGGGGTAGGAGTCGACCGCGACGACGTCCAGCCCGGGCGCCCAGTCGAAGACGTCCACGGCCTTCAGGCCGGCCAGGAAGTTCGTGGTGATCGGCACGTCGGGGGTGACGCGCCGCAGGATGCCGGCCTCCAGGTCGTAGCAGGCGCGCAGCGCCTCGTTGCCGAAGCGCAGGTAGTCGAGCTGCTGGGCCGGATTGGGGTACGTCGGAGCCACGCGGGGCGGCCGGATGTGGTCGAAGGTGGCGTAGCGCTGCGCCCAGAAGTCCGTCGACCAGGCGTCGTTCAGCGCCTCGATGTCGTCGCCGTACCGCTCGCGCAGCCAGCGGCGGAAGTCGTCCGCCGACACCTCGCAGTAGCAGGCGGGGATGTGGCAGCCGTACTCGTTGCCGACGTGCCACAGGCCGAGGGCCGGGTGGCCGCGATAGTGCTCGGCCAGCCGCTCCGCCAGCAGCGCGGCGCGTTCGCGGTAGACCGGGCTGGACGGGCAGAAGTGCTGCCGCCCGCCGGGGCCGAGCACGGTCCCGTCGGCGGTGACCGGCAGGATCTCGGGATGCTCGTGGACCAGCCAGGGCGGCGGCGAGGCCGTCATGGTGGCCAGGTCGGCGGTGATCCCGTGCGCGTGCAGGTCATCCAGGACCTGGTCGAAGAGGGAGAAGTCGTACGCGCCGCGCGCCGGCTCCACGCGGGCCCAGCCGAACACGCCGACGGTGACGAGGTTCACCCGGGCCTCGGCCATGAGGCGCAGGTCCTCCGCCCTGGTCTCGGCCGGCCACTGCTCGGGGTTGTAGTCGCCGCCGAAGGCCACACCGCCGAGCCGGCGCCGGAGCCGCTCGGCCGGTGACGGGGTGCCGGCGGTCCCGGAGACCGGGCTGACATCGCGAGGAACGGCGTTCATCGTCGGCGCGGCGGCCTCGCCGGGGCGAGGTCCGCCGCTCCTCCCTTCTTTCTGGGTCACGTACGGGGTGGCGCGCCGGTGCTCTGCCGGACGACCAGCTCGGGGGCGACGAAAGCGGTGGCGGACGGGGCCGCCCCGGTCTCGATCTGGCCGATCATGAGCGCCACGATCTTCTCGGCCACCACGTCGAAGTCCTGGCGGACGGTGGTGAGCGGCGGGGAGAGGTAGGCCGACTCGTCGAGGTCGTCGAAGCCGGCGATGCTGACGTCCTCGGGGACGCGGTGACCCGCCTCGATCATCGCGCGCATCACGCCGAGGGCCATCTGGTCGTTGGCGGCGAAGACGGCCGTCACGCCGGGCCGCCGCGCCAGCTCGCGGCCCGCCTTGTAGCCGCTGGCCGCGCTCCAGTCGCCGAACAGTAACTGGGGAGTGGCGGCCCCCGCCTCCTTGAGGGTGGCGTGCCAGGACTCGGCCCGGCGCCGCGCGGCGTAGGAGTCTTCGGGCCCGGCGACGTGCCAGACGGTCTCGTGACCGAGGTCGAGCAGGTGGCGGGTGATGAGCCGGGCGCCGAGGGCCTGGTCGGTGTCCACCATGGGGTGGCGGTGGCTGACGTCGCCGTCGGCCATCACGACCGGGACGCCCGGCGGCAGCCGGAGCGACGGGGTGTCGAGGATCTGCGCCTCGATGAGCACGATGCCGTCGACCGCCTGCACCGTGAGCTGGTCGAACGCCTCGTGCACGGCCTGCTCGGTCTGCGACTCGACGGCGATCATGTTCACGGTGTAGCCGGCGCGCTGCGCCGCCCTGGTGACGGCGTCGACGGTGCGGGCGTTGCCGAAGCTGGACAGCCCGAAGCTGATCAGGCCCAGGGTACGGAACTGGCCGGTGACCAGGGCACGCGCAGCGGTGTTGGGCCGGTAGCCGAGGACCCGCATGGCCGACAGCACGCGCTGGCGGGTCTCCTCCTCGACGTTGCTGCGGTTGTTGACCACCCGGGAGACCGTCTGGCTGGAGACCCCGGCCATCGCGGCGACGTCGGCCATGGACGGCCGCCTGCGCGAGCGTCGTCCCGCCGGTGATTCCTGGGTCGTCCCGTCCAACTGCCACCTCTGATCGTCCGATGCTCTCGCCAGATGTTTACGTAAACACGCCCCAGTCGTCAATGGCCGCGAGAGATCGACATAAAAGACCACCAAATCGCCACGCATGTTAACTGACGGTTACCTATTGACATGATCCTGCGGCGGCTCCAGACTACGGGACACCTTCTTCATGTTTACGTAAACACATGATCATCGCAGCTACCGCAGCGGGCAGGCCCACGGTGGCGCAGGTAGCAGCGCGGCTCATCCGCCGCAGATGGCCCCCGACAAGGAGAGCTCAGTGCCAGTATTCGTGGCAGCGCGAACATCGCAGAGGAGCGCGACATGACCGCGCGGGCCGCGCGGCCCGGCCTCGGCCGGCCGCTCCTGCGCCTGCGGGTCGCCGGCTACGCCTTCTTCCTGCCGTTCTTCGTGGTCTTCCTGGTCGCGGTGGTCGCGCCGCTGGCGTACGCGATCTACCTCAGCTTCTTCCAGGACCGCCTCATCGGCGGCACGGTCTTCTCCGGCGTGGCCAACTACACCCGCGCCCTGGGCGACGCGCTGTTCGGGGCGGGTCTCCTCCGCGTGGCGCTCTTCCTGGTCGTGCAGGTGCCCGTCATGCTGCTCATCGCCCTGGGGTGCGCGCTCGCCATCGACAGCGGCCGGCTGCGCTGGCCGTCGCTGTTCCGCATCTCGATCTTCATGCCGTACGCGGTGCCGGCCGTGGTGGCGGCCCTCTTGTGGGGCTACATGTACGGCGACCAGTTCGGCCTGGTCGGCCAGATCGGCGACGCGCTCGGTGTCACGGCCCCCGACCTGCTGTCGCGCCCCTGGATGCTGACCTCCATCGGCAACATGGTGACCTGGGAGTACGTCGGCTACAACATGATCATCCTGTACGCCGCGCTGCGGGCCATCCCCGAGGAGCTCTACGAGGCCGCCGAGATGGACGGCGCGGGCGCCATCCGCATCGCCTGGAGCATCAAGCTGCCCGCCCTGCGCCCCGCGCTGCTCGTGGCGACGATCTTCTCGATCATCGGCAGCTTCCAGCTCTTCAATGAGCCGAACATCCTGCAGAAGCTCGCGCCCGCGGTGATCTCGACCGGCTACACGCCCAACATGTACGCCTACAACCTCGCCTTCAACGGCCAGCAGATCAACTACTCGGCCGCCGTCGCCGTGGTCCTCGGCCTCGTCACCGTCGTGGTCGCGTACGCCGTGCAGCTCATCACGGCGAGAAGGGAGCAGACCCTGTGAACGCCCCTGTGACCGGCGTCCCCGGGCGCCGCAGGAAGAGCATCAGCCTCACCGTGATCATGCTGGTGATGTTCGCGTATGCGGTGCTCCCGCTGTTCTGGCTGCTGGCCAACGCCAGCAAGAGCAGCGGCGACCTGTTCTCGACCTTCGGGCTCTGGTTCGGCGGGGACTTCCACCTGTTCGCCAACATCGGCGACACCCTGAGCTACCAGAACGGCATCTTCCTGCGCTGGTTCGGCAACACCGTGCTCTACGCCGTGGTGGGCGCGGGCGGCGCCGCCCTGCTGGCCACTCTCGGCGGGTACGCGCTGGCGAAGTACGACTTCCCGGGCCGCAAGCTGCTGTTCGCGATGGTGCTCGGCGCGATCTCCATCCCGGGCACGGCCCTGGCGGTGCCGACGTACCTGCTCTTCAGCCAGGTCGGGCTCGTCGACACCCCGTGGGCGGTGCTCATCCCGGCGCTGTGCAGCCCGTTCGGCCTCTATCTGATGCGGGTCTACGCGGCCGACGCCGTGCCCGACTCGATCCTGGAGTCGGCCCGCATCGACGGCGCGGGCGAGTTCAGGATCTTCCGCACCATCGCCCTGCGACTGCTGGCCCCCGGGTTCGTCACGGTGCTGCTCTTCGCGCTGGTCGCGACCTGGAACAACTACTTCCTGCCGCTGATCGTGCTGAACACGCCGGACTGGTTCCCGCTCACCGTCGGGCTGAACCAGTGGAACGCCCAGGCCAACAGCGGCACCTCCGGCGCCGGAGACGCCAGCTACCAGCTCATCCTGACCGGCAGCCTGCTGTCCATCGTGCCGTTGATCGTCGCCTTCCTGGTGCTCCAGCGGTACTGGCAGTCGGGCCTGGCCACCGGAAGCGTCAAGCAGTAACCCCCCGTGAGTGAGGAAACATCATGAGAAGACATGCGATGACCGCCGGTGTCGCCGCGGCCCTGTCGCTGGCGCTGGCCGCGTGCGGTGGCGGTTCTGGAGGGGGCGCCACCGCACCGGCCGCCGCCCCGAGCGCGACGGCGGCCGTCCAGGACGCGCTGAGCAAGCCGGCCGAGCTGACGTTCTGGACCTGGGTCACGGGGGTCGAGAAGACCGTCGCCCGCTTCCAGGCGAAATATCCGAACATCAAGGTCAACGTGGTGAACGCGGGGCAGTCCGCCGACCAGTACACCAAGTTGCAGACCGCGATCAAGGCCGGCTCCGGCGCGCCCGACGTGGCGCAGGTCGAGTACTTCGCGCTCCCGCAGTTCGCGCTGGCCAAGCAGGTCGTCAACCTGGCGGACTACGGCGCCGCCTCGTTGAAGGACAAGTTCGCCCCCGCCGCGTGGGGCCAGGTGGCGATCAACGGCGGCGTCTACGGCATCCCGCAGGACACCGGCCCCATGGCGATGTTCTACCGCAAGGACATCTTCGACAAGCTGAAGATCAAGCCCCCGACCACGTGGGCCGAGTTCGTGGACGCGGCCAAGAAGATCAAGGCCGACAACCCGGACAACTTCCTCACCACCATCGACCCCGGTGACGCCGGCGGCGTGGACAGCATGATCTGGCAGGCGGGCGGCGCGCCGTTCAAGACCTCGGGCGAGAGCTCGGTCGGCGTCACGCTGTCCTCCGACCCCGGCGTCAAGCAGTGGGTCGGCACCTGGACCACCCTGCTCGGCGAGAAGCTGGTGGACCCGCAGCCCGGCTGGACGGACGAGTGGTGGAAGGGCATGGGCTCCGGCAAGTACGCGGCCTGGCTGACCGGCGCCTGGGCCCCGAACGGCATCATCAACTCCATCCCCAAGACGAAGGGCAAGTGGGCGGTCGCCCCGATGCCGCAGTTCGACGCGGCCAAGCCGATGAACTCCGAGAACGGCGGCTCGTCGGTCGCGGTCATCCCGCAGAGCAAGAACATCCCGGCCGCCGTCGCCTTCGCCGAGTGGCTCAACTCCGACCCGGAGGCCGTCAAGTCGCTGAACTCCGAGGCCGGGCTGTTCCCCGCCACGAAGGCGCTGCTCGACGACCCGGCCTTCCGTGACGCGCCGCTGGACTTCTTCGGCGGGCAGAAGATCAACCAGGTCCTGGGCGACGCCTCGGCCGCCGTCCGCCCCGACTGGCAGTACCTGCCGTTCCAGGTGTACGCCAACAGCGTCTTCAAGGACACCGTGGGCCAGGCCATCGACGGCGGCGGCGACCTGGCCGGCGCGCTGAAGGCGTGGCAGGACCGCATCACCGCCTTCGGCACCGAGCAGGGCTTCACGCTCACCAGCGGCTGACCCGGCGAAGCGGGCGGCCCGGCGAAATGCCGAGCCGCCCGTTTCTTTATGATCGGACCCGTGCTGTCCGCTCTGGAACGCGAGATCCGCGAGATCGCGGCGAGCGACGAGCCGCTGCCCGGACTGCCGT
Source organism: Nonomuraea sp. NPDC052116 (assembly GCF_040680035.1). Lineage (NCBI taxonomy): Bacteria > Bacillati > Actinomycetota > Actinomycetes > Streptosporangiales > Streptosporangiaceae > Nonomuraea > Nonomuraea sp. NPDC052116. Next base: position 82,388 of record NZ_JBFAWA010000012.1, on the reverse strand, counting down.
ACACGGCCTTCCGCGAGTACGGACGCACGGGAGAGCGGCTGGGCTACGAGCGGCGCTACTTCGGCCGCCGCGCCAGGCTCGCGGCTCTGGCCCTGCGTGATCCCTTGGGGGACGCGCTCGACGACGTGGTGTGGGCGACCTGCGACGAGTACACGTGGGTGCTGCCCGCCCACCGGTCGATGCCCGTCGACCTGTTCGCCTGCGAGACCGCCCACACGCTGGCCGAGCTCGCCGGGCGGGTGGACCCGGTGGTCGGCGAGCGGGCCCGCGCCGAGGTCGGGAACCGGGTCCTCGACCGGTTCCTGGACCCGCGTCCCATGGAGTGGGAGGGGTTCGGCAACAACTGGGAGGCGGTGTGCGGGGGCGCCGCCGGGATGGCGGCGCTCGCCGTGCTGGACGACCCGGAGCCGGTGCTGGCGCGATGCCGGGCCGCGATGCGGCGGTTCCTGGACGGGTACGGGGACGACGGCGGCTGCGTCGAAGGCGTCGCGTACTGGGTCTACGGGTTCGGCTACTTCGTCTACTTCGCCGAGGCGCTGCGCGAGCGTACCGGGGAGGATCTGCTCGACCATCCCAGGGTGGCCGCGATGGCCGCGTTCCCGCACCGGGTGCGCTTCGCCGACGGCGGGCACGTGCCGTTCTCGGACACGACGGACGACCCGTTCCTCCCGGCCGGCCTGCTCACCAGGCTGGCCGAGCGTTTCGGCACCCCCGGGCCGGACGCCGTCCCCTCCTTCCACGCCGACCACTGCTACCGGTGGGGCCACCTGTCCAGGACGCTCGCCTGGTACCGCCCGGTGCCGTCACGGCCGGTGGAGACCACCAGCTACCTGCCCGACCTGGCCTGGGTGGTGGACCGGGGGGAGCGCGGCCACGGCTTCGCGGCCAAGGGCGGACACAACGACGAGCCGCACAACCACGACGACCTCGGCCATTTCGTCCTCAGGGCCGGCGGCCGCAACGTGCTGGACGACCTCGGGGCCGGCGAGTACACGCGGGACTACTTCGGCGACCGGCGCCACACCTTCCTGCACCCCTCGGCGGAGGGCCACTCGCTCCCGGTCGTCGGCGGCGTCCCCCAGCGCGGCGGGCGCGCCGAGGTGCTGGAGTACGCCGAGACGCCCGACGGCCTGACCTTCGCGCTCGACCTCAGCTCCGCCTACCCGTCGCCCGTGGTCCGCCGCTTCCGCTGGCACCGGGACGGCCGGCTCGACCTGCGTGACGAGTTCACCGGCGACGTCCCGGTCGAGGAGGTGTTCATCAGCCGGATCCGCCCCGAGGCGCGCGGCGACCGGGTGAGCTGGGACGGCCTGGTCACCCTCGACCATCCCGGGTTCGCGGCGACGGTCGAGACGCTCGCCACCCGCGACCACCACGGCCGTCCCGACACCGTCCACCGCCTGCGGCTACACGTCCCGCCCGGCCATCCGGCCGTCGACCTCCGCTTCACGTGCCATTGACCCCACCCCGGCGAGGGTGAGCTCGGCCGCATGGTGGCAGGCCGCCCGCCGCTCGCCGTGCGCGCGCAGATCGGGCACGTCGGCGCCACGCTGATCAACACCGCCCGCGGCACGCTCGTCGACACCGAGGCGCTCACCGGCGAGTGCGTGTCCGGCAGGCTCAACGCGATCCTCGACGTCACCGACCCCGAACCCCTGCCGGCGGGCCATCCCCTGCTGTCCGCGCCCGGGGTCTGGGTGACCCCGCACGTCAGCGGCGCCCGGGGCAGGGAGCTGCGCGCGCTGGGCGAGTACGCAGTGGGCGAGGTCGAACGGTTCGTCACGGGACGGCCGCTGCACGGGCAGGTCCGCCTCGCCGACCTGCCGCGGATCGCCTGACTCCCGTCGGTTCACACCGGTTTGCAGCGCACCGCCGTGACGTCGCCGCGCAGCGCGCACTTCCCGGCCGCGTACGGGACGAGCAGCGTGTCCCCGGCCCCGACCTGGAGCGGCGCGCCGTGCTCGCACTCGACGGAGCCGGCACCGGCGGTGATCACGACGACCGAGTACGCCGGCTCCAGCACGCTGACCGGATCGGGCCGCAGCCGCTCGGCCGCGAAGAACTCGTCGGCGAGCTCGGTGAAGAGCCGCTGGACCCCGGGCCGGGCGTCGGCCGACGGGCGGCGGGCGCGGCTCAGCTCGGCGAGCCCTTCCTCACCCCAGCCGCTCCTGTCGACGCAGGCGAGCGCCTGGTCGTAGCCGAGCCCCAGGTGCCCGGCGGCCGAGCCGTCGATGTCGAAGCCCGCCCACTCCAGCAGCACGGAGAAGTCGGTCGGCTCCTGCACCTCGACCATGAGGACCCCGGCCCCGATGGCGTGCGGCAGGCCCGCGGGGCAGAGGATGGCGTCGCCGGCCCGCACCGGCACCCGGTTGGTGGCGTCGAGCATCCGGTCGATCCGCTGGTCCGCGACCCAGCCGGCCAGCTCGCCCGGCTCGACGTCCCTGGCGAAGCCGAGGTGCACCGCCGCCCCCGGCTCGGCCGAGACGATCACCCACGCCTCGGTCTTCCCGTACGGCGAGGCCAGGTGGGCGGCGGCGAAGCGGCGGTCGGGGTGCACGTGCAGCGGCAGGCGCTCGCCCGCGTCGAGCAGCTTCACCAGGATCGCCGGGTCCGCGCCGTGCTCGGCGACGTGCCGCTCCCCCAGCCACCACACGGGATCTCCGGCGATCGCCTCGGCCAGCGACCGGCCGTCGGGCAGCGTGGTCAGTCCCGCGGGCGCCGCGCCGTGCCGGCTCGTGGTCGAGGCGATCCAGTCCTCCGGAAAGTACGGGTCATCGGCGGGACGGACGCCGCGGAACCTGCCGATGCGCCCTTCACCCCGGTAGAACGAGCGGGGTGTGTTGGCGGGCAACCGGTAGATGGTCATGCTTCCTCAATGACGGGGTGACGTGGGCTCTTGAACGATAGCGCGCCGCCGTACCGGGAGCCTGCCCTGGGTGACGGCGAGGACTGCGCCGACGAGCAGCACGGCCGCGCCCACCGACTGCACGGTGCCGAACGACTCCCCCAGGAACAGGGCGGAGCACGCGGTCCCGACGACGGGCACGACGAACATCATGATCGACGCCGACGCCGGCCCCACGTCGCGGATGCCCCGGTAGTACAGCAGGTTCGCGACCGCGGTCGGGCCGAGCGCCACGAAGGCCACGTTCAGCCAGACGTAGGCGGGCACGTCGTGCCAGGCGACCTCGGCGGCCGACGGCGCGCTGTAGATCGCCAGGAGCACCGCCCCGCTCACCGTCGCGTACGTCGTCGCCTTGAGCGGGTCGATGCCGGCGAGCACGCGGCGGCCCATCAGCGTGAACGCCGCCCAGCAGCAGGCGCTCAGCAGGAAGAGCAGGTCCCCGGCGAGCCGGCCCTGGCCCGCGCCCGCCTCCCCGCCCGAGCCCACGAAGAAGACCACGGCCCCGGCCGCGCCGATCGCCAGCCCCGCCACCCGCGCCACCGACGCCCGCTCCTGGCCCATGACCAGCAGGAACGACGTGGTCAGCACCGGACTCATGACCGGGACGATGGTGCTCCCGTCGATCGCCGGAGCCAGCGACAGCCCCCAGAAGAACAGCACGTTGTAGACGAAGACGCCCAGCACGCCCGCGCCGGCCGCCCGCGCCCAGTCGCGCACCGGCGGCCGCCGCCGGCCGCCGGGCTGCTGGGAGAGCCGCAGGGCGACCAGCAGCGCCAGGGCTCCGCCGCCGAAGCGCAGGGTCGCGACCACGGAGTGGGGCAGGTGGTCGACGATCACCTTGGAGGCACCGAAGCCACTCCCCCACAGCAGCATCGTCGTGACCAGCAGAAGGTACGGCTTGGTGCCGCTCGTTACAGTGCTTGCCATGGGTTCACCTCCGCGACACGCCGGTCCGCGCCGGAGAACAGAGGAGACGGGCGCGGCGGCAGCGATCCAGCCTGCGCCCGGGGCGCCATGCCGGTCTTGTACGCTCGTGCGCGGCGATGACCGGATGGTGATGCGATGACCGGCGAGCGCCGCGGGCCCCGGGAGTGGACCAGCTACTGGCGCGCGGACGGGATGCCGCTGGAGGCCATGTACGCGAGCTTCCTGCGCCACCGCTACCACCGGCACAGCCACGAGACCTACTCCTTCGGCGTCACCGAGCACGGCGCGCAGACCTTCACCTGCCGTGGCGCCGGGCACACGAGCGCGGCCGGGATGGTGATGGCGTTCAACCCCGACGAGGTGCACGACGGGCACGCGGCCCACGAGCTGGGCTTCACGTACCGGATCGTGCACATCGGCGAGGACCTGATCACCGACGTGCTCCGGGATCTGACCGGGCGCCCCGCGGGGCGGCCCCTGTTCGCCGCGCCGGTCCTCGGCTCACCCGTGCTCGCGGAGCGGCTGCGCCGGCTGCACACCGCACTGCAGCACGGCGCCGGCCCGCTCGAACGCGACGAGCTGCTCTCCTCCACCGTCGCCGCCCTCGTGCGCCTGGCCGCGCGCACGCCGCCCGGACCGCCCGCCGCTCTCAGCGCGCCCGCCGTCACGCGGCTGGCCGCCAGGGCGCGCGAGCTGATCCACGACCGCCGCGCCGAGCCGATCAGCGCCGACGACCTCGCGGCCTGGACCGGCTCCAGCCGGTACGCCGTCTACCGGGCCTTCCGCACGGCCTACGGGCTCGCGCCCAGCGACTATCAGCGCCAGCTGCGGCTGCGCGCCGCCCGCCGCCTGCTCGCCCAGGGCCATCCGGCCGCCCGGGTGGCCGTCGAGGCCGGGTTCACCGACCAGGCCCACCTCACCCGCTGGTTCACCCGCTCGTACGGCGTCACGCCCACCCAGTATCGACTGGCACGACCGGTCTGAACCTCTTCTCAGTCCGTCCCAAGTCTGCCACCATTCCGCCCCAAGTCACCCTCCCTAACGTGACTCGCGACAACACCGGACAGGGAGGATGCGATGAAAAACGTCTACAAGGTCTTGGCCTACCTGGTGGCGATCGAGGTCGCCGTGCAGGCGTCGATGGTGGTCTGGGCCGACGCCGGGCTCGGCCTGTGGGTCGAAGGGGGCGGCGTGGTCGACAAGACGCTCATGGAGAGCGGCGAGACGCCGTTCGCCGAGGCCCTCGGGCTCATGATCCACGGCATGAACGGGATCTTCGTCATCCCGGTCCTCGCGCTGCTCCTGCTGATCTCCTCGTTCTGGGCGAAGCTCCCCGGGGCCGTGAAGGCGGCCGGGCTGGTGCTGCTGCTGGTCGTCCTGCAGATCACCTTCGGCCTCGTCGGCCACAGCATCCCGATGGTGGGCCTCGTGCACGGCCTCAACGCGCTGCTGCTGTTCACCGTGGCGCTCTACGCGGCACGCCGGGGCGCGGCCGTGACCTCGGCCGCCGTGCCGGGGTCGCAGCACGCGGCCCGCGGCTGACGGCGCTTCCCATGCGTCGCAACCGCCCGGATCGCGGCCGGGTCCGCACCGCCGTCGCGTGCGCCGCGACGGCGGCCGTGCTCGGGCCGCTGATCTGGCTCTGGCAGGCCAGCCTGCTGCCGTCCGCGTACTCCGTCATGGACATGGGGTACGCGGACTACGGCGGCGGGCCGCGAGGCGCCCAGAACCACGGGGCGCATGCGATGGGAGGCGCCTCAGCCCACGCCCCTGCTCAACATGGCGGGCGCGACGTGACGGAACTGGTCGCCGACGCGGACCGCCCGGCCGACGTCACGGTGACCGTGGTGGCCCGCAAGCAGCGGTTCCGGCTGGCCTCCGGCCGCGACTTCGACGGCTACACGCTCAACGGGCAGTCGCCCGGCCCGGTCATCAAGGCCGTCCAGGGCCGGCTGGTCCAGGTCCGGCTGGTCAACGAGTCGGTGCCGGGCGGCATCACGCTGCACTGGCACGGCGTCGACGTCCCCAACGCCGCGGACGGCGTCGCTGGCGTCACCCAGGACGCGGTCGGCATCGGCAAGGAGTTCACCTACCGGTTCGTCGCCGACCGCGCGGGCACCTTCTGGTACCACTCGCACCAGATGTCACACGAACAGGTCCGCGGCGGCCTGCTCGGCGCGCTGGTCGTCGCGCCGGCCAAAACCGCCGGTGTGCAAGACGTCGTGGCACTGGTGCACCTGTACGGCGGCATCCGCACCGTCAACGGGCGCGAGGGCGACGTCCAGGTCAAGGCGGCGCCCGGCGCGCGGACCCGGGTACGGGTGATCAACACCGAGTACGGCGTCATGCCTGCCTGGGTGAGCGGCGCGCCGTACCGGCTCGTGGCCGTGGACGGCACCGAGGTCAGCGGGCCGGCGCCGGTGCGGGACCAGGCGGTCGCGGTGGCCGCCGGCGGACGCGCCGACCTCGAGGTCACCATGCCTGCGGACGGCTCCCCCGTGCGGATCCACCTCGGCGGTCCCGCCGGCGTCGTGCTCGGCTCGACGTCGTACGACGCGCCCCCGGTGCCGCGACCGGCGGCGACGCTCGACCCGCTCACGTACGGCACCCGGGCGCCGCTCGGGTTCGACCCCGCCAAGCCCGACCGGCGCTTCGAGTACGACGTGGGCCGCCGCCCCGGCTTCCTCGACGGGGTCCCCGGAGTGTGGTGGACGATCAACGGCCACCTGTACCCCGACGTGCCCATGTTCCACGTGACCGAGGGTGACGTGGTGCGGATGCGCATCTCCAACAACAGCGGCGAGGCGCACCCCATGCACCTGCACGGCCACCACGCGGTGGTGCTCACGCGCGACGGCGTGGCCGCCACCGGCAGCCCCTGGTGGGTGGACTCCCTCGAGGTCGGGATCGGCCAGACGTACGAGATCGCGTTCGTCGCCGACAACCCCGGCGTCTGGATGGACCACTGCCACAACCTGCCCCACGCCTCCGAAGGGCTCACGGCCCATCTGATGTACGAGGGGGTCACCACCCGGTTCACGGTCGGCGGCTCGGCCGACAACCAGCCCGAGTGAGCCCTATCGGGCGTTCGCCTGATCCCGGAGGCGATCTTGAGACCGCCGGCCGGTCACCGACTCCATCCCGGTGGACTGGCCGGACTCCAGGCCGGCCCCCTTCTACTCGGTGATCACCCACGGCATCGCCTGGGCCGACGAGGCGGGCGGCGCCGGCTTCAACGCACCACCCGGCCCCCGCTGAGGTGCGTCAGTCGCACTCGCGTCACGCGAGAGGATCCATCGGTCCTCCGGGACGACTCCGGCACGGCCCGGTCTCAGGACCAGGCGATCTCGCCATGGCGGGAGACGAAGCGTCCGGTGCCGGTGCCGGGCCCTTCGGTGGCGAGGGCGACGATCGCGTCCACGCCCTCGGCAACGGTCTGGGGGCCGCTGTGACCGTTGAGGTCGGTCGCGGTGTAGCCGGGGTCGGCGGCGTTGACGCGGATGCCCTTGAGCCCCTTCGCGTATTGCGTGGTCAACATCGTCAGCGCCGCCTTCGAGGAGGTGTACAGCGGCGCGATGACGTGCGATTCGGGCCGGCCGGGGTCGTGGGTGAAGGCGAGGGAGCCCCTGCCGCTGCTGATCGCAGGGGCGTCCGAGCGGCGCAGCAGCGGTCACGGTGGACTGCGACATCCTGACCGACGGCGACTCCGAGCTCAAGATCGTCATCATGACCGCCGTACCCGGCAGCGAGGACGAGACCAAGCTCCGGCCCCGGACCACGATGCCGACCTACAGGCCACATTAGGAGGAGCCCTCACTAAGTAGCCCCCGATTCCTCCCCTATGTCGTTGACCACCCTCCAAGTTGATGTTAGTAATGCAGGAAACCTTCATAATAACGGAGGCCACCTGTGGTCACGCGATTAGCCGCACTGGTCCTGCTCCTCACCGCCCTGCTGGCCGTCCCCCTGCCCGCCGAGGCGGCCACCGGCTACGCGTTGACGGCCGCGCAACTGGCTCAGGTCCGGCCGCTGGCGTTCACCTCGACCCTGTCGGCGCGTGACGCGGTGCTCTCCACGCTGCCGGTGACCAAGGTGCGGATGGACACCGTCATCGCCGGCGGCTACACCACCCGCGCGATCTGCCACCCCACCGACCTCCACGTCTCCGTCCCGGTCAGCGGATTCTGCTGGAACGCCACCGACGACACGACCGCGAACTGGTTCCCGCAGGGGATCACGGGCAGCGGCGACGGCATGAACGGCTCGGTGCTCTACCCGCCCTGCGACGGCTGCGCCGGCCGGAAGATCGTCGCGGTGAGCTGGCGTAGCGGCGCCTCCCACGAGTACGGAGCCAACCGGCTCGCCAGGGTCACCTTCGTCGACGTCACCGCCGGAATGTCGGGCGCCCCGTACCGGCACGTCGTCCTGGTCGAACCCGACGGCACCGCTGAGGGCTTCCACGAGATCGCCACCCACGCCGACGGCATCTCGTGGTACGGCAACAAGCTCTTCCTCGTCACCGGCGGCGACCCGGACGTGTCCGGCGGCGACCGGCTGGTCCGCGTCTTCGACCTCACCCACTTCTGGAAGATGAACTCCACCACGTCAGGGAACGTCGGCTGCGTGAGCGGCGTCTGCTCGGCGGCATACTCTGGCTTCGCCCTGCCGCAGATCGGCTACTACCGGCTCAACTCCCCGGCGGTGTGCGCCAGCCTCGACCTGACCAGGCCCTGCCTGAACGGCGTCTCGCTCGACCGGAGCGGCGCCGACCACCTGACCACCGTCGAATACAAGAGGGGCGCCTCCGGCGGGAAGATCCTGCGCTGGCCCCTCGACCCGTCCACCGCCCTGCTCAAGACCGGCTCCGACGGGCTCGTACACCCCACCGAGGGATGGACCAGCCCGGTCTGGGAGCTGCAGGGCGGCGTGTTCACCGGCGACAACGGCGTCCTCGTCGGGCTGTGTCCCGACGGCGCGCCCGCCGTCACCTACATGCCGGGCGGCACGGCGAACATCTCAGGGGATTTCCGCAAGTCCTGCCTGCACCGCGTCACGATCTCCGCCGACCGTGGCACGCTCGACGTCCACTACATGACCACCGCCCCGGGCAACGCGCAGAACGTCGCCTACTGGCCGGCCAGCGGAGAGATATGGCTGGTCAACGAGTTCCGCGGCGATTACGACGCCATCTACGACAGCGACCGCCTCGTGCTCGCCCTGAACTGCCCGAACCTCGACTGCTGAGACCGGCACCTCGCCGGCCACCGTGCGCGATCGATCCGGTCAGCGGGCGCTGACCGGATCGCCCACCCGGATCGTGCCCGGCTCGAGGGTGACGAGGCGGATGCCGAACCAGGTCTTGCCGTCCCACTTGTGGTACCGGGCCAGCGTCCGCAGCGGCTCCTTGCCCTTCACCTGGGTCTCCGGATCGATCGTCGTCACCGCGCAACGGTCGCAGATCTCCGAGACCCGGAAGGGGACGTCGCCGATCCGCACCTCGCGCCAGCCCTCCTCCGCGAAGGCCTCCGCGCCCTCGATGATCACGCTGGGACGGAACCGTACCCGTGACAACCGCCCGGGCGGATCCTCGCCGTTCCTGGCGGCCTCCTCGGCCAGCCACCCGTCCAGGGTGAGCGCGGACGACTCCGAGATGAGCAGGAGCGGCGCGTCCCACGCGAAGCTCACCACCTCACCCGGCAACCCGCCGTGCGCCGGGTCGATCGTCCGCCGTGTGGGGTCGTCCAGCCACACCAGCCGGGCCGGGCGTCCCAGCAGCTCGCTGAACCAGGCGTGCGCGGCGTCGTCGGCGAGCACCGCCTTGTCCAGGCCGGTGAAGCCGACCCGCGTGGCAGCGCCGGTGGCGGGCGGCACGGTCAGGGGTTCCATCCCGCGCGCCGCGAGCCGCAGGCCGTCCTCGGCGGTGGGGTGCGCGGCGACGGACGCCAGGCGCGGGAACTCGCCCAGCCACAGGTTGTCGCCGTGCTCGTCGACGACCGCCCACCGCCGGTCCCCGTCCAGGCCCCAGGGGTGGACGACCGCCTCGGACCGCGCCCAACCCTGACCCGATTTCAGCGGATAAATCAGGATTTGATCAAGGATCACCGCCCAAGCTTATCCGGTTCAGTAACGGCCGTCAGGAGGCAAATATGTCACCGCTCCCGCCGCTCCCTCGCTGTCCGGGGCCGATGCCCGGACGCCAGGAGGTCCCGCATCCGGGACACCCACGGGGAGGACACCGGTTCGGCCCGTTCGTCGGTGACGAGGCCGCGCAGCTCCTGCCAGGCGGGTAACGGGATCACTTGTGTCATGGGCGGGAGATTAGAGATCATCACCGACAAAGCGACCGGGTGCGGATCCGGCCGTTCACAAGATCGAGTCGGGTGGGGAAAGGCCGCGTGATCGACGACGTACTCCGTTCCATGGCCGAGAAGATCGCGGCCGCGGCACCCCCGAAGTGGCGCCGGGCCGAACTGCGGGGGTTCGCGACCGCCGGCGGCGGATCCGGGCACAGCGGCCTGACGTACGAGCCCGGCGCCGGCGGCGGTGACGTCGACCTGCACGCCGAGCTGTGCGCCGTGCACACGCTGGCGGGGCCGGCCGGCGATCATCTGACCGTCGAGCTGGTGGTCGAGGCCAAGGGGCGGTTCGAGGCGGTGATCAGCGAGTCGCTGGAGCGTGCCCAGGGCGGCGGATTCCTGTACGTGCTCGACCGGCACGCGCTCCCGGCCGAGCCGGCGGCGTTCCAGAAGGGCCCGGTGGAGCCCACGCAGGCGGGGGACCCGCGGGAGGCGGTCGCGCTGCTCGGCGCCTATTTGCGGGAGCGGGACCGGATCCTGGGGCGGGACACGTACGCGCCGCCGCCCGCCCTGCCGGAGGCGCGCCGGGCCGAGCTCGCGATGGGGCTCCCCGACGACCTCCGTGCCCTGTACGCGCACATCGACGGCGACGGCGGCGAGGGGCTGCTGGACCGGTACCCCTGGTTCGGCCTGGAAAGGCTGGTGAGCCAGAGCCGCCCGGAGAACCGCTGGTGGGCCGCGGGCCGCGCCTGGCGTGACCACCTGCGCACCCCGTTGATCACCAGCACCGGCCCGCCGCTGGCGGTGCGCCGGGCGTCGGACCACCCGGGCTGGATCCCGTTCGCCACCAGCACCGGCGGCGACTTCCTGGCCGTGGACCTCGCGCCGGGCCCCGGCGGGCGCTCCGGCCAGGTCATCCGCATGGGCGTGCACCACGACGACGGCCCGGTCTACGTCGCCGACTCGGTGACCGGCCTGCTGCATCGGCACGTCGCCGCGCTGCGGGCGGGCGCGTACCGGGCCGAGCAGGGCGAGCTGTGGATCGACGCCGAGGAGCCGGAGGAGGAGCCCCGCACGCTGGTCGTCGCCGGCGCCGACGCGGCCTCCATGCGCGGCATGCGCGCGGGGATCGAACGCCTGACGGTGCTCAACGCCCCCTGGGCCGACTTCCGGCCCCTGCGCGGGACGCCGACGCTGTGGCAGATCACCGTGGAGAACGTGCCCGGAGCGGACCTGGGCCCGCTCCGCGACACGCCGGTGGAGCTGCTCGACCTGGCCATGGACGCGATCGACCTGTGGCCGCTGGCGGGCCACGCCACGCTGCGCCTGCTGACGCTGCGTACCGCGAACCCCGTGGACCTGGCGCCGCTCGTGTCGTGCCCGCGCCTGTACGGGCTGGACCTGTCCGAGGCCACCGTCAACGACCTCGGCGTGCTCGCCGACCTCAAGAACCTGCTCTACCTGCGCCTGCGCCGCGCGCAGTGGGAGGAGCTCTGGGAGCGGGCGGGCCACCCGGCGGGGCTGGCGGCGGCCGCGCTGGCCGCCGAGCCGCCCCGGGAGCGGGCCTGGTGGTGGTCGGTCGACAGGTCCTACCACGCCCCGGAGCCGTCGCTGAGGACGGCGGTCAAGTGGGCGGCCGACCTGGCGGGCAGGTCGGCGGACGTGCGGACCTTCGCGGGCCGGTTCGCCCGCGGCGGGTCAGCCCCTCGTTGAGATCAGCTCCAGGGCGCGCTGGTACTGCTCGGTGGACGGCTGCCGGGTCCAGGTCATGCCGGGCAGGCTGTCCGAGAGCATGCGCGCCATGACCATGGACATGACGTCGGACGGCTGCGCCTGCGGCATCTGCGGGCGCATCGACCGGTATCCGGCGAGCACCCGGCCGTAGTCGTACATCAGCGTGTTCGTGAAGCGGCTGCGCTCGGCGTCGGCGCTCTCCAGCCCCGCCACGAACTCGGGCTCCGGCTCCTCGATCACGGCCTTGTAGACGTCGAGCCGGTTGCGGATCTCGCCGGGGGCGGCGTGGCTGTGGGCGTCGTCGTACATGCGGGCCACGTGCTGCGGCATCTCCACGAGCACGGTCAGCATGCCGTAGCCGCCGTCCTCGTCGCCGTAGCCGCCGACGCCGCCGTCCACGCCCTGGGCGTGCGTGGCGCTCATCATCGCGCTGGTGAAGTCGTACTTGTCCATGCCGTCGACCGGCTCGGCCATCCAGTCGTCGTCGAGGTGCAGCACGCCGCCGGTCTCGCTGTGCGCGGCGCGGTCGATCAGGTGGCGTACGGCGCCCGCCGGGTCGGCCAGGGCCTGCGGGCCCATCGCGGCGAACTGCTCGGTGAGCAGGAAGAGCGAGATCATCATGGACGGGTCGTAGACGCGCAGCGCGCCGGACTCGCGGTGCGGGAAGACCGTGCTCTCCTCGTCGTACGCCTCGAGCCCGGCCATGAAGGCCCGCTCCTGCTCGTCGTCGAGGATGAGCTCCCAGGCCCACTTGCGTTCGACGTGGAACTTGTAGAAGTCCTCGCCTCTGAGCGGATCTCGGAACTTCCACCACAGAGCCACGCCCGCGACCAGGGCGGCGATCACACCCAATGCGATCCACATAGGGGTCCGTCTCTCTTTCTCTCGGGTTTACTGCCGGAAAGGCCGGACGGTAGCAGTGAAGATCCGCCGATCTCCCGGAAACAACCGGAAAGGAAGGACATGATCACCTTCAGTAGCCCCTAGAGAACGTTGTCCATAGGCGGGCGGCACCCGAACGGTGGCGCCGCCCGCCCGTGACGGGGTCAGGCCCAGGCCGTGACGGCCGTGAAGGAGCTGTCGTCGCGGAACCCGGCCGTGCCGTCGTAGGCGTCCACCCAGAGCTCGAAGCCGCGATGGCGCAGGAAGCGGCCGGGGTAGTTGCTCGATTCGAGGCGTACCGAGCCGCTCGCGGCGCCGGGGACGGCGTAGAAGGTGGCGTCGGCCCTGAACTGGGCCGTCCCGTCGTCGGCGCCCAGGCGCGCCCGCCAGCCGAAGTGCCGCAGGTACCGGCCGTCGGCGGCGCGCAGGGAGTAGCCGTTCGGCGCGGCGAGCCCCGTCACGATCGTGAAGGTGGCGTCCTGGCGGGTCTGGGCGTCGCTGGAGGCGCTCACCTCGTGCAGGTAGCCGAGGTCGTTCTGGTGCCTGGCGTAGCGGGCGGGATAGTTGACCGAGCGCAGCGACCTCGTCGTCCCCGTCGGGAGGGTGGCGGCGCCGGGGACCCTGGCGTGCGTGAGCGTGCCGAACCCGAGCTGGTCGAAGCCGCCGCTGTTGGGCCCGTAGTCGCCGCCGCCGCCCTCCGGCCGCACCTTGGCGACGAACGCGGCCGAGTACGGCATCGCCAGGCCGCGCCTGACGGCGTAGTGGTGGTAGACGGTCTCCCAGACGGGCCGCACCTCGCCGCGGCTGGCCGAGGAGATCGCGGTGTGCGTCTGCTGGGCACAGTTCTGGCCGGTGCCCCAGGTGTAGGCGGTGAACGGGACGTCCTCGCCCAGGTTGTACTTGGCGATGTACTCGCACGCCTGGGCGAACCGGTTGCCGTCGTAGCCGTACAGGTCGATGCCCTGGTTCCAGGCCATCTCGCAGAAGGCGCCCATCTGGCCGACGCCCATCATGGTGTGGCCCTGGTCGCGCCCGCTCTCCTGCCACTGCGCGAGCCCGCCGCTGTGCAGGAACGGGATGGCGTGCGCGATCGAGCCGTTGCCCGCGCCCGTCTTGAAGTACGTGACGGCCCGGTCGATGAGGTCCTGCCGGTCGCAGAGCACGCCGATGGCCAGGATCGAGTTCATGGAGCACAGATCCCAGTTGGCCCAGTAGTTGGTGATGCAGGCGTCGTTGTGGTTGGTCAGGAAGCTCTCGTTGAGCGGGTGGAAGACGTTGAGCATCATCCGCTGGAAGCGGGCCAGGTCGAAGCCGCCGTAACCGCGCATGATCTCGGCGACGTTGGCGAACTGGTAGCCGTAGATGCCCGCGGCCAGGAACCGGTCGGCGTTGCCGGTGACCGTGGTGAGCGTGCCGGACCAGGCGTTGAGGATGTCGCGCGCCTTGTCGCCGTGCGCGGTGCTGCCGCTGACCTTCCAGCGCAGCGCGTTCTGGTAGGCGGCGTGGATGTCGTTGTAGAGGATGCCGTAGTTCTGGCCGTCGCCGCCGCGGACGATCGTCGCCTGCGGGTTGGGCGTCCAGGTGCTCTGGGAGTGGGAGTTGGCCACGAGCCGGTCCCAGCCCGCCTTCCACGGCTGGGCTCCGGCGTTGACCATCGAACGCATGCGGTCGAAGTCGGCCTGCGTGTGCAGCAGGCCGGGGTGACTGGCCGCGGCGGCGGGCTCGGCGCGGCCCAGCAGGGCCGCGCCGGCGCCCGCGGCGAGCACGGTGTTGAGCGCTGTCTTGAGGGCTCCGCGACGGGTGACGTGGGGGGTGCGTGCGGACATGACCTCTCCTTAGGGGGTTGGAGGGTACGGGGTCACAGGCTCGCGAGGGCGACGCGCAGCCGCTCGGCCGCGGCGTCGATCTGCTCCTGACCGCTCAGCTCGGAGCGGGCGTGCTCCAGCGCGGCGGTCAGCTCGGGGGTGCGGCGGCCCGGATCGACGGCCTCGGCCTCCTCGATGAGCAGGTCGAGCAGGGTACGGTCGTCGCTCATGGACAGGAACTCGATCTCCGCCACGTTGGTGTTGCCCGACGGGAAGGCGATGCGCAGCCACGGGTAGGCCGCGGTCCGCGGGAGCGGGACGGAGTACCACTGCGCCGCGTCTACCCCGCTGACCGTGTGCAGGTCGGTCCAGGTGGCGCCGCCGTCGGCGGATCCCCTGAACACGGCACCGTTCAGGCGAGTGACGTGGGTGGAGCGCGGGTGGTAGCGGAGCGCGTCCAGCGCGACCGCCGCCGGCAGGCGCACGTCGATCCAGCCCGCCGAGGTGGTGGTGTCGGTGGCGGTGGCCAGGTCGCCGTCGAAGGCTCGCCAGCCGTTCTGGGCCTTGGTGCCGCCGCCTCCCCACGGTTCGGTGGACGCCTCCACCATGGACGGCTCGACGGTCACCTTCTTGAGCAGCGTGCCGACCGGCACGAGCTGCTCGACGGCGGCGTAGATCCGGTCGATCAGCTCGTCCTCGTCGCCACCCGCCCGCGCCTCGGCGATCGCCCGGGTGAGCAGGTAGTGGCTGCCCTTGGTGTAGTCGGCCGCGGGCAGCTTCTCCGTTTCGGCGATCACGGTGGCGAGCGGTTCGGCCGTCGCCATCAGCAGGCCCGAGCCCGGCCGTTCTGCGCCGTCCGCGCCGATCGCCGCGATCCGGTAGAAGCGGGTGCCGTGCCGCAGCGGTTCGTCGGTGAAGTCGAAGGTCAGCGCGCTGGACAGCACCGGGCGCCAGGCGGCGCTCGCGCCGTCCTTGCGGTAGACGGTGAACCGGGTGGCGGCGTCCGGCTTGCTCCAGCGCAGCGTCACCCGGTCCCGGGCCCGCTCCACCCGGGCGTACAGCGTCCCTTCGCGGTCGGGCGACACCGTGACGTGGCTGAACGTGGCCGCCGTGGCCGCCGCGACCCCGGCGTACACGCCTTCGGGGAAGGGCGTGAACAGCTCCGCCACGTACGACCACGACCGGCCGTCCTTGCTCGCCCACGCCCGCACGATCTGGGCGTCGGCATCCCGTACGAGCTTGACGAACGGGTACTCGGCCGCGGTGTATCCCTGGATGCCGGCGTCGATCGGGCTGCGCCGGTCGTCCTGCCAGTCGTGCCGGGAGTCGCGGGTGCGGTTGCGCAGGACGAGCCGGCCCGAGGCGTCCGCGCCGAAGTAGATGTAGCGGGCGTCGGCTCGGAGCAGCACGCCACTGGCCGGGCCCCGCGCCTGCTCGATCCGGGCGCTGACCGAACCACTGCCGGTGAGCACCTCGTTCGAGAACAGCAGGGTGTCCTTGATGTCACGCTTGTCCAGGTAGTAGTCGTCGCCGTCGCCGAGGCCCTTGCCGTCGCCCCCGGTGAGCTCGACGCGGTCCCCGTCCGCCTTGACGCGGCCCGCGACCTCGCCGACGCGGTCCACCGGCGCGGCGGGCGGCTGGACGGCCTGCGAGGCCCAGCCGGAGCCGTGGCGGTTCACGCCGGTCACGGTGTAGGCGCCGGACTGCCTGCCGGCCTCGTACGTCGTGCCGCGGACCCCGGTGGCGACCACCTTGCCGTCGCGCCTGATCGTGTACGACTCGGCACCGGCGGCGGCCTTCCAGGTGAGGGTGACGCCGTCGCGGTCGCGCAGGGCCTGGACGAAGTCCACGTGGTGCGGCTTCGGCCGCTCGGCCACGGCGCCGTCCAGCCTCAGCACCATCGCGGTCTCGGGCGGCACGCTCACCGCGCCCCCGGCCACCCGCCTGCCCGAGACCAGGTCCACCGCGTCGCCGGGCACGTCCAGCGAGAACGAGCGCTTGTTGCCGTGGTCGTCCCGGGTGGTGTTGAAGGCGAACACGTAGTTCCCGTAACGGGCGGTCAGGAAGTCGGCGTATCCGGAGTAGGGGGTGTCGAACTCGTAGTTCTCCCGCCGCACGGTGCCGACCCCCGGCTGGTAGGCCGCGGGCAGGATCTCACCGGCCAGGGCCTGCGGCAGGCCGCCGTCGCCCTTCTGCTGGTCCTCCATGAAGTCGACGTCGATGTTGTCCATCCGCAGGTTGTAGTCGCGGTAGGCGAACTGCGTGTCCGTGGCGATCTGCACGACGTTGTGGTGGTCCTTGTCCAGGACGTGCAGCCGCCCGTTCCCGGCGACGCCGCGCTGCCGTTCGAACAGCGAGCCGAAGATCCGGGTGTCGCCGTCGCGTACGGAGACGAACATGTCGTCCACGTCCGCGAACGCGAACCGCTCGTAGCGGGCCGGGTCGACGCCCAGGGCGGCGAGCTCCGCGGGCGTGTACGCGGCGAAGTCCGTCTGCGGGAGCACGGCCCCGGCCGCCGGACGGGCGCGCAGGTAGGCGTAGGTCTCGGGCAGCCACATGTCGTACTTCCGCTTCGCCTCCACGGAGGAGAAGGTGTTGAAGTACTGGTTGTCGGCGAGCTGCTGCTGGACGAACCCGGCCGCCTCGTTCGCGTAGCGCCGGTACGGCTCCCACTCCGCGCCCGCGTAGCGCTCGGCGTGCTCGGCCATGTGCTTGTCCAGCGTGACGTACTCCATCGTGCGGCCCTCGGTGTTGCGCAGCGCGTACGCGGGCCAGCCCGGGTAGGCCGCGTTGCGCTCGTCGACGGCCATCTCCGCCAGGGCCACCCGCTTGCCGTCGTCGTCCGTGCCGGTGTAGCGGGTGAAGCCGCGGGCGTGCAGGTTCTTCAGCGCCAGCTTGAGGATCTCGTCGTTGAGTTTCTCGTCGCCCTGGTGGCCCCAGGTGCGGAAGAAGTACTCCGGCAGGTAGTTGGTGGCCTCGCCGTAGTTGGCGACGAAGGTGTTCTCCCTGGTCAGACCGGCCTTGGTGATGCCGGTGTAGTGCTCGCCGTACGGCAGGCGGCGCACCACGCGCCCGTCGGGACCGAGCTTGCTCCTGGCCAGGCCCTTGCCCACGATCTGCGCGAAGTCGTCGGTGAAGCGGGCGGTGGTGTCGTGGTAGAAGAGCGAGTGGTAGAGGTCCAGGTCCTTGCCGTCGGGCCCCACCAGCACCTCTTCGCCGAGGAAGGGCTCGACGCCGAGCGCCTCCAGCAGGATCCGGTGGCTCCTGGCCTTGCCCTCGTAGAAGCGCGACCCGATCACCCGCAGGCCCTCGTGCGCCTCCCACGCGCCCTCGTAGGTGTACATCACCTGGTTGTAGATGTAGGACAGGCGCGCGCGGGCGAAGTCGAAGTTGGCCTTCAGCACCCGCTCGTACGCCTCGCGCCGGGACAGCTCCCCGCCGTCCCAGTCCACGCCCTTGAGCGAGGACGGCCCGTCCTGCGTGCCGGTGACGAAAGGCTCGTCCAGGAACGCCTCGAACTCCTTCGTGCCGTACACCTCGGGGATCAGGTTCTCCACGATGTACAGCGCCTCGCCCAGGGCCCCGTAGTAGCCGCCCCAGTCGCCCTGGTGGCCACCCCGCAGCAGCAGCCGGGTGTCGGCGTAGTAGTCCTTGACGTGGTTGTCGATCGCCTTGAACAGCCGTCCCAGCGCCGCCTTCTTCAGCTCGGGCGTGTTCGCCAGCGTCCACGGCTCCAGCAGCGCCGAGGCGTAGAAGCGCAGGTCGTCCTGGTAGCGGACGATCGACAGCTTCGCCGTCGGCGAGGCGTCGAGCTGCCCGCTGTACTGGTTGAACAGGTCGATCTGGCTCTTCCGGTAGCGGTCGACCATCGCCTGCTTCTCGGCGTCGGCCGGCCCGGGCGCGGGCGTCGTGTCCGGAGTGACCGTCCCCTGCTTCTCGCCGGAGACGTCCAGGTACGCGGTGGTGTGCGTGTAGGCCCGGTAGTAGCCGCGCGAGTCGGCGGTCACGGGCTGGGCGAACCCGGCGTCGTACGTCCGGACCGTCATCTCCACGGCCCGCCGGCCCAGGGTGTGGCCGAGCGGCAGCATGATCGTGTTGTAGTAGAACCGGCCCGGCAGCGCCTTGCTCGACCCGAGGTTGATCGCCTCGTAGTCGCCCGAGCGCCGGTAGCCGATCTGCTCGCCGTTGACGTAGGCGATCGTCTTGTAGGGCGAGACGTCGCTCCCCCAGAACTTCAGCGTGAAGTAGTTCTGCGCGACCGGATCGACCGCGACCCTGAACCTCAGCTCACCGCCCTTGACGGTGGGCGGCGAGGTCGGCTTGGCGACGCGGGCGGGCTCCCCCAGCGCCCCTTCGACCACCTCGGTGGAGGCCGCCTGCAGCGCATGCGCGCTCTCGGACTCGGTGTCGCCGAACGTGACCTCGTCCACGTGTCCGGCGGGCAGAGGGGCGGCCATCGCGGGGGGCGCGGCGAGGAAGGGCAGCAGCAGGATCGCGGCGAGCGGGCCGCCTAACCGGTGCCGTATGAGCATGGCGGATCTCCCGATAGAAAACGTTCTCCCCGGAGATTAGGCCGCAGTGAGATGCCCGACAAGAACCCGTTACCCAGGCGTTACATGAGCGATCAGCTCAAGCTCAGCGTTTTACCAGTTCAGAGACATGGTTGGCGGCTGGAAATTCAGGAATGCGCTTTCCCCTCTTGCCGACCCGCCGGGACGCGTTTACGCTGAGCGCACTCTGATAGGTACCGTTAACTACGCTCGCTGGCTCAGAAGGTCCAGAACTCGTTCGCGTTCTCCTTGGTCGCCAGCTTGACCGGGACCGCCACCGACTTGGCGACCGTCTGGCCCTTGGCCGCCTTGATCCCGTCCTGCACCGCCTGCCAGCCGATCAGCCGCGGCTGCTGGGTGACCGTGGCGGCCATGCTGCCCGCCCGCACCGCCTTGATCCCGTCCGGCGTGCCGTCGAAGCCGACGACCTTGACGTGGCCCGCCTTCGGCCCCAGGGCCTGGATCGCGCCCAGCGCCATCTCGTCGTTCTCCGCGAACACCCCGTCGAGGCCCGGGTGGGACCGGATGAGGCCTGTCATGACGTTCAGGCCCTTGGCCCGGTCGAAGTCGGCCCGCTGCGCGGCCACGACCTTGATCTTCGGGTAGGCGGCGATGCCGTCGGTGAAGCCCTTGCTGCGGTCTCGGGAGGCGGAGGTGCCGGCCGTACCGCGGAGCACGATCACCTGGCCCTTCCCGCCGATCTGCTTGGCCAGCTCCTGCGCGCCGAGCTTGCCTCCGGCCAGGTTGTCCGAGGTCAGGGTCTGCGCCACCGAGGCGTGGTTGATGGCGCGATCGGCCGCGATCACCGGGATGCCGGCCAGGTTGGCCGCTCGGACCTCCGTGGCGAGCGCGTTGGAGTCGACCGGGTTGATGATGACCGCTTTCAGCTTGCGGCTGGTGAAGCCCTGGATCTGCGTCGCCTGCCGGGAGGCGTTGTTCTGGGCGTCGGCGACGGCCAGCTTGGCCCCGAAGCGCTGCGCGGCCGCCTCCGCCCCGTCACGGAACTGGACGAAGTACGGGTTGTTCATCGTCGAGACCGACAGGCCGATGGTGAGGCCCTCCGTGTCGTCGCCGTTGGCGGGCACGCCGCAGGCGGCCGCGCCCAGCGCGACCCCGGCAATGACGTACGCGAGACTTCGCATGATCATATCTTCTCGTTGGGCTTCAGCCCCGCTGCGAAAGGGCACCGACCGGCGAGCGCGCTCCACACGCACCCGTGACCGCCCGGCCGCTGCGCTGAGGCCGGGCGGCGGCACGAACGGCCACCACGTAACCGCTGGTCAGAGTGTATGTGATGGTCTTCACGTTTGCCGAACCCGAATTGTGAGACCGTCATCACGGCGACGGCGCGAACCCCAGGAGACTCAGTGGTCCCAGCCGGCCACCAGCTCCACGAACGTCGCCGGATGCTCCACATGCAGGAAATGCCCGGAATCAGGCCACACCACGGTCCTGGATCGCGGATGGCCGGGGAGACCCGCCTCCCACCGCGCGGCCTCCGGCACATTGTGCACGGCGAGCACCGGACAGGCCCGTCTTGCCAGATATCGCTCGGATTCCCGCCGCACCCCGAACGCACCCGGCACGGTGTACATCCCGGCGTAGCACTCGGCCAGCACGTGACCTGGCGTGGCCAGCAGCTGCCCGGTGATCGGCGCGGGCAGCGGCCCGAGCTGCCGCAGCGCGGCGGCCACGCCGTCGGCGCGCAACGCCGCCAGGCGCCCGGGGATGAGCCGTTCCTCCTCCTCGTCGGCGCCGTAGGCGGGGGCGACCACCACCAGCCCGCTGACCAGCTCCGGGTGCTCGACCGCCAGCGCGGTGACCACCTGGGCGCCCATGGAGTGCCCGACGGCCAGCACCGGCTCGTCGAGCAGCGGCACCAGGTCGCGAGCCAGGTCGACGGGCCGGTACCCGGCCTCCGGGACCGGGGAGCGGCCGTGGCCGCGCAGGTCTGGGGCGATCACCCGGCGGCCCCCGAAGTCCAGGCCCCGCCACAGCCGGTGGTCGCCGCCCCAGCCGTGCACCAGGAGCAGCGGCGGGCCGCCCTGGCCCCAGGTCTCGACGTGCACCCTCATGGGGTGCCCGAGGTGCTGGAGAGACCGGTGTTGCTCATGTGCGGTAGCCGATCTGCTCGAAGCGCGCCGAGCAGCCCTCCCCCGCCAGGTCCTGCACCCAGAACCCCACGAACGCGCCGGTGAAGCCGAAGGCCCGCACCTTCCCGTCGATGAACTCGTCGGCGTGCTCGTCCGACAGGATCGTGGCGTCCAGGTCCGGGCCGTGGTTGAAGCGCACCACCGGCCCGTCGAACTCCACGCGCAGCTCGACCTCGCCTCCCGCGGGGCCGAGCAGGCGCTCGGTGCGGGTCCCCTGGTCGCTGCTGGTCAGCACCAGGCCGTCGGCGGTCACGGCCAGGTAGTGCCAGTTGCGCGAGTTGTAGTAGGCGACGATGCCCGCCCACTGGTGGACGCTGTCCGGCTCGAACCGCATGACCGTTTCCAGGGAGCACTTCCGGTCCGTGACCCGGCGGGCGACCAGGCTCGGGCTGCGCAGGCCGTACGGGGACTGACCGCCCTTGACGGTGAGCCCGCCCTGGTCGACGGTCAGCCAGTCGGGCGAGGCGGGCCGCCGCAGCGTGCTCCAGTCCGGCCCGAGCCCGCCGGGGGACGGCGAGCCGCCGTTCCAGCCCTCGGTCGCCGGCCACGGGTGCGCGGGCAGCTCGGGCGCGGCCACCTCGACGGCGGGCACACCGCCCGCCACGCGCGGCCAGCCGTTCTCCCAAGTCACGCGCTGCAGCGCGGTCTCGCGCCCGAGCACGCACCTGCCGTTGTGGTACGGCCGGGCCATCAGGTGGGACAGGTACCACTCCCCCGTCTGCGTCTCCACCAGGCAGCCGTGCCCGGCCTTCTGCAGCTCCAGGCTCCGGTCGTGACGCGAGGTGAGCATGGGCCCCGCCGGGTCCTCCTCGTACGGCCCCGACATCGAGCGGGAGCGCAGCACCGTGACCCCGTGCTCGTAGCCGGTGCCGCCCTCGGCCACCATCAGGTAGTACCAGCCGTCGATCTTGTAGAGGTGCGGGCCCTCGGTGACATTCCGGTTGGGCAGGATCAGCTCGGGTTTGCCGCCGTCGAGGGGCTGCAGCTCGATCCCGGCGAACCCGCGGCCCGGCCGGGAGTCGAAGACCATGTTGAGCAGCCAGCTCCGGCCGTCCTCGTGGTAGAGGGAGGCGTCGAAGCCGCGGCCCGGCAGCCGGACCGGGTCGGACCACGGCCCCTCGATCGAGGGCGCGGTGATCAGGTGGTTGGCGATGTCCTTGTAGCCGAGGGCGTAGTTGTCCATGACGCCGTAGACCAGGTGGAACAGCCCGTCGTGATAGGTCAGGTCGGGCGCCCAGATGCCCCCGGAGTCGGGCACGCCGGACAGGTCGAGCAGCCCGCGCCCGGTCAGGACGCCGCCCAGCGGGCGCCAGTTCACCAGGTCACGGGAGTGGTGCACCCGGACGCCCGGATACCACTCGAAGGTCGAGGTGGCCAGGTAGTAATCCTCGCCCACCCGCACGATCGAGGGGTCGGGGTCGAAACCGGGCAGGACGGGATTGCGGATCATACGATCTCCACACTCTTTCCAGCAGGAAGCTCAACTTCTCGGCGCAGGCCCGAGGCACGGTGAACAACGGTAACGTTCCGGTCGATCGTCCTCCGCCGACTCGGGGAGCGAGTGCATCAGTCCTCCAGGAAGAGCACCACGGTGCTGAGGGGCGCGACCTCGATCGGGGCTCCCAGGCGGACGCGGCGGCCGGTCACGAGGTCACGGGCGTGGCCGGGGCCGGTGGTGTGCAGGCGGCGGGGCCGGTCCTCGGAGGTGTTCATGCCGATGAGGTAGCGGCTGTAGGAACAGCGGTAGAACTGGGCCTTCCCGACGAAGAGCTTCTCCACACCCGGGAAGTCCACCCCGAGCGCGGGGTCCGGGACGTCCGCGGGGTGCGGCCCGACCTTGAGCACCTCGCCCGCTAAGGCCTGGTGGACCTGCGGACCGGGGGGCGGGAAGCCGCCGGGCGGGATGTGGGAGGCGGCGGGGTCGTTGATGGCGAAGGAGAAGCAGACCCAGTCGGCCTCGGTCCAGGTGTCGCCGGTGGGCGTGACCTGGCACTGCTGCCGGACGGTGGCGACCCGGTGGGTGTCCGGGGTGATGTGGTGGACCCGGGCCAGGTCGTTGACGGCCTGCCGGGCGCGCCAGTAGAGGGAGACGTAGAGGATCTCCTTGCCGTTCTTGATCGCGACGACGCCGTTCTCCTCGTCGGAGAAGACGAAGGCAGGGGCGTCCCAGTCCATGGGGAACCGCGTGCCGCTCGCCGGCAGCGCCTGGAACGCAGGCCAGTCGCGCTGCACGAGGCGCAGGGCGTTGAGCCCCACGCGTGGCCAGGTGTTGGTGAGCAGCAGGTCGAGGTGGCCGAAGAACTGGTTGTCGGCGATCATGCGCTGGGCGTGCCCGGTGATCGCGGGGTCGCCGAGCACGGCGGCGGCCATGGCGGGGTGGCCGTCCCAGGCCAGGCGCTGGGCGTAGACGACGTCGCCGGGATAGTGGTCGTCGCGCCAGCCGACGGCGGCCTCCATGCGCATGGTGCGGTAGCCGTCGTTGTCGACCTCGGGGTAGCGGAAGACGGCCCGCGCGTTGATCATCTTGATCAGGTGCGCCTTCAGCTCGGCGTCCTCGACGCCGTCGAAGCGGGTGACGGCCTCGTAGAGCAGGACCAGCCAGTCGGTCACCTCGCCGTAGTTGCCGACGTACCCCAGCTCCCTGGTCAGGCCCTTGCGGGTGACCTGGTGGAAGTGCTCGCCGAGGATCTTGCTGGGGGTGCCGGAGGCGTCCTCCCTGCCCAGGAAGGGCTTCAGGCCGACGGACTGGTGGATGTAGTCGCGGGCCTTCTCCTCGGCGAGCGGCGCCTTCTCCGGATTTATCAGCATCAGGGCGCGGTTGCAGCGGTAGATGCCGAGCGCGCAGATCATCGTCTGGTTGCTGTAGTGCGGCATGTGCCGGCGCCAGTACGAGATCGACTCGGCCAGCATCCTGGTGTACGCGTCCCGCCGTACCGGGAGATCGCCCTGGACCGGCGGGGTGGCCCCGTCCAGCGGCGTGACCTCGACGTCGTCGAACCAGGCGGTGCCGCCGCCCTCGACCCGGACGTCCAGCCGGAGCTCGACCGCGGTGGCCGGGGTGGTCAGCTCGGCGGTGATCTGCGTCCAGTCCCGGGTGCCGGCCGGGGCGTAGAACTTGTTGTCGGTGCCGACGATCTTCCCGGCGGCGTCGTAGAAGAGCACGTCGAGGTAGGCGCCCGGGGCCACGACGTCCTCGGTCCTGACCCAGACGCCGTAGCGGTGCCGGCCCTGGCCGATGAGGGTGCGGTTCTGGGCGGTGTTCCAGCCCGCGGCGGCCCCGGCGGCGACGGTGACCTTGACCGAACGCGCGCCGCCGCGCTTGACCGTGTCGTCCCAGAGCCAGGTGGCCGTGCCGGCCCACCGGGCGGTGTTCCAGGAGGCGGGGGCCGTGCCGCCGCGCTCGAAGCCCGGGTTGGGCGCGCCCACCGGCCGCCCGCCGACCGGGCGTTCCAGCCGGTCGCCCAGGACGTCGCGGAGCAGCAGGAGCGCCGTGCCGACCTTGGCGAAGCCCTCCCACTGCTGGTCGGAGGCGGTCAGCACGGTCGGGTCGGTGAGCCACTTGGTGTAGCGGGCGTCGATGGCGGCCAGCACCTGGTCGATCGCGTCCGCGGACCGGTAGGCGGGGCTCTCGGGCCAGAAGTAGCCCTCGGCCAGCCCCTGGAAGGCCCAGGAGTCGAGCGCGGCGGGGTTGCCGTCGAGCCAGTTGCGGTGCTCGCGCAGCACCCTGGCCTCGATGTCCGCCAGCACCTCGGGGCCGGGCGCGGGCCGGACGGGCGCGTCGGGCGCCGGCCCCTGGATGCCGTCGCCGGGGAAGTACGGCTCGGTATGGGTGTAGATCCGGTAGAAGGGGCGGCTGGGCTTGTCCATCGACCGGTAGAACTCGGCCGCGTTCTGCCCGTAGCCCCAGATCCGGCCCATCGACCGGATCTCCAGCGTGACCTGCTCGCGGTCGCGCGTCATCGCCTCGGGCAGCGGCAGCGTGTGGAAGTGGAAGCGGCCCGGCGAGTGGGCGTCCTGGCTGAGGATGTCCAGCGGATCGACCGCGCCCAGGTGGTAGTGGCCGACCTGCGCGCCCGCGCAGAAGAGCTGGAGCCGGGACTGGTCGGCCTCGCTCGCGGCCCGGTCGCCGCCCCACAGCTTGATCGTGACGTACGTGGTGCCGCGCGGCGCGCACTTGACGGTGAAGGAGACCGTGCCGCCCCAGACCCCGGCGGGCTCCTGCGGGTTGAGCACGCGCGCGGAGCGGCCGAGCGCCCCGGCCACCACCGCCGACCGGTCGGCGGTCACCGCGTGCGCGCTCTCGGAGGCCTCGTCGCCGAAGACCACCACGTCCAGCGGGGCCTCACGGCCTGTCGTGGCGGCGGCGGCCTCGCCGTTCCATAACCACGTGGCGGCGGCCAGCGCGCCGGAGGACGCCAGCACGGTCCTCCGGCTGATGGGGAGCGCCATCGTCACTGGCCCTTCAGGTAGGCGTCGGCCTGCTTGGCCATCTCGGCCTGGACCTTGGCCAGGCCGGCCCGCTCCAGCGCCTTCTTCAGCTTGTCCAGCCCCTGGTCGACATCGACGGCGCCGATGAACAGCGGGTTGGCGAACTGCGTCATGGCCGCGGTGACCTGGGTGTTCTCCCGCTTGATCGGCTCCGGGTCGGGGACGAAGCTGGCGTAGGGGTCGACGGTGAAGTTGTCGATGTCCTGCGCCCAGCCGAACCACTTGGCCTCGGACTCCGTCATGCCCTTGACCCGGCGCTCCAGCTTGGCCCGCCAGGCGAGGGCGAAGCCGGGGAAGGTGTAGGTGGACAGCTGCTCGTACTTGTCGTCGCCGACGGGGTTCCAGTCCTTGCCGGGGAGGCCGTAGTTGATCAGGTCGTGGTTCTCCTTGATCGACACCCAGTCCTGCAGCTGCATGGCCTTCTCGTTGCTCTCGCCCTTGGCGTTGAGCACGACGAAGTTGTCGCTCTGGAACGTCTGGTACGGCTTGGCGCTCTCGCCGCCCTTGAGCGGCATCACGTTCGCGATCATCGCGCCGGGCACGTTCTTGGTCAGCTCGGACAGCCCCGTGGAGGACAGGCCGTCGGTCATGGCCCAGCCGGTGGCGACGCGGCCGGCCTTGAACTGGGAGTCCAGCGCCTTCGAGTCCAGGGTGAGGGCGTTCTTGTTGATCAGCCCGTCCTGGTAGTACTTGCGGATCTTGCGCAGCGCGTCCACCATGCCCGGGGCCTCCCACCACGGGATCGGGTTGGACGAGCCGGTCTGCTTGCCGTCGGCGGCCAGGACGAAGTTGAGCGAGTCGCCGGTGAAGGAGGCGATGCTCATGGTGGGGTTGTCCCACATGTAGGGGTTGAGCCAGCCGACCGGGTTCCACGCCACCAGCAGCTTGGGCATCCGGGAGCTGACCCCGATCGGGATGATGTCCTTGTTCTTCTGCTTGACGTCGTACCAGAACTTCTCCAGCCCGGCGAAGTCCGTGATGTCGCTCATGCCGAGCTTCTCCGCCAGGTCCTGGCGGATGCTGAAGTGGTGGAAGCGGGCGACCGAGTTGATCTGGGGCAGGCCGTAGAGCTTGCCGCTCCACCGGTTGAGCTCGATGATCTTCGGGTCGATCGTGGCGGTCAGGTTGGGGTACTTGCCGCTGGACAGCAGGCTGCTCAGCTCGACGATCGAGCCGCTGGCCGCGAGCTGGGTCATGTTGAGCCAGCGCGCCTGCAGCGCGGTGTCGAACTTCTCCCCCGCGGTGAACTTGAGCAGCGCCTGCTGGCCGTAGCTGGTCCACGGGATGAACTGCGGCTTGATGGTGAAGCCCAGGTCCGCCTGGAGCTTCTTGTTGACCTCGGCCAGGACGGCGTCCCAGCCGGCCGGGACGTCGCCGGGGAGCAGCAGGCTCAGCGCGAGCGCGCCGGCGCTCTGGGCGCCACCGGTGGCCTGCGGCTTCTGGGAGTCGTCCGAGCAGGCGGCGAGCAGGGCGGCCAGGGACAGGCCGCCGCCGGTGGCCAGCAGGCGGCGCCGCGACATGAGGTGGTGGGACACGGTAACTCCTGAGGTGGGGGGAGCGGGATCAGCCCTTGGTGGCACCGAGGGTGATGCCCTTGACGAAGTAGCGCTGGGCGAAGGGGTAGGCGAGCAGGATCGGGCCGATGGCGACGGTGGTGAGCGCCAGCCGGAGCTGGTAGACGGGGGTGGCCGCCTCGGCCAGCTGCGGCAGCATCTGCGTGAACGAGATGTTGGAGATGAGGTTCTGCAGCACGAGGGGCAGCGGGAACTTGTGCACGTCATCGATGAACAGCAGCGCCATGAACCAGTCGTTCCAGTAGTGCACGGCGTAGAAGAGGCCGACGACGGCGAGGATCGGCTTGGACAGCGGGATCGCGATCGTGAAGAAGATGCGCAGCTCACCCGCGCCGTCGATCTTGGCCGACTCGAAGATCGACTCCGGTAGCTGGCGGAAGGCGCTGACCTGGACGAAGACCAGGAACGGCATGACCAGCAGCGGCAGGATCACCGAGAAGTAGCTGTTCTGCAGCTTCAGGTACTGCGTGACCAGCAGGTAGAGGGGCACCAGGCCGCCGGAGAACAGCATCGGCAGGTAGGAGAAGACGGTCAGCGGCCGGCTGATGCCGGGCAGCCGCCGGGCGATCACCCAGCTCAGCCCCGAGGTCACCGCCAGGGACAGGGCCGTGCCCACGACCGTGATGAAGACGCTGGCGAAGTAGGCGTTCAGCACCGCCGGACCCGTGAAGATCATCTTGTACGCGGTGAGGTCGAAGGCCGCGGGGAACAGGCTGTAGCCCGTCGTGGCCAGCTCGGACTCGCTGGTGAGCGACCCCGAGATGATCATCCAGAACGGGATCGCGCAGGCCAGCATGGCAAAGGAGACGCCGATGACGCTGACGATCGTGAACGGTTCCAGCTTCTTGCCGCTCATAGGATGCTGGTCTCCTTCGAGTACTTGCGCTGGATCAGCACCGCGATCACCACGAGGACGAAACCCACCACCGACTGGAACAGGCCGATCGCGGCGGTGGTGCCGAAGTCGCCGAGCTGGCGCAGGGCGCGGAAGACGTAGGTGTCGATGACGTCCGTGCTGTCGAACAGGGTGCCGTTGTCCCCGACGATCGCGTAGATGGTGCCGAAGTCGCCGTAGAAGATCCGGCCGACCCCCAGCACCAGCAGGACGGCCGCGGTGGGCTTCAGCAGCGGGAGCGTGATGCGCCAGGCCATCTGGGCCCGCGAGGCTCCGTCGATCATCCCGGCCTCGTAGACCTCCTCGGGGATGCCGGTGATCGCGGCCAGGAAGATGACGCTCAGATAGCCGCCGAGCTGCCAGATCTTCACCACGGTGAGGATCCACGGCCACGGTCCCGGCTCCGTGTACCAGTCGACCGAGGGGAACCCGAGGCCCCCGAGCGCGTCGTTGACCGCCCCGCCTCCGCCGGAGGCCCCGGCCAGCAGCACCTGCAGGATGATGCTGATCACGACCGGGGAGACGAAGTAGGGGAAGAAGACGACGGACTGGGAGACCCGCTTGAAGAAGGTGCTGCGGATCTCGTTCAGCATGATCGCCAGAACCATCCCGGCGGCCAGCGTCGCGACCAGGAACAGGATGTTGAGGAAGAGGGTGTTGAACAGGATCCTCGCCGCGTCCCCGGACTCCAGGAAGTAGCTGAAGTTCTCCAGCCCGTTCCACGGGCTGCCGAAGATCCCCAGGCTGACGTCGAACTCCTTGAACGCCACCACCAGGCCGGACATCGGCAGGTAGCTGAAGACAAGGAAGAAGGCGACCGCCGGCAGGGCGAGCAGCCCGATCGTCCAGTTCGTACGGACCGCCTTGCGTCGGACGCGGCGCCTGTCCGGCGGCCCGGAAGGCGGTCTCGTCTGAGGCTCTGGCCTCGTCTGTAGCGTGCTCATCACCGAAGTCCCGTCTGAGGCGGCAGCAGGTGGTTCTCTAGGTTGATAGAAACCGGTCGCTGCGAACGCTACGTCCGACCGGCCAGCACGTTCAAGGCTGCGTTACAGAGACGTTACAGATCGGCGCAGGCCAGCCGGGAAATCCTGGTAAGACGCGCCTTCGAGTTAATCGGGGATTGCCCGTTGACCACAGAGGGCTGCGCTCCTAGTTTAGAAACCGGTCTCTATCGAATGGAGGGCTTCCCCCGTGTCCCCACGCCCGAAGGCGCTGTTCGCCATGCGCGAGGAACATCTCGCTCTGCTCTTCCCCGCGCCCTTGCTGCGGCGGCTGGACACGCTGGCCGACATCGACGTCGCCGTGGTCGCCGAGCGGTTCGACGACCCGCGCGTGGCCCTGGCCGACGTCGAGATCCTCATCACCGGCTGGGGCTGCCCGCCGATCGACGAGGCGCTGCTGGCCGCCGCGCCCCGCCTGCGGGCCGTCCTGCACGCGGCCGGCTCGGTGAAGGGCATGATCAGCCCCGCCTGGTGGGAACGCGGCCTGCTGGTCTCCTCGGCCGCCGAGGCCAACGCCGTCCCGGTGGCCGAGTACACCGTCGGCGCGATCCTGCTGGCCGGCAAGGGGGTCTTCGCCCTCAACCAGCGCTACCGGCGCGAGCGCTCCTTCACCCTGGCCAAGATCGAGCCCGGCATCGGCAACAACGGCCGCACGGTCGGCATCGTGGGCGCCTCCCGCATCGGCCGCAAGGTGCTCGAACTGCTGGCGCCGTACGACCTGGACCTGTGCCTGTACGACCCCTACACCCGGGTTCCCGGCGTACGGCAGGAGTCGCTGGAGGAGCTGCTGCGCCGCAGCGACATCGTCAGCCTGCACGCCCCCGCCACCCCCGAGACCGAGCACATGCTCGACCGGGCACGGCTGGCGCTGATGCCGGACGGCGCGGTCCTGATCAACACCGCGCGCGGGTCGCTGGTCGACACCGACGCGCTGGTCAGCGAGCTGAAGTCCGGGCGGCTGTCGGCGGTCCTCGACGTCACCGAGCCCGAACCGCTGCAGCCCGACTCTCCCCTGTTCGACCTGCCCAACGCCTTCCTCACCCCGCACATCGCCGGCTCGCACGGCAACGAGCTGTCCCGGATGGGCGCCGTCGCCCTGGACGAGCTGGAACGGCTCATCGCCGGGCTGCCGCTGGCGCACCAGGTGACGCACGAGGACCTGGACCGGGTGGCCTGATGGAGGTGACCTGGCGCGACCTCGTCCTCGACCTGACCGCCGGCGCTCCGCCCCGGCTGCTGGCGATCGGCCCGTTCCGGGGCAACGGCCGCTCGGCGCTGCCGGTGGTGCAGATCGAGGTGACCGGCCGGGGCAGGAGCGGCACGTCGGGCAAGCGGCACGTGGACGGGCTGAAGCTGCGCTACGAGAGCCACCGCGCCGAGGACGACCGGCTGACGATCCGCTCCGGCGGCGACGGCGTCTCCGTGACGACCGTCTTCCAGGCGGTCGGCCCAGTGGTTGGACAGGTCGTCCGCTGCTGGTCGACGGTGACCGCGTCGGACGAGCTGGTCCTGGAGCACGTGTCGAGCTTCGCGTTCGCCGGGCTGCCCTGGGATCTGACGGTGTGGAGCGCGCGCAACCCGTGGAGCGGCGAGTTCCGCTGGTCGGGCCGGCCGCTGGAGCTGCACGACGTCGGCATGACGCGTTTCGGCCAGACCGGGACGAAGAACCGCGTCGCGCTCACCAGCACCGGCTCCTGGCCGTCCTCCGAACACCTGCCGACGGGGTGGCTGGAGTGCGCCGGCGGCACGCTCGCCTGGCAGATCGAGCACAACGGCCCCTGGCACGCCGAGCTGGCCGACCGCTTCGACGACGTCTACCTGGCGCTGTCGGGACCGTCCCAGCGCGAGCACGGCTGGTCGGCGCGGCTGGCGCCGGGCGAGAGCTTCACCACCGCGACCGCCGCGTTCACCGTGGCCGGCGACCCCGTCGCCGCCCTGACCGCCTACCGCCGGGCCGTGCGCCGGCCGCACCGCGACAACGCCGAGCTGCCGGTGGTGTTCAACGACTTCATGAACTGCCTGATGGGCGACCCCTCGACCGAGCGCCTGCTGTCGCTGATCGAGGCCGCCGCCCGGGTCGGCGCGGAGTACTTCTGCGTCGACGCCGGCTGGTACGACGACTCGCTGGCCGGGCCCGGCGACGGCGGCGTCCCGGGCTGGTGGGACACGGTCGGCGCGTGGGAGCCGTCCACCGTGCGCTTCCCCGGGGGAATCGGCGAGGTCATCGACGCGATCAAGGGCCACGGCATGGTCCCGGGGCTGTGGCTGGAGCCCGAGGTCATCGGCGTACGCAGCGGGGTCGCCCTGCCCGAGGAGGCGTTCCTGCGCCGGGCCGGAACCAGGCTGTCCGAGTGGGGCCGCCACCAGCTCGACCTCAGCCACCCGGCCGCCGTCGCCCACCTCGACGCCGTGATCGACCGGCTGGTGCGCGAGCACGGCATCGGCTACTTCAAGTTCGACTACAACATCGACATCGGCCCGGCCGATCGGCTGCTCGAGCACAACCGCGCCTACCTGGCCTGGGTCGAACGCCTGCTGGAGCGCCACCCCGGCCTGGTGATCGAGTCCTGCGCGGCCGGCGGCATGCGGCTGGACGGCGCCACCCTGGCCAGGCACTCCATCGCCTCGCTCACCGACCAGCAGGACGAGCTGCTGCTGCCCGCCATCGCCGCCGCCGCGCCCGCCGCGGTGCCGCCGGAGCAGGGCGCGATGTGGGCCTACCCCGCCGAGCGGGTCGCCTGGTCCATGGTCACCGCGATGCTCGGCCGCATCCACCTCAGCGGCCGGCTCGACCTGCTGCCCCCGGAACAGCTGGCCGAGGTCGCCGAGGCGATCGGCGTCTACAAGTCCTACCGCGGCGAGCTGGCGCACGGCCTGCCGCGCTGGCCGCTCGGGCTGCCCGGCTGGCGGGACGACCGCCTCGCCCTGGCCGTGGACTGCGGGGACACCGCCTACCTCGCTGTGTGGCGCAGGGGCGCGCCGTCCGCGACGATCGAGCTGCCCTGGCCTTCCGGTTGTGAGGTGACCCCGCTCTTCCCGTCGGCCACCGCGGCCGGCCGGCAGGGGGGCATGCTCAGCGTCGTGCTGCCCGAGCCGTACTCCGCGGCGCTGCTCCGCCTGACGAAAGGTGCGCCTTGCCAGGAAAGCTGACACCACCGAAGCCGGACCCCGCCTCGCGGAAAGCCGCACCGCCGAAGCGCGTGCGGGAGGCAGCACCGCCAAAGCCCGACGCGCGGGAGGCCGCGCCACCGAGGTCTGACGCGCGGGACGCGGCGCCGCGGAGGTCCGACGCGCGGGAGGCGGCGGCGCGGAGGGTCGCGCCCGTGGATGACCTGGAGCGGGCCACCATCCGGGACGTCGCCGCCCGCGCCGGGGTCTCCGCGTCCACGGTCTCCCGGGTGCTCAAAGGGGACTATCCGGTCGCGCAGGCCACCCGCGCCCGCGTGCTGCGGGCCATGCGCGAGCTGGACTACGTCCTCAACGTGCACGCCCGCGCCCTGTCCGGCGCCGGCACCAAGATGGTCGCCTTCGTGCTCGACGACGTCACCGGGCCCTCTTTCGCCTATGTCGCCAAGGGCGTCGAGCAGCAGGCCACCGAGGAGGGCCGGCTGTGCCTGGTGTGCGCCACGCACGGCGACCCGGCGCGCGAGCTGGCGGTCGTCGAGGCCATGCGCGAGCAGCGCGCCGACGCGGTGATCCTGGTCGGCGGCGGCTCGGCCGACGACGCCTACCGCGCGCGGATGTCGCACTTCGCGCACGCCCTGGACAAGGCGGGCTCCCGGCTCGTGCTCTGCGGGCGCCCGCCGCTCGGCGACGACGTGCCGACCACCGTCGTCGAGTACGACAACGAGGCCGGCGCGTACGCCATGACCGGCCACCTGCTCTCGCGTGGCCACCGCCGGATCGTCTACCTCGGCGCCGCCACCGCCGACGACCAGAACACCACCAAGATCGACCGCGTGGCCGGCTTCCGCCGCGCGCACGAGGACTACGGGGTCCCCTGCGATCCGGACCTCGTGCTGCCCGGCGACTTCTCGCGCGGCGCCGGTTACGAGGGGACCAGGCGGCTGCTGGCGGCGGGGACGGAGTTCACCGCGATCTTCGCGGGCACCGACATGGTCGCCGCCGGCGTGCTGGCCGCGCTGCGCGAGGCGGGCCTGCGCGTGCCCGAGGACGTGTCGGTCGCCGGCTACGACGACATCCCGCTCGCCGCCGACCTCGTACCCGGGCTCACCACGGTGCACATTCCCACCGAGGAGCTGGGCCGCACCGCCGTGCGGCTGGCCCTGGACCCCGGCCAACCGCAGCACGTCATCCTGGGCACGCACATCGTGGTGCGCGGATCGGTGGGCGAGAGGATCGTCAGTTGAAGGGGTTGTCGTAGGTGAACGACTTCCTCTTCCAGGTGGCCTGGTTCTGGCCGTTGAAGTTGACGCCCTCCACCTCGACCGTCACGTTCCTGACGGTGCCGCCGACGGAATCCGTCGTGCCGTACAGCTGGGCCGGATACAGGCACTCGGGTATCGTCGTGTCCCCCCAGTTCAAGCTGTACGAGGCGCGGAGGGTGGCGCGGTCGTTGATCAGGACGTACCCGCCGGCGGCGCTGTAGCTCGACTCGCGGCACAGGTAGAACTGGTAGGTGTACGTCGTGCTGTCGTTGAACTCGATCCAGCCGTAGATGCCGGCCAGCTTCCGGCTGTTGTCCCCGCGTACTTCCAGGAAGATCGGGACCTGGGCGGCCGAGTGGGCCGGCACGACCGGCACGGCGACCGCGGCCAGCAGCGTGAGAACGACGGTCAGGAGCCTGGTCGTGCGGCGTCGCAGGATGTCGGGTAACAATTCCCGCCCCCTTCTGTCTGACGTGGCGTCGGCATCACCCTGCGCTGGAGGCCGTCGAGCCGTCCGCTAGAGGATTCGTCGGGCCGGAATCGGGCAGGCGTTAAGGCGGCCGACGGCCCCGTTGATAAGGTGCCGGATCTCTCTTTTCACCGGCGGTTATGGGGCGGCCGCGACGCACCGGGCGCCGATTCCCCTTTGTGAAAGTTTCACCGCCGACGACGGCCGAGATCGGCATAATACGCACGATGAAGATCATGAGAGATCTCGCGGCCGCGACGGCCTGCCTCAGTCTGCTGGCCGCGTGCTCGGACGGAAAGCCTCCCATCGCAGCGCCGACGAGGTCCTCCACCGCGCCGTCGAAGTCCGCGAGCGCGCCCGCCACCCCGGCGCCGAGCGAGACGATCACGCCCTCGACGCGATGGCGCAACGTCCTGGGCCCCAAGCTGAAGGACACCTCGGGGCTGGTCGACGTGCTCGCCAAGGGGCCGAAGGACGCCTGGGCGGCCGGTTTTGAAGCCGGCGCCGACGACGACGAGGGTCTGCCCGTCCTCGCCCACTGGAACGGCTCCGCCTGGACCAGGGTCCCGGTCAAGAACAGCTACCTTCGCGTGCAGGCGTTCGACATGACCGGGCCCGACGACATCTGGCTCGCGGGCGGCTCAGGAGCCGTCTCGCAATGGAACGGCCGTGTCTGGACCGAACGACACCCCTTCGGAGTGGCCGAGGGCTACAAGGCGTACGACGTCGCCGCCGAGAAGGGGCACGCGGTCATCGTCGGTTCGGGCCCCGTGGGAGCCTTCGCCGTCGAATGGGGCGGCAAGAGGTTCGAGCTGTTGCAGTCGGGGATCGACGGCGTGTTCGCCTCGGTCGCGCTCAAGGACGGCCATGTCTGGATGGTGGGCGGTGAGCCTCGTGAGGACTGCCGGGGCATCAGCCCGATGGTCGCGCACAGCACTCCGGACGAAGGATGGTCCTACGCGGAGGACATGGCTTTCCCCGCGATCCCCGAAGGGCGCCTGAACAGCGTGCTGGCGATCACGCCGACCGACGTCTGGGCCGTCGGCGCGATCGGGGGCTACGACCGGGAGGAGTACATGCCGGCGCGCTGTCGCCGGAAGCCCGGCGACACGCATCGTTTCGATCCCCAGAAAGCCGTCTCCGAGCCGCTCGTCATGCACTGGGACGGGTCAGCCTGGAAGCGTATGGAGCTGCCGCCGTGGAAGGGCTCCCTGAACCGCCTGACCGCGTTCGGCAAGAACGACGTGTGGGCGAGTGGCACCGACTCCCTCAACCCGGGCAAGGCGATCCTCCTCCACTACGACGGCACGTCGTGGACGCGGGAGGCGATCAGCGCCGGAGGCACCGGTTACGCCGCCATCGCGGCCGTCCCCGGCACCTCGGACCTGTGGGGCGTGGGTTCCGTCGGCGAGGAGACCGACTCCGAGCAGCCTTTCATCGTGAGACGACACTGACCCCTTATTTCCTGCCGACCCCGCAGAATCCATCCACTTCCGGGACGTCGTCGATGTCGGGGCGCCAGCGCGTGGTGGAGACGATGCCGGGAGGCAGGATCTCCAGGCCGTCGAAGAAGTGCCCGATCTGCTCGGGCGAGCGGATGGTCAGCTTGGGCGTGCCGTGCTCGTTCCAGTGGCGCACTTCCTCGCGCTTCGCCTCCGGGTTGAAGAACGCGGTGATGTGGACGAGCGCCAGGTGGCTGCCGGAGGGGACGGCGTCGAGCAGGCGGTTGATGATCGCGTACGCCTCGTCGTCGTCGTTGATGAAGTGCACGATCCCCAGCAGCATGATCGCGATCGGCTGGGTGAAGTCGAGCGTGTCGGCGGCCGCTCTCAGGATGGTGTCCGGGTCGTGGAGGTCGGCCTGGATGTAGTTGGTCCTGCCTTCCGGCGTGCCCACGAGCAGGGCCTTGGCGTGGGCGAGGACGACGGGGTCGTTGTCGACGTAGACCACGCGCGTCTCCGGAGCCAGGCTCTGGGCGATCTCGTGCGTGTTGCCGGCCGTGGGCAGCCCGGTGCCGATGTCCAGGAACTGCCGTACCCCCGCCTCGGCCACCAGATGGCGCACGGAGCGGTGGAGGAAGGCGCGGTCGGCGCGGGCCGTGAAGGCGATGTCCGGATTTATCCGGCTCAACCGGTCGCCGACTTCCCGGTCCACCGCGTAGTGGTCCTTGCCGCCCAGCCAGTAGTTCCAGACCCGCGCCGAGTGTGCCACGGTCGTGTCGATCTCCGGCGGCCACCGGTCCGTGGTCGAGTTGTCTGCTGTCATTCAGAGGTCTCCAGGCTTGAGCATAAAGGTCCCACCCGCGAGGTGATCATACCCATTTGCAACGAAGAGGCGGTTAGTGTACTTCTCCCGAATCTGAATCTCACACGACTGGACAAACCACCCACGAAGGGCCTTTCACCCAAAGGCGCTCACCCGAAATGCCGGGCGCTCGACAAAGCATGGTAAGTTCCGGGAATTGTCTTCCGCGCGCGCAGGACCAGGAATATCGGATCAGCGCTTGACATGGTTTCTGCCGCGAATATTCAATCGCCGCCCATCGGAAGGATGGCACCATGCGCGTGCGCCGGCCACGGCATGCGGGACGTACCACGGCGAGGACCACAGCGATTCTCGGGCTGTTCCTCCTGCTCGCGGCGTGCACCGGCACGCAACAGACGCCCCAGCCGAAACCGGCGGCGTCCGGGAATGCCGGCGACCCCACCGACCTGCGCGGCGTCTGCCCGGCCACCATCGTGGTGCAGACCCAGTGGACGCCGCACATCACCGTCGAAGGCGGGATGTACCACCTCCTGGGCGCCGATCCGGCCATTGACGCCGACAGGAAGCGGGTGAGCGCGCCGCTGGTCGTCCGGGGCAAGGACACCGGGGTCACGCTGGAGCTCCGGGCGGGCGGGCCGGCGATCGGCTTCACCCAGTCGTCGGCGCAGATGTACACCGACCCCGGGATCACCCTCGGTGTGCTGGGCGGCATGGACGAGGGCATCCAGATGTCGGCCACCCAGCCGACCCTCGCGGTCATGGCGTTGCTGGAGATCCACCCGCAGATCATCCTGTGGGACCCGGCCACGTACCCCACCTTCAACACCATCAAGGACATCGGCCGGACCGACACGAAGGTGCTCTACTTCGGCGGCAACACCTACATGGAGTATCTGGTGGGGGCAGGGCTGCTGAAGCGCGGCCAGGTGGACGGATCCTACGACGGGTCCCCGTCCCATTTCGTGGCCGCCGGGGGCAAGGCGGCGGTGGCCGGCTATGCCAACGCCGAGCCGTACATCTACGAAAAAGACGTGCCGCAGTGGCGCAAGCCGGTGAAGTATCAGCTGGTGTACGACGCCGGCTATCCCAACTACGGTCCCCCGCTGGTGATCCGCCCGGCCGACAAGCAGAAGCTCGCGCCGTGCCTGCGCAAGCTCATTCCCATCTTCCAGCAGGCGCAGGTCGACGTGCTGGCCCAGCCGGGCCCCACGATCGATCTCACCCTGCGGCTCAACCAGGCGTACAAGGTCGCCACCCAGTACACCAAGCCGAGCTCCGAGTTCTCGGTCCAGCAGATGAAGGCCCTCAAGCTGGCCGGCAACGGCCCCGACGACACCGTCGGCAACTTCGACACCGCCCGCGTGCAGCGGCTGATCGACATCACCCGGCCGATCTTCGCCAAGCAGAACAAGCCGGTGAAGGACGGTCTGCAGCCCTCCGACGTGGTCACCAACGACTTCGTCGACCCGAAGATCGGCTACGGCGCCGGCTGACCGATCGGCGTGTTGCCCGTGTCCTGTCCGATGTGGTCTAGTGGCCGGGTGCTCGGTGAGGCCGCCACCTCCGCGCTGTCCTTCTCCGCGCTGTCCTTCTCCGGCGCGGGCAAGCGCTACGACGACGGCACGCAGGCGCTGGAGAAGGTCGATCTGACCGTCGCCCCCGGCCAGTTCGTCGCGGTGGTCGGCCCTTCCGGGTGCGGCAAGAGCACTCTCCTGCGCCTGGCCGCGGGGCTGACCGACGCCACCGAGGGCTCGGTGCGCCGGGACACCACGTCCGTGGGCTACGTCTTCCAGGACCATGCCCTGCTGCCGTGGCGCACCGTCCGCGCCAACGTGGAGCTGCTCGGCGAGCTGCGCGGGCTGTCCAGGGCGGAGCGGCGGCGGCGCGCGGACGAGGCGATCGACCTGGTGGGGCTGGCCGGCTTCGCGCACCACCGGCCCCGGACCCTGTCGGGCGGGATGCGGATGAGGGTGTCGCTGGCCCGCGCGCTCACCGTCGAGCCCGACCTGCTCCTGCTCGACGAGCCGTTCGGCACGCTGGACGAGATCACGCGCGAGCGGCTGCAGTCGGAGCTGCTGCGGCTGTTCGGCTTACGCCGCTTCGCCGCCGTGTTCGTCACCCACTCCGTCGGCGAGGCCGTCTTCCTGGCCACGAGGATCATCGTGCTGTCGGAACGGCCGGGGCGGATCGTCGGCGCCTGCGACGTGCCGTTCCCCTACCCTCGCCCGGCCGAGCTGCGCTTCAGCCCCGACTTCGCGCGGATCGCGGGCCAGGTGTCGGCCTGGCTGCGGGGGACGGCCGCATGAGGTGGCTGCGGTGGGTTCCGCCGCTGATCGTCTTCGCCCTGGTGATAGCCCTCTGGTACGCGGCCACGTACGTGCTGCTGACCCCGGACCGGCGGTTCCTGCTGCCCCCGCCGGACGCCGTGGTGCGGGTGGGGCTTTTCGACCCCGTCAACCGTGCCGAGCTGTTCGCCGGCCTGCTGCTGTCCGGCCAGGTCGCGCTGCTGGGCCTGGCGATCGCGGCCGTGATCGGCGTCGTGTGCGCGATCGCCATGGCGCAGGCGAGCTGGCTGGAGCGGTCGCTGCATCCGTACCTGGTGATCCTGCAGACGATCCCGATCCTGGCGCTGGTGCCGCTGTTCGGGTTCTGGTTCGGGTTCGGGTTCTTCACCCGCGTCCTGGTCTGCGCGCTGATCGCGCTGTTCCCGATCGTGACCAACACGCTGTTCGGGCTGCGGTCGGTGGAGGAGACCCACCACGACCTGTTCACGCTGGCGCGGGCCGGGTGGGCGGCCCGGCTGTGGAAGCTCCAGCTGCCGGCGGCGCTGCCCCACATCCTCACCGGCCTGCGCGTCTCCGCCGGCCTGTCGGTCATCGGCGCGGTGGTCGGTGACTTCTTCTTCCGGCAGGGCGAGCCGGGCATCGGCACGCTCATCGACCTGTACCGGTCCCGGCTGCAGTCCGAGCAGCTGTTCGCGGCGGTCGCGCTGGCGTCCCTGCTCGGGCTGACCGTCTTCCTCGGCTTCGGGGCTCTGGCGCGCAGGGCGACGAGCTGGCACACGGCCGCCCGGGACGTGGCACGCTAGCCGCTCAGAGCTCTTCGAGCATGCCCTTGAGCAGCGACGGAGTCGCCTCCTTCGGAGCGGCCTGGATGGTCAAGGTGTTCATCACCTTGCTGTAGTCGTCGATGTCGGTGGGCTTGTCCAGGTACATCGCGCTGGTGAGATGCTCCAGATAGACCACGTCGGGCAGGTCGGGGGCGTCGAAGCGTAAGAGCGTGAACGGGCCGCCCACCGCCGCGTGCCCACCGATGTGGAAGGGCACGATCTGCAGGGTGACGTTCGGCAGGTCGCAGACCGCGAGCAGGTGCTCGAGCTGGGCCCGCTGGACGTCGCGGCCGCCGATCGGCCGGGTCAGCACCGCCTCGTCCATGATCGCCCACAGGATGGGCGCGTCGCTGTCGGTGAGCAGGTCCTGGCGGCGCATCCGCATCGCCACCCGGCGATCGAGGTCGTCGGGGTCCGCGTCGCCGTGCCGGATGCCGATGACGGCCCGCGCGTACGGCTCGCACTGCAGCAGGCCGTGCACGGACTGCGCCTCGTAGTTGCGGATCGTGCGTGCCGCCTGCTCCAGCCCGAGGTAGGGCTCGAGCCAGCCGGGGAGCACGTCGCTGTACTGATGCCACCATCCCGGGGCGCTGGCCTGGCGGGCCAGCTCCAGCACCTTCTCCCGCTCGCCGGGGGCGGTGATGCCGTACAAGGTGAGCAGGTCGGCCACGTCACGCTGCTTGAAGGGGCTGCGGCCCAGCTCCATCCGGCTGATCTTGGAGTGGCTGGCGCGGATGGTGTCCGCGGCCTTCTCGCCGGTGATGCCCTTGGCCTCGCGCAGCCGACGCAGCTGGGTGCCCACCATGATCCGCAACGCGGTCGGCCCGCTCCGGGCACCACGTACGACGCCGGTGGGGACACCGTCTCCGTCAGGCTCTGCAACGATCATCATTGATCCTTTTGCCGGGCGAGGCACACATTGTTCCTTACGTTACCTACTGTTTCATGCTCTTTCTGACCATGCATCGATATTCGCGCCGCGCACTTCACCCCATACAACACAGAAGCCGACATGCCATTGTAAATGGGACTCTCGATCCCTTTCCCCCTTTCAACGTGCAGCCGGTGCACGTGCATATGCAATTTTCTTGGAATGCATGTGCAGACGTACTTGCATCGGGGAATGCCGAGTGGGAAGGATAAGCGTCCGCACGCACCACGATCTACCCCCTCGATGGAGATCTTGATGCCAGCACCCATGCCGCCCGACCGGGAAGAGCCCACCCGGGAAGACCTCACGGAGAGATCGCAGCGACCCCGCCATCGCCGCTCGCGCGGTGGACCCGCCCAACCGCCCCCGCGGCAGGACGCCGGCGCCTCCGACTCCTCGGCCGCCATCGATCGCGACCTGAACGCCCTGCAGGCGCGGTGGCCGGGCTGGGTCATCACCTGGGGAGCCTGGCGGCAGGCCTACACCGCCTTCGAATGCCGCGACCCCCTCCGCTGCACCGTCCTCGAGGCCGGCAGCCCCGACCAGCTGCAGGCCGCCATGGCCAAGGCCGAACTCGAGCTGAAGGCCCGCTGGCCCCGATCCGACGACCGCCCCTGACGCGCGGGCGTTCGCGCCGGACCCTTCCGATCGGTCAGGATGTGCGCTAGAAAGAGGCGGACGCAAAATGCTACAAAATCCTGACGGCGATGCGTGCTGGCGTAGGAGATTAGGATGCGTTTCTCGGTCGAGAAGGACGTCATGGTGCCGATGCGCGACGGGGTGACCCTCGCCACCGACCTCTGGATCCCCGAAGGACCACCCGCGCCCACGCTGCTGGTGCGCGTCCCCTACGGCAAGGACGCCCTGCCGGGCCTCGGCGGATCTCCCATCACCCCCAACCTGCAGGCCCTGCTCGAAGCCGGGTACGCGGTCGTCTGGCAGGACACGCGCGGCAGGTTCCGCTCGAACGGCGAGTTCACCCCCCACGCGGACGACCCGCACGACGGCGCCGACACCATCGCCTGGCTCCTGGAGCAGCCGTGGTGCGACGGCAGCATCGGTAGCTACGGCGCCTCCTACCTCGGCTTCGTGCAGTGGGCCGGCGCGTCGCAGGCCCCCGCCGGGCTCAAGGCGATCGCCCCGACGGTGACCAGCACCGACTTCTACCACGCGCCCTGGTACTCCGCGGGCGGCGCGCTCTCGTGGCACACGACCTGGACGTGGACCACGATGATGACGCTGACGGCGGCGCAGACCGCGCTCGCCGCGGGCACCGGCGACCCGGGCGTTCTCATGGAGGCGGCCGGCATGGCGGCCGATCCGCAGCCGCATCTGGCCACCCTGCCGATCGGCGACCAGCCGCTGCTCAACAAGCAGTCGCCCTGGTGGGCCGAGTGGCTGCGGCACCCGGCCCGCGACCGGTTCTGGCAGGACCTCGCCGTCGCCGAGCGGTTCGACCAGGTGACCGTGCCCGCGCTCAACGTCGGCGGCTGGTTCGACCTGTTCGTCGACAGCACCGTCCGTACCTACACCCGCATGCGCGCCGAGGGCGGCAGCGCCGAGGCCCGCGAGGGGCAGCGGCTGATCATCGGCCCCTGGGACCACCTGTACCAGGACGGGGCCTACCACGACCGGCGGTTCGGGATGAGCGCCGGCGGCATGGCGGCCGACCTGACCGGGGCGCACATCCGCTTCTTCGACCGCTGGCTGCGCGGCCGCGCCGACGCGCCGGCCGACGGCGCGCCCGTACGGATCTTCGTCATGGGCATCGACCAGTGGCGCGACGAGCAGGACTGGCCGCTGCCCGACACCGAGTACACCGACTACTTCCTCGACGGCGCCGGCCGGGCCAACAGCGCCGGCGGCGACGGCGTCCTCAGCCCTCGGCCACCCACGGCGGAGGCGACCGACACCTACACCTACGACCCGGCCGACCCGGTGCCCACCCGCGGCGGCCGGATCATGATGCCCACCGCCGTCAACGGGGCCGGCCCGGTCGACCAGCGCCCGGTCGAGGCCCGCGACGACGTGCTCTGCTTCACCACCCCAGCGCTGGAGGAGCCGGTCGAGGTCACCGGCCACGTCTCGCTCGTCCTCCACGTCACCTCGTCGGCGCGCGACACCGACTTCACGGGCAAGCTCGTCGACGTCTTCCCCGACGGACGGGCGATCTACCTCACCGACGGCATCCTGCGCGCCCGCTACCGCGACTCCCTGGCCGAGCCGGAGCCGCTGACCCCCGGTCAGGTGTACGAGGTCACGCTGGACCTGTCGGTGACCTCCAACGTGTTCCTGCCCGGGCACCGGATCCGCCTCGAGGTCTCCTCCAGCGACTTCCCCCGCTACGACCGCAACACCAACACCGGCGGGACCATCGCCGAGGACACCGCCGGCCAGGTCGTCGTCGCGACCAACAGCGTGCTCCACGGTCCCGGGCACCCGAGCCGCCTGATCCTGCCCGTGATCCACCGCTGAGACATGACGACGAGGAAAGAGGTCGCGGTGCTGCCGCTGAACGACACCGTGAAGATCGAGGACGGGCCCGACCGGATGCTGGTCCGGCTGGACCGGCCGCAGGTGCGCAACGCGATCGACGCGGCGATGGTGACGGACCTGCACGCGGTCTGCGCCGAGCTGGAGCGGCGGCCGCGCATCCTCGTGCTCACCGGCTCCGACGGGATCTTCGCCGCCGGCGCGGACATCCGCGAGCTGCGCGAGCGCCGCCGCGAGGACGCGCTGGCGGGCATCAACAGCGGCCTGTTCGACCGGATCGCCCGGCTGCCGATGCCCACGATCGCCGCCGTCGACGGCCCCGCCCTGGGCGGCGGCGCCGAGCTGGCCTACGCCTGCGACTTCCGCCTCGCCACCCCGCGGGCCCGCTTCGGCAACCCGGAGGCGGGGCTCGGCATCATGGCCGCCGCCGGGGCCTGCTGGCGGCTGCGCGAGCTGGTCGGCGAGCCGCTGGCCAAGGAGATCCTGCTCGAGCGCATGACCGCGTTCCTGGAGCGGCGCCGCTGACGTGGGAGCAGGTCAGGGGTCGAGCCGGCGCAGCTCGTGGCGGTAGCGCTTGGCGTTGGCGCGATACTCGTCCACGCCGAAGCCGATCCACTCGCTCTGCGCGGCCCCTTCCATCGGCCTGGGGCGGGCGGGCACGCCGAGCGCCATGTGGCCGGGCGGCACCTCCAGCCCCTCGGGTACGAGGGCCTGGGCGCCCACCACCGAGCCCGTACGCACCACGGCGCGGTTGAGCACCACCGAGCCGGAGCCGATGAGGCAGCGGTCCTCGACCGTGCAGCCTTCGAGGTGGGCGTTGTGCCCGACGACGCAGTCGCTGCCGATCACGGTGGGCCACTGCTCGGTGGTGTGCAGGATCGTGCCGTCCTGGATGGAGGTGCGCTCGCCGATCTCGATGCGGCCGAAGTCGGCGCGCAGCACGGCGGACGGCCAGACCGACGACTCGGCGCCGATGACGACGCTGCCGATGACGACGGCGTCGGGGTGGACGTAGGCGTCCGGGTGGATCCGGGGCACCTGGTCGCCGAGGGCGTAGACGGGCATCGGTCACTCCCCCGTGCGCAGGCCGGCGTACACCTTCGTCGCGTTCCCGGCGAGCACGGCCCTGGCCACCTCGTCGGGCAGGAGTCCCGCGACGGCCCGGGCGTTGGCGGCGGTGCCGGGGACGCCGGGCCAGTCGGTGCCGAAGATCCATTTGCGGCCGAGCCGCGTGAGGTCGTACTTGGCGTAGTACTCGGGCAGCCGCTTGGGCGGCAGGCCGGACAGCTCCAGCCACACGGTGTCGTGGGACAGGGCGAGGAAGGCGGCGGCGTCGTACCACCAGCCGCGTCCGCCGTGCGCGAGCACGACGTTGAGGCCGGGGAAGTCGCGGATGACCGGGATGAGGAAGCCCGGGTCGGCGTTCTCGTTGGCCGCGCCCGGGAAGGAGCTGGTGCCGCAGTGGACGACGAGCGGGACGCCGCGCTCCTCCAGCACGTGGTAGGCGGGGTAGAGGGCGGCGTCGTCGCAGCGGAACCCGCCGTGCACGGGGTGCAGCTTGAGCGCGGCGGCGCCGAGGTCGAGCTGGCGGCGCAGCTCGTCGGCGAGCGGGAAGTGCAGGTGCGGGTTGACGTTGGCGACCGGGCGGAAGCGGACCGGGTTGTGCTCGACGATCGGCAGCAGGTCCTCGAACGCCTGCGTGCCGGTCGCCTTGGGGCTGTACTCGCAGAACAGCAGCGCGACGTCCACTCCCTGGGCGGCGAAGAGCTCGTCCAGGCGGTCCGGGCGCGGCCTGCCCGCGGAGTCCCAGACGTCCTCCAGCACGCCGTGCTCGCCGAAGTCGCGGGCCCAGCGCAGCCAGGCGGGCTTGAGGGTGCCGAGCAGCGGCACGTGGACGTGCGCGTC
This sequence comes from Nonomuraea sp. NPDC052116, assembly GCF_040680035.1. Classification (NCBI taxonomy): domain Bacteria; kingdom Bacillati; phylum Actinomycetota; class Actinomycetes; order Streptosporangiales; family Streptosporangiaceae; genus Nonomuraea; species Nonomuraea sp. NPDC052116. The sequence goes on along the minus strand of NZ_JBFAWA010000012.1, from coordinate 37,618 downwards.
GATGAGGGGGATGCCGTCGATCATGCTCCTTACCTGCCCGCGACCATGGGGGTGTCCACCCCGATCCGGCCCGTTCTGCCGGAACCGCCGGGCGCGCCGAGCGGCGCGTCGCGCCCGTCCAGCACCTCGATGAAGAAGCGGCGGTTGTCCTCGACGAACGCGGCGTGCTCGTCGGCGACCCGCCGGTCCTGGCTGATCGCCTCGACGGGGCAGACGGGTTCGCAGGCACCGCAGTCGATGCACTCCTTGGGGTTGATGTAGAGCTTGCGGTCCCCCTCGTAGATGCAGTCGACCGGGCACTCCTCGACGCACGACTTGTCCATGACGTCGATGCAGGGTTCGGCGATGACGTACGGCATGGTGAATCTCCTGGTTACGGACCCGGGGCGGGGTTGTCGGTGGAGTGCCCCGGGAAGAGCTGGGCGGCGGGGTCGAGGTGCACGGCGGCGTTGTTGACGGCCGTGGCCACCTCGCCGAAGCCGACCGCGATCAGCCGGACCTTGCCGTCGTAGTCGGCGATGTCGCCGGCGGTGAAGATGCCGGGCACGTTGGTGCGCATCGCGGAGTCGACGACCAGGTGGCGGTTGTCGTGCAGGTCGAGGCCCCATTCGCGCAGCGGGCCGAGGTTGGCGGTGAAGCCGAGGGCGGCGACCAGCCGCTGGCACGGGAGGGCCCGGCCGGTGCTGAGCTCGACGCGTTCCAGCCGGTCGCCGCCGAGGGCGGCGGTGACCTGGGCGTTGACGACGACCTCGACCGGCGACGCGGTGAGCCGTTCCACGGAGCCGTGGTGGGCGCGGAAGGCAGCGCGGCGGTGCACCAGCGTGACGCTGCGCGCGACGGGGTGGAGCATGAGGGCCCAGTCCACGGCGCTGTCGCCGCCGCCGACGATGACGACGTCCCGGCCCGCGTAGTCCGCGGACTCGGGCACGAAGTACGCCAGACCCCGGCCGAGGAACTCCTCCCCGGCCGGGAGCGGGCGGGGTGTGAAGGTGCCGATGCCGCCGGTCACGATGACGGCCCCGGCGGTGATCTCGGCGCCCGCGCCGGTCTTGACCACGAGCCGGCCGCTCGGGGCGCGTTCGAGCCTCTGGGCCTCCTCCCCGAGCACGTACGCCGGTTCGTACGGGGCGGCCTGCTCGACCAGATTGGCGATGAGGCGGCGGCCGGAGACGGCCGGGAACCCGGCGATGTCGTAGATCGCCTTCTCCGGGTACATGGCGCTCACCTGGCCGCCGACCTGGCCGAGCGAGTCGACCACCGCCGTGCGCAGGCCGCGGACCCCGGCGTAGTAGGCGCCGTACAGGCCCACGGGACCGGCGCCGATGATCAGCACGTCGACGTTCACGCGCGGGCCTCCTCGGCGAGGAGCTCGCGCACCCGGAAGCGCTGGATCTTGCCGGTCGCGGTCTTGGGCAGCCGGTCGAGGAAGACCACCCGGCGGGGCCGTTTGAAGGCGGCCAGGCCGTCGCGGCACCACTGGACGAGCTCCTCGGCGGTGACCTGCCCCTGGGCGACGACGCAGGCGACCGGTTTGTCCAGCCCGTGCTCGTCGGCCACGCCCACCACGGCCGCCTCCAGGACCGCCGGGTGCTCCAGCAGCCGGCTCTCGACCTCGGCGGGCGAGACCCAGATGCCGCCGGCCTTGAGCAGGTCGTTGCTGCGGCCCAGGCAGGTGTAGTAGCCCTCGGGAGAGCGGGTGTAGGTGTCGCCGGTGTTGAGCCACCGACCCGCGAACACGGCGCGGCTGGCGTCGGTGCGCCGCCAGTAGCCCAGGGCGATGGACTCGCCGCGCACGTGCAGCGCGCCCGGCTCGCCGTCGGCGACCAGCCGGCCGTCGGGGTCGCGCAGCTCGATGTCGTACCCGGGCACGGGACGGCCGGTGGTGCCGGGGCGCACGTCGCCGGGCCGGTTGGACAGGAAGATGTGCAGCGCCTCGGTGGAGCCGATGCCGTCGATGATCTCGACGCCGAAGCGGCCGGTGAACCGCTCCTGGAGCGGCGCGGGCAGCGCCTCCCCGGCCGAGGCGCCCAGCCGTACGGAGGCGAACGTGCCGGCGGGCAGGTCGGCGGCCAGCAGCGCGGCGTAGAAGGTGGGGACGGCGAAGAACAGGGTCGGGCGGTCGGCGGCCATCCGTTCGGCGGTCACGGCGGGAGCGGGGCGGCGCGGCTCCAGCGTGGGGGCGGGCTCGCGCCGCTCTCCCCCGCCCGCGCGGAGCAGTTCCTCCCACGTCAGGGACGTGCTCCCGGGCGGCGGGTCGCCCTCCCACACCACGTGCCGCACCTCGGGCGCCAAGCTGAGCGCCTCCTGGACCTGGGGGGCGTACTCGGCGCCGGCGACGACGACGGCCGCGCCGGAGTCGGCGATGATCGCGCCGAGCTCCTTGGCTCCGAGCATGGTCGAGACCGGCACGGCCACGAACCCGCCGCAGAAGGCCGCCAGGATCCCCGCGAACATGGGGACGCCGTCGCTGGTGACGAAGACCACGCGGTCGTCGCGCCGCAGGCCGAGTGCCCGCAGGGCGGCGGTGGCGGTCGCGACGAGGTCCGACAGCTGCGCGTACGTGAGCGTGACGCCGCCCCGGACCGCCACCCGGTCCCCGCGCCCCTCGCGGACGTGGCGGTGGACGAGCCAGTCCCCGGCGTTGAACATGGTCATGGTCTCAGACCCTCTTGGGGTCGTAGTCGCCCTTGCGGCCGGTGCCGTAGCGGCGCAGCGCGCCGTCGGGGCCGGAGGCGTTGGGCCGGACGAAGATCCAGTTCTGCCAGGCGGTGAGGCGGCCGAAGATCTTCGTCTCCAGCGTCTCCGGGCCGGCGAAGCGGTGGTTGGCCTCCATGCCGGTCAGCGCGTCGGGCGAGAGCGAGGCGCGTTCCTCCAGCACGATGCGCAGCTCGTCCTCGAAGTCGATGTCGTCCAGGGCGAGGGTGACCAGGCCGAGCTCCATCGCGGCGGCCGCCTCCAGCGGCTCGCCGAACCGGGCGCGGGCGGCCTCCAGGTCCTGGTCGTTGCCCCAGAAGCGGGAGCGCAGGCGGGACAGGCCGTTGCCCATCGGGAGGAGGCCGTCGTTGGACGGGGTGAGGACGAGGGTGGCGGGGACGGCGGCCTCGTCGCGGTCCTCGTAGACGCCCTCCAGCATGTACTGCCGGTCGGCGGCCAGGGCCAGCTCGGCCAGCAGGCCCGCGAAGGCCGTGCCCGGCTCGATGACGGCGATGAGGCTGCGGCTGGTGACGTCGAGGCGTTTGAGCGTGCGTTTGTAGTAGTGGCGCACCTCGTTGACGAACCAGTGCCCGGCCTGCTCGCGGAGCTGGGCGTCGTAGGCCAGCACCCGGTCGGGGTCGCCGGCCGCGCGCAGCACCCAGATGCCGAGCTCGGGCTCGTTGGTGCGCAGGTGCAGGATCAGGTCGTCCAGCGCGCGGGTCACGGCGAGCGGCCAGTAGCCGGCGCCCTGCTCCGCAGGCTCGGCGGGCGGGACGTCGCCGGGGCCGTCCACGGTGATCTCGACCCGGCGGCCGGCCCGGTCGATCCGGGCGGTCACGTACGGGTACGTGATGGCGTCGCCGTCGTCCTTGCGGTCGAGCGGCGTCAGGGCCACGCCCGTGGCGTCCGAGGGCCGGGCGGAGGCCGCCACCGCCGCGTCCGTCCGCCTGGTCACCTCCTCCTCGAACGAGTGGCGCGGCACGGCGGCGTCCACCAGGCCCCACTCCATGGCCGTGCGGCCCCGGAAGCCCTCGGACTTGGTCGCGAACAGGTCGGCCCGGTCCTTGCGCACGTGCCGCTTGTCCACCACGCGGGTCAGGCCGCCGGTGCCCGGCAGCACGCCGAGCAGCGGCACCTCGGGCAGGGAGACGGCCGAGGAGCCGTCGTCGACCAGGACGATCTGGTCGCAGGCCAGCGCGAGCTCGTAGCCGCCGCCGGCGGCGGTGCCGTTGAGCGCGGCGATCCAGGTCTGGCCGGAGTGCTCGGTGGCGTCCTCGATGCCGTTGCGGGTCTCGTTGGTGAACTTGCAGAAGTTGACCTTCCACGCGTGCGTGGACTGCGCCAGCATCCGGATGTTGGCTCCGGCGCAGAACATCCGGTCCAGGCCGCCGGTGAGCACGACCGCCCTGACCTCGGGGTGCTCGAAGCGCAGGCGCTGGACGACGTCGTACAGCTCGATGTCGACGCCGAGGTCGTAGGAGTTCATCTTCAGCTCGTAGCCGGGGACGAGACCGCCGTGCTCGTCCACGCGCAGCGTGACGGTGGCCACCGCCCCGTCCACCGCGAGAGTCCAGTGGCGGTAGCGGTCTGGGGAGGTCGCGAAGGTGACAGTCAATGCGTGCTCCGGGAGGGCGTGGGACCTTGGTCCTAATATTCGACGTCTATAATGAGTAGCGTCAAGTGATTGTAGTGCTTCTGCCTGGATGCGCATCCGCGAGGGTGCCCGACCTGGCAGAATGCGCGTCACGAGCGTGTCGAACGACGGGAGGGCAACCGTGCCGGCCGAGTCCGCGGAGCGCCCGCGCGAGAAGGCGTCCGCCAGCGCGCGGTCGACGCTGCTGACGGTCCTGGGCGAGTTCGTCCTGCCGCGCGGGGGCGAGGTGTGGACGGGCACGCTGGTGGCCGCGCTCGGCGCGCTCGGCGTGGAGGAGAAGTCCGCGCGCCAGGCCCTGGCCCGCACCGCCGCCGAGGAGCTGCTGGAGTCCGAGCGGCACGGCCGCAAGGTGCGCTGGAGGCTGACCGAGGCCGGCGACCGGCTGCTGCGCGAGGGCACCGAGCGCATCTACGGCTTCATGCGCGCCCCCCACCAGTGGGACGGCCGCTGGCTCGTGCTCACCGCCGGCGTGCCCGAGACCCAGCGCCAGCTCCGGCACCGGCTGCGCACCAAGCTGACCTGGCTCGGGCTCGGCTCCCCCTCCCCCGCGCTCTGGGTGATCCCCGACGCCTCCAAGGAGGCCGCGGTACGCGAGGTCATCCGCGAGCTGGACCTGACCGACCGGGCCTACGCCTGGACCGGGCCGTCGGCGGGCATCGGCGACACCGCCAAGCTGATCTCGGCCGCGTGGGACCTCGACGACGTGGAGAAGCGCTACGTGAGCTTCATCGAGCAGTTCGAGGGCCGCGCGGTCGCCTCCGGCCGGGAGGCGTTCGTCAACCAGGTGCTGCTCATCCAGGAGTGGCGCCGCTTCCCGTTCCTCGACCCCGACCTGCCGGCCGAGCTGCTCGACCACGCCTGGCCGGGGCCCCGGGCGGCGGCCGTCTTCCACGACCTGCACAACCGCTGGCACCGGCGCGCGCAGGCCGAATGGGACCTCATGGACGAAGAGGCCGCCGCCCGGCACTAGAGGAGTCCTTCGTCGGCCAGGTGCACGTAGTCGAACTCCACCGGCTGGTCGTTGATGCCGGTCTTGGGCGGGGCGATCCAGCCGGCGAACTTGCCGTACTCGTACTCGGGGACCATGAGGGCGGCGACCTGCTCGCGGTCCTCGGGGGTGGGCAGCCACCCGTGGGCGCGGGCCTGCCAGGCGGCCTCGTCGAGGACCTCGCCGTGCGGGGTCACGTGGTGGCCGGCGTAGACGCCGACCTTGCGGTTGAAGCCCTCGTGCGGCAGGTACAGGCGCTCGTCCAGGCCGGCGTCCTCCAGCGCCTGGTTCCAGCGGCGCACGCCGTTGGCGCAGTCGGCCACGTACTCGTCGCGCAGGTCGAGGTTGAGTGCGCTGAGCATCGGCACCGTCCTGACCTTGATCCGGCCGTCCTCGACGTGGCGCAACTCGCGGGTGGCCTCCAGCAGCACGTGGTCGTCCTTGCGCCGGGTCTCCATCCAGCGGCCCTTCAGCCCGGAGGTGAAGTAGTTGCCGGCGTTGGTCGACTGCTCGGAGCCGAACAGGTCCATCGAGACCGAGAACTGGAAGTTCAGGTACTTCTGGATGATGTCCAGCGGGATGCCGCCGTACGGCAGGACGTCGGCCGTGCCGTGCTCCTTCATCAGCTCGGCCGTGCGCTCCAGCACCCGCTGCACGCCCGTGGTGCCCACGAACATGTGGTGGGCCTCCTCCTTGAGCATGAACTCACACGTGCGCGCCAGCGGGTCGAACGCCGACTCCTTGAGCGTGCCGAGCTGGTACTTGCCGTCGCGGTCGGTGAAGTACGTGAACATGAAGAACTGCAGCCAGTCGGTGGTCTCCTCGTTGAACGCGCCCAGGATGCGCGGCGAGTCCAGGTCGCCGGAGTTGCGCTTGAGCAGCTGTTCGGCCTCCTCGCGGCCCTCCCTGCCGAAGTAGGCGTGCAGCAGGTAGACCATGGCCCACAGGTGACGCCCCTCCTCCACGTTGACCTGGAAGAGATTGCGCAGGTCGTAGATGCTGGGCGCGGTGTTGCCGAGGACGCGCTGCTGCTCGACGCTGGCGGGCTCCGTGTCGCCCTGCACGACGATGAGCCGCATCAGGTCGGCCCGGTGCTCGCCGGGCACCTCCTGCCAGGCGGGCTCGCCCTTGTGCTTGCCGAAGTTGACCTTGCGGTCGGGGTCGCGCTCGGCCAGGAAGATCCCCCAGCGGTACTCCTCCATGGGGACGTGGTCGAAGTGCGCCCAGCCGTCGCGGCCGACGGCCACCGCCGTGCGCAGGTAGACGTCCTTGGTCGGCAGGGCCGGGCCGAGCTGCTTCCACCAGTCCAGGAACTTCGGCTGCCAGCCCTCCAGCGCCCGCTGCAGGCGGCGGTCGCCCGCGAGGTCGACGTTGTTGGGGATGCGCTCGCTGTAGTCCACGCGGCTGAGCGGGCCGCTGGGCAGGGGGGCGGCGCCGGTACGGGAGTCGGTGCTCATCGCTGCTCTCTCTACGCTTGTTTGTCGTTACTTCAGGATTGAGTCGAGTGTTGCCGGGCTGCCCTGGAAGGCGGTGCGCTGGAGGTGGGCGTGGACGGCGCGCAGGCCGCCCTCCTCCTCGCCGCCGCCGGCCCGGCACTCCAGCGTGCTCACGACTCGCTCCAGTCGTAGAAGCCCTTGCCGCTCTTGCGCCCCAGGTGGCCCTGCTCGACGAGCCGGACGAGCAGATCGGGCGGGGCGAAGCGGGGGCCGAGCTCGCGTTCGAGGTAGCGGGCGATGCCCAGCCGGACGTCCAGGCCGACGAGGTCGGTCAGGCGCAGCGGCCCGGTCGGGTGTCCGTAGCCGAGCGTCATCGCGGCGTCGATGTCCTCGGCCGAGGCGACGCCGGACTCGACCATGCGGATCGCCTCCAGCCCGAGGGCGACGCCGAGCCTGCTGCTGGCGAAGCCGGGCGAGTCGCGGACGACCACGGCCACCTTGCCGATGGCCTCGACCCACGTCACGGCCCGCTCCCGCAGGGCCGGGTCGGTGGCGGTCGCGATGACCACCTCGACGAGCCTGCTGGCCGGGACGGGGTTGAAGAAGTGCAGCCCGAGGAAGCGCTCGGGGCGGGCGAGCGCCTGGGCGAGCGTGTCGAGCGAGATGCTGCTGGTGTTGGAGGCGATCACGGTCTCCGGCCCGACCGCGTCCTCGGCGGTGCGCAGCGTGACGAGCTTGAGATCGACGTCCTCGGGCACCGCCTCGATCACCAGCCCGGCCGCGGCCAGCCCGGCGGGGTCCGTCACCGTGGTGAGGCGGGCCATCGGCGCACCGGCGTCCTCGATCAGGCCGCGCTTCGCGCTGCCTTCGACCGCCCGCGCCACCCGGTCCCGCGCGGCGGCCGCGGCCTCGCCGTCGCGCTCCACCAGCGTGACGTGGCAGCCCGCGAGGAGCAGTGCGTGGGCGATGCCGGCGCCCATGCGCCCGCCGCCCACCACCCCGCACCGCTCCGGCAACGTCTGGGTCATCGCAGTCCTCCTGTGGCGAGCTCCTGGGCGCGGGGCGCGGACGCGCTGGATGCGGTCATGCCCCGCACGCTCACAGGTACTCAACTTGCCACAATTTTATGGAGCTGCGGAAGACTTATGTAGCAGATTTATGTCTGACCTAGTTGGGATTGCCGGCGTGGGTGAGGGTCTCCCAGGCGACGAAGAGGTTGTTGGTGCCCGCCGGGCGCTGCTGCTCGGTGAGGGCCTGCGTGTTGCTCATCGCGATGCCCATGCGGTTGTGCAGGGCGTTGAAGCCGACCTCGGTGACCGGCCCGAGGCCCAGGGTGAGGCTCCCGCCGCACAGCCACGCCGGCACGGCCGTACCGAGCTGGTACTTGGCGTGCAGGCCGAGCGCGTGCCGCAGCCGGTCGGCGATCTCGGGATAGAGGTCCTGGCCCTGGATCCGGGCCGTCTCGGCGATGTGCGCGATCGACGCCAGGCCGTACCCGGTGTGGGTGAAGTCGCGGCACGTCTCCTGGGACAGCCCGTCGACGAAGGTGTCCTGGCCCTGCCAGTAGTCGACGACCTCGGCCCGGGTGTCGATGCCGCTGCCCGCCGGGCCCTTGGGGAAGGCGCCGTCGGTGGTGAGGTAGATGTAGGCCGGCACGCGGGCCCGGAACGTGCTCACGGCCTTGTCGTAGGCGGCCTTGTCCTGCAGGAACACCGCGATCCCGATCGTCGCGTCCATCATCGTCAGCTCCCAGTTGCCGTTCGTGCGGGCGCTGCCGTTGATGATCTCGGGAAGGTAGACGTCACGGAGCATGGTCGTGAAGCGGCTGACGCCCGTGGCGGACCACCCGGTGTAGGTGTAGCGGATGATCTCGGCCGCCCTGGGCCAGGACGATCCGGCCCAACCGGTCTGGAGCGGCGCGTTGCTGTTGGTGTGGTCGGTGATCACGGCGGACCAGGCGTCCATGATCTGGATCGCCTTCTGCGCGTACCGGCTGTCCCCCGAGATGTACCAGGCCAGCGCGTCGGTGTAGGCGGCCAGCGCGTCCTGGCGCTCGTCCGTGCAGCCGTTGTTGGGGTTGGAGTACGGGCCGCACTCCACGACGGCCCGCGGCTTCGGGGTCCGCGACAAGGACGCGAGCGGACTCGCGATCATCTGGTCGTAGGCGCCCTTCCACGGCTGGGCCCCGGCGTTGACCTTGGTGCGGACGAAGTCGAGCTGGGCCTTGCTGACGAGCACGCCGGGATGCGCGAAGGCGGCCGGCGCCGTCCGGGCCACGGCGGCGGGCGGGGACAGGACGGCGGTGATCAGGGGGATCGCCAGGGTGATGGCGAGCGACGACAGGATCCCGCGACGACGGGGACGGACCACGGACCCCACTCCTTATTTAGGAAAGTTTCCTAAAGGTCGGTGTGATCGTAGCCCTGACACCGGACCTTGACAAGTGATGCGACCCGCTTGTGGTCTCGCCTGGTAAGCCCTTCTCATGACGCGAATGCCTGAGGCCGAGCGGAAGTTCACCGAGCACCGGGGTCTGCTGCACGCCGTGGCGTACCGGGTGCTGGGCAGCGTCACCGAGGCCGAGGACGTGGTGCAGGACACCTGGCTGCGCTGGAGCCGCGTCGACGTGGCCGCCGTCGCGGACGCCGAGGGCTATCTGGTGCGGGTGGCCACCCGGCTGGCGATCGACCGGCTGCGCAGCGCACGTGTACGGCGCGAGTCCTACGTCGGGCCGTGGCTGCCCGAGCCGATGCTCACCCTCCCGGATGTCGCCGAGGACGTGGTGCTCTCCGACTCGGTGTCCACCGCGATGCTGCTCGTGCTGGAGGTCCTGTCGCCGACGGAGCGCGCGGTGTTCGTGCTGAGCGAGGCCTTCGGCTACAACCACGCCGAGATAGCGCACTTCGTCGGGCGCAACCACGCGGCGGTGCGGCAGATCGCGCACCGCGCCAGGAAGGCCGTCGAGGAACGGCGCCACCGCTACGACGCCGACCCGGCGACCAGGCAGCAGGCCACCGAGCGGTTCCTGGCCGCCTGCCTCGGCGGCGACCTGGAAGCCCTGCTGGAGGTGCTGGCGCCGGACGTGACGATGGTGAGCGACGGCGGCGGCCTCACCGGCGCGCCCCGCAAGGCGGTCCACGGACACGAGTACGTGGCCCGCGCGATCGTCATCCTCTCCAGGCGCATGCCCGGCGACTCGCACGCTCAGGTGCTCCAGGTCAACGGCGGCCCGGGGATCGTCGTCCGCTCGGGACGCACGCCGGTGCTGGCGATCACGTTGCACCTGCTGGACGGGGCGATCACGACGGTCCACGTGGTCAGCAACCCGGAGAAGCTCGCCGGCGTGGCGGCATGACCTATGTCACATGAGCACGTTGTCACTCCCCGGGGCGCTGTCCCGTCCGTGAGGCGATCGACCTGCCGTCGTCCTCATGGAGAAGGAGACCTTCGTGTTCGCCGCCTACCTCGTCATCACCCTCCTCGCCTCGGCGATCATCGGCTTGGCCGCCGTCGCCAACCTCATCGGCCACGACTACCCGAAGCGCCAGGCGGACATCATGCGCGTCCCCCGGTCCTGGACGCTCCCGTTGGGGCTGCTGCTGGGGGCGGGCGCGCTGGGGCTGCCGGCCGGGTTCGCCGTGCCGGCGCTGGGCACGCTCGCCGCCGCCGGCCTGGTGCTGTACTTCCTCGGGGCGTTCGCCGCCCACCTGCGGGCCCGCGACTATCACTTCGGCCCCTGGGCCGTGTTCTCCTCGCTGGCGGTGGCAGCCCTGGCCGCGAACCTGGCCTACCACGGGCTCGGGTGACCACGCGGAGGGTCCGACCGTCGAGCCGGCCGGAGGCTCACAGGGGCAGTGGCCGGTTCTCGACGACGCTCTTCATGATGAGGGTCGAGCTGAGCCGCTGGACGCCGGGCAGGGTGGCCAGCCGCCCGTCGTAGAGCTTGGCGACCCGCGTCTCCGGCGCCGCGATGATCGCGATCGGCGCGCTGCTGCTGGTGGAGCAGCTGGTAGAGCAGTTGGCAAGGCAACTGGCCGGTTGACGACGCGCTGCCGGCGGAGCAGCCGACCGGTTGACCGCGCGCTCCGGACACCCGTCAGAACGGCCGCTCCTGGCCGCGACGTGACGGCCTCGTGACGGGCTACCCCTGGCCGCGGCGCGCCGTCTTCGTGACGCGCTACTCCGGGTTCGGTCGGCGGCTCGCGAGCCGGGCCAGGACTTTTGCCAGGAGCCCGCCACCGGCCGCCGCCCGCTCGGAGGCGCGGACGGCGGCGAAGCCGAGCTCGGTCATCTTGCGCTCGTAGCCACCCACCGCCTCGACCAGCGGCCCGCCCGCGCCGACGGCGCGGCACAGGAGGGCGGCGTCCAGGAGCGCGCAGTTGGCCCCCGATCCCTGGGCGGGGCTCATCGCGTGTACGGCGTCGCCGAGCAGGGTGACGTTGTCCGGCCCCCACGGTTTGAGCGGGACCGAGCTCCTGACCGGGACGTAGAAGGTCTGGTCGGCCCGGGCGGAGGCGACCAGCTCGACGAGGTCGGGGTGCCAGCCGGCGACGTGTCCGGCGGCCAGCTCGTGCAAGTGGGCGCCGTCGGCGTCGGCCAGCTCGCGGTCGGTGCCGGGGAGCGCCGCGGCGGGCACGGCCAGCGCCCACATCACGTAGTCACCGGCCCAGTCCAGCCGCAGGCCGGGCCAGAGTCGCGCCGCCGCCTCGGCGGGGTTCTCGCGGGGCCGTACCAGGCCGAGCGCCAGTCCGGCACGGGCCGACCTGACCGACATGAAGCCCTCTGCCAGCGCGGGCGGCAGCAGCTCCGCCACCCGGTCGTCGAGGGTCGTCCGGCCGTAGAGGCAGCGAACCCCGAGGTCCTTGACCCGGGCCTGGGGCAGGCGCTGACCGCGTACGCGCGAGCCGATGCCGTCGGCGCCGACCAGCAGATCGCCCGCAGCGGTCGAGCCGTCGGCGAAGAAGGCGCGTACCCGCCCGCCGTCCTGCTCGTAGCGGACGAACTCGGCACCGAAGCGAACCTCGTCGAGCCCGGCGAGCAGGATCGTGCGCAGCGTCATCCGGTCCACCGCGGCGTTGAACGTCTCCGGGGCCTCGCCGGACGCGCCGTCGCCGAAGCGGACGGCATGCAGCTCGCGCAGGTGCTCGTCGACGATCGTGACCCGCCTGCTCGGCTGCCCGGACGTGGCGGTGAAGAGCTCGTAGAGACGCGGCGGCAGGCACTCGCTCAGCGCGCGGGCGGCCCTGGAATCTAGGTGAATGCGGTAGCCCTGCGGCCGGTGGCCGACGGAGGGATCGCGTTCGTGGACCGTCACGGCGACGCCCGCCGCCTTGAGTCCCTGAGCCAGGCACAGGCCGCCCAGACCCGCCCCGATGACCACGACCTGCATGGCGCACTCCCCTCAGTGGCGAGCCGACTCGGACGCGAACCCGGGGTAATGCTAGGCGATGCGGTCAGGCTGCCCGGGCGGATGGACGCGCGGCGACGTCAGGGCGGCGCACACCTCCGTGGCCATGGCCGCGCTGAGCTGGGCCGACAGGGGGACCTTCGCCCGGGGCGGGCGGTCCCACTGCTCGCTCGCGAGGACGAGGCCGTCACGGCCGCACGACCGCCACAGGTGTTCGGTGCTGCCCAGCACGAAGGCCCTGACCTCGGGCACCTCGGCGGCCTCGACGAGCTCGCGGGCGTAGCGGTAATAGATGCCCTTGAACAGTCCCTCGTCGCCGCCCTCCCCCTCGGCGGCGAACACGCCGTCCACACCCAGCTCGGCGATGGCCGTCCGCGCGGTCCGGGCAGCGCGGGAGAGGTAGAGGTCAGGCTCCTCGCCGAGGCCGAGGCCAAGACCGAGGCCAAGGGCGCGGGCGAGCTCGACGCACGCGCCGACGTACAGACCCTGGTTGTACGTGAAGCGCCAGTCCTCGTCGACCGCGTGGTCCTCCTGGCGGTTGACGCCGTCGTGCACGAACCCGTCCGGCCGTACGAGCGTGTGCTCCAGCCAGTCCATGACGCGCCGCGCCTGCTCCAGGTAGCGCCGCTCGCCCGTGTGCCGGTGCAGCCGCGCCGCGAGGATGACGAACGGGGCGTTGGCGGGGGTGTTCTTGTAGTACGGCTGGGAGACGCGCCACGCGATGCCGCCGCCCTCGTGGTCGTTCCAGCCCTGGTCGAGAACGTGCTCCCAGAGCTCGACGGCCTCCCCGTACAGCTCGCTCTCCCCGGTCGCCTCGGCCAGGCGCAGGGTCGCCAGGGCGAGCCAGAGCATGTCGTCGAAGTAGTCGTTGAACAGCTCTCCCCCGTTGCGCCGCAGGATCCCGTCGTGGATGTGCCTGGCCTGCTCCAGACGTGCCGGGTCCGAGGTCCGCAGGTACGCGTCGATCCGGACGTCGACGGCGTGGGCGAGCCACCAGTAGTTGAAGACGTCGTTGTCACCGGGCTCCAGCGGATGCCAGTTGTTGAACAGCTGCTCCCCGGGGGCGGCGAAATAGTGGTCGATGCTGCGCTGGGCCAGGTCGGCGCGGTGGTTCCACACGTCGGTCAAGGATTCTCCGTTCATCAAACGGGTTCGACGATGGTGAAGGGCACGATGGAGCGGGCGGGGACGGGCTCGCCGCGCGTCTGGGCGAGCAGCAGGTCCACCGCGCGCCTGCCCATCTCGCGCTGGTCCTGCCGTACGTGGAGGAAGGCAGGCCCGGCGACGGGGTCGAGCGGCGAGTCGAAGCACGCGATGACCGGGCCGTGGATCGCCCGGTCCAGCACCCGCGCCAGGTTGTACTCGCAGACCACGAACGCGGTGACCTGGGGTTCGCGGGCCTGGAAGGCGCGGATCCGCTCGATGTCGGCCCGCACGTTCTCCGGGGTGAAGGCGCCGGGCAGGGTGCTGGACAGCTCGGTCAGATGATGTTGCCGGTCGAGCGGCAGGCCGCGGGCGGCGCAGGCGGCGCGGAAGCCCTCCAGCCGCTCCTCGATGCTGGAGGTGTTCTCCGGCGGGGGTGAGGCGAAGGCGACGTGCCGGTGCCCCTGGTCGAGCAGGCGCTCGGTCAGCGCGCGGGCGGCGGCCGCGTTGTCCGTGTGCACGGCGCACACCTGGATCCCGGCCAGGTAGCGGTCGACGAGGACCAGCGGGTGGCCGTCGAGGATGGTCCGCAGCAGGCCGGCGTTGTAGTACTCGCCGTGGACGGGGAACACGATCAGGCCGTCGGCCAGCCCCGAGTCCACCATCGACTCGATCGCCTTCTCCTCCTCTTCCTGGCTGCCGCGGGTGCGCTTGATCACCAGGGGGATGCCCCGCTCGGCGCAGCGCTCCTCCACCGCGCACAGCAGCTCCAGCCCGTACGCCTCCGACGCGTCCGGATAGATCATCACGATGGCCCCGGGGACGCGCTCCCCCTCGGCGGGGCGCGCTGCGGGCGTGAGCCGGTCGAGGTCGGGGAGGTCCGTGGCCACGAACGAGCCCTTGCCGCGGATCCGATGGACGACGCCGGCCTCCCGGAGGAGTTCGAGCGCCTTCTTGGAGGTGATGCGGCTGACCTCGAACCGCTCGGCCAGCTCCATCTCCGAGGGCACGCGGTCGCCCGGGGCCAGGGCGCCTCGCCTGACCTCGTCCAGCAGGTAGTCGACGATCCGCTCGTACAGCAGCGGGCCTCTCTCAGCCACTCTTCCCCTCGCCCATTCGGTTGGTATGTCAACCCATCTAGATATATATCATCTTATATCTCGATGTTTTAGACATATTGACTTATGACAACTTGATTCTTACGTTTCCCTCAAGCGACGTCGAAGGGAACCGTGTGAAAGCCGTACATGACCTCGCCGACAAGGTCGAGCCCCGGCTCGCGCGGCGTCGCCCCGAGGCCGCCGCGATGTTCCGGCAGTGCCTGCTCAACACGCTGGAGAGCACGGTCAGGCCGCTGCCGGACGGGACGACGTTCGTGCTCACCGGCGACATCCCGGCGATGTGGCTGCGCGATTCCGCGGCCCAGGTCGAGCCGTACGTGCGGCACGCGACCGCCGACGACGAGGTCCGCCGCATGGTGCGCGGAGTGATCCACCGGCAGGCCAGGTACGTCGCGATCGACCCGTACGCCAACGCGTTCAACGAGAGCCCCGACGGCCAGGGTCACCACGACGACGTGCCGCACGCGGGGCCGTGGGTCTGGGAGCGCAAGTGGGAGCTGGACTCCCTGTGCCATCCGATCCGGCTGCTGCACCTCTACTGGGAGGCGACCGGCGACGTCTCGGTGTTCGACGAGTCCGTGTACCGCATGCTGATCGCCGTCGTCGGCACGATGCGCGCCGAGCAGCGGCCAGAGCGCTCGCCGTACCGCTTCGTCCGGCCGGATCCGGGGCTGCCCACCGACACGCTGGTCAACGAGGGGAGCGGCCCGGCCTGCGGGTACACGGGCATGGTCCGCTCCGCGTTCCGGCCGAGCGACGACGCGTGCACGTACGGCTACCTCGTCCCGGCCAACATGTTCGCCGTCGTCGTGCTGGGCCAGTTGGCGAAGTTCGCGCGGGAGATCTACGCGGACGCTCACCTGGCCGAGGACGCCGTACGACTGCGCGAGGAGATCGACGAAGGCATCCGGCGGCACGCCGTCGTCCGCCACCCCGTCCACGGCGAGATCTACGCCTACGAGAGCGACGGCCTCGGCAACCACCTGCTGATGGACGACGCCAACATCCCCAGCCTGCTCTCCATCCCCTACCTGGGATACCGGCCGGCGTCCGACCCGACGTACCGCAACACGCGCGCCTTCGTGCTCGGCCCCGGCAACCCGCACTACGCCGAGGGCCGGTACGCGCGGGGCGTGGGCAGCCCGCACACCAAGTCCGGACATGTCTGGCCGTTATCGCTGATCATGCAGGGCCTGACGTCCACCGACGCCGCGGAGCGGGACGAGCTGCTGGCCGTGCTCGCGGCCACGACGGCCGGCACCGGATACGTCCACGAGAGCTTCGACCCCGACGATCCCGGCGTCTTCACCCGCCCCTGGTTCGGCTGGGCCAACAGCCTGTTCGCGCAGTTCGCCATGGAGGTGGCACAGACATGACCCAGACGCTCGCCGGCCGGTCCGCGGCCGGCCGCGCATCCCCGGGCCGCGCCCGGCCCGGGGACTCCCTGCTGAGCCGGCACCAGGCGCGGGCCGGGGCGCTGTTCGCCGCGCCGCCGATGGTGCTGTTCCTCGTCTTCACCGTGCTGCCCGTCATCGGCGCCCTCGGCCTCAGCTTCACCTCGTACGACGTGCTGACCCCGCCGACGTGGGCCGGCCTCGCGAACTACGCCAGGCTGCTGAAGGACGCCACCTTCGCCCTCACGCTGAAGAACATCCTGCTCTACTGCGCGATGTTCGTGCCCGCGATGATCGCCGTCTCGCTGCTGCTCGCGGTGGCGCTCAACAGCAGGCTCCCGGCGATGGGCGTCTTCCGCACCGTCTACTACATCCCCGTGGTCACCTCCCCCGTGGCCGCCGCGACCGTGTGGACCTGGATGCTCAACAGCCACTACGGGCCGGTCAACGAGATTCTCGGCTTCCTGGGCATCCCCGGCCCGGCGTGGGTGGGCGACAGCAGCACCGCCATGCTCTCCATCGTGCTGGTCACCCTGTGGCAGGGGGTCGGCTCCAACATGCTGATCTACCTTGCCGGGCTGCAGAACATCCCCGGCCACCTGTACGAGGCCGCCGCCCTGGACGGGGCGGGCCGCTGGGCGGCGTTCGCCCACATCACGTGGCCGCAGCTGCGCACCACGACGATGTTCGTCACGACGCTGTCGCTGATCGGCGCGTTCCAGCTCTTCGACCAGGCGTACGTGATGACCAAGGGCGGTCCGGGCAACTCGACCCTGACGCCCGTCTACCAGATCTACGAGACCGGCTTCAACCGGCTGCACATGGGCTACGCCTCGGCGCAGGCGTTCACGCTCTTCCTCGTCATCGTGGCGGTCACCGTGCTCAACATGCGGCTCAACCGGAGCGACGAGACATGATCCGGACGATCAGAATCACCCTGTTCTACGCCGTGCTCACCGTCGTCGGGCTGTTCATGCTGCTGCCGTTCCTGTGGTCGCTGAGCACGTCGCTCAAGCCGGACGACGAGATCATCTCCCTGCCCATCACGTGGCTGCCCGGCACGATCACCTTCGAGCACTACGGGGCGGCGTTCACCACCGTCCCCTTCGCCCGGCACTTCGCCAACTCGCTGCTGCTCGCCGTGGCCGGCGTCGCCACCAACCTGCTGCTCGGGTCGCTGGCCGGCTACGCGTTCGCGCGGCTGCCGTTCCGCGGCAGCCGGGTGCTGTTCCGGCTGTTGCTCGCGTCGATGATGGTGCCGTCCGTGGTGACCCTGGTGCCGTCGTTCCTCATCGTCAAGAACTTCCCGCTGGCCGGGGGCAACGATCTCACCGGCCAGGGCGGCTTCGGCCTGCTCAACACGTACTGGGCGGTCATCCTGCCGGGGGCCGTCGGGGCCTTCGCGGTGTTCATGATGCGGCAGTTCTTCCTCGCGCTGCCCAGGGAACTTGGCGAGGCTGCCCGCGTCGACGGCTGCCCCGAGTTCCGCATCTTCTGGCGGATCTATCTGCCGCTGTGCCGTCCCGCCCTGGCCACCCTGGCGGTCTTCACCTTCGTGGCGGGCTGGAACGGCTTCCTGTGGCCGCTGATCGTGCTCAACGACCCGGACATGAGCACGATCCAGATGAGCCTGGCCGCCTTCTCCTTCAACCGGCAGACCGACTACGGGCCGCTCATGGCCGGATCGATCGTCGCCATGCTGCCCACTCTGCTGCTGTTCGCCTTCGGGCAGCGCTACCTGACTCGCGGCCTGGCCTTCACCGGCTCCGGCCTCCAGTGACACCCCCTCCCAGAAAGGAGCGCGCCGCCGATGCACTCGACCCTGGTCAAGCGGCTGGCCGCCACCGCCCTCGCCGTACTCTCGACGATCACGACCGGTTGCGCCTCGTCCGACGCCCCCTCCTCCTCCGCGGGAGGGGTGGTGCGGCTGAAGTTCTGGGGCGACTGGTCGGGCGAGGGCGAACAGCAGTTCAAGACCATGACCGCCGCCTTCAACAAGACGCACCCCAAGATCCAGGTCGAGTACGTCGTCCAGGAGGACATGCTCACCAAGTTCCTCACCGCCTCGACCTCCGGGCAGGCCCCCGACGTCATGTTCTGGGACCGCTGGCGGACGGCGAGCTACGCGCCGAAGGGCGTCCTCACCCCGATCGACGACCTGCTGAGGAAGGACGGCATCGAGCGGGAGCGCTTCTACGGCGAGGCGCTGCGCGAGCTCACCCACGGCGGCAAGCTGTACGGGCTGCCGCTCACGGTCGACGCGCGGGCCCTGTTCTACAACAAGGCCCACCTGAAGGAGGCCGGGGTCGAGCCGCCGCGCACCTGGGCCGAGCTGGAGCAGGCGGCGGTCAAGCTGACCAGGCGCGAGGGCGGCAAGCTCGTGCGCGCCGGCCTGTCGATGGACGACACCGGCCTGTTCAGCATGTACCTGCGCCAGGCCGGCGGCCAGATGGTCAGCGACGACTGCTCGCGCACGACCTTCAACGGCCCGCAGGGTCTGCAGGTCCTCGACCTGTGGAGCCGCCTGATCAAGGCGGGCGTCTACCAGAGCGGCTTCGAGAAGGGGCTCGGCGAGGGCACCGACGCGTTCGCGACCGGCAAGGTCTCCATGATCCTGACGGGTCCCTGGAAGATCACCACGTACCAGAAGTACGGCAAGGACCTCGACTTCGGCATCGTGCCGCCGCCGACCGGGCCGCAGGGCGGCAGCGCCAGCCTCATGGGCGGCTTCGGCCTGGTGATCCCGCAGGCGGCCAAGCACAAGGACGCGGCCTGGGAGTTCGCCAAGTGGTGGGCGGCCGAGAAGGACAACGCGCTGCTGTGGGCCAGGACGAGCCTGAACATCCCCGGCAACGTGCAGGCGGCGCAGGATCCCTTCTTCTCGGGCGACCCGTTCTGGAAGCCGATCCTGGACACGTTGCAGTACGCCAAGATCCGCCCCGCCTGCGCGGGCTACGCGCCGATGGAGGAGGAGTCCCTCATCCCCAACCTCCAGCTCCTCATGGAGGGCAAGACCACCGCCCAGCAGGCCCTGGCCAAGGCCCAGGAGCAGGGTGACCGGGTGCTGACGGAGAACAACCAATGAGAGCGCGCGCGGCGGCCGCCGGCCTCGTGCTGACCGCGGCCCTCACCCTCGCCCCCACTCCCGCGCACGCCACTGTGCCCGCCGACGCCGACGCGGCGATGTCGGCCTTCGTCTCCGCCTTCTGGGACCCGGCGAAGAAGTACTTCTACACCAACAGCGACCACCAGATCCACGCCGAGCACGCCCACGGCCCGGAAGGCGGCCTGTACACCGACTTCTGGTGGGAGGCCCAGCTGTGGGAGCTGGTGATGGACGCCTACCAGCGCACCGGCGGCGCCGCCTACCGGCAGCTGATCGACGACGTGTACGCCGGTTTCGTCGCCTACTACCCCACTTTCGCCAACGACTTCAACGACGACCTGGGCTGGTGGGCGCTGGCGTGCGCGCGGGCGTACGAGATCACGCGTGACGCGACGTACCTGAACCGGTCGCGTGCCTTGTTCGACCAGATCTGGGCCGAGCAGGACGCCACGTTCGGCGGCGGCATCTGGTGGCGCAGGAGCGTGCACACCCAGAAGAACGTGGCCACCAACGCCCCGGCCGTCATCACCGCCACCAAGCTGTACGCCGCGACCGGCACCGCCTCCTACCTGACCGACGCCCGCGCGGCGGCGGACTGGGCCACGACCTACCTCACCAACGGCGGCACCATGATGCACGAGGGCTCCGACGACGCCGGGGGCTTCAAGTCGCTGCTGTTCCGCTCGCTCAACACCCTCGTCACCGAGCACGGCCAGACCCAGTACCTGCCCTTCCTCCAGCGCAACGCCACCCAGGCCTGGCGCCACCGCCGCACCGGCGACGGCCTCGCCGGCCCCGACTGGTCCGCGCCCGCCCCCGCCACGTACCTCCAGAGCATCACCGCGGCCGCCGCCGTCAGCGCGCTCCAGCTCGTCCAGCATGACGGCAACACCGGGCTCCAGCCGGAGAACGGCCGGTACGAGGCCGAGAACGCGCTGTCGTCGGGCATCGGCGCCGAGAGCACCCAGCCCGGCTTCAGCGGCCGGGGCTACCTCGCCGGCTGGAACGCCTCCGGCCAGACCCTGACCTTCCACGTCAACGTGCCCTCCGCCGGGGCGCACGAGCTGCGCTTCCGGTACGCCGCCGGCGCCGGGGACGCCTCCCGCCGGATCATCGTGAACGGCGCCCAATCCGACCAGTCGTTCCCGTCCACCGGCGGCTGGGGCACCTGGAACACCACCGTGCTCAACGGCGTCACGCTGGCCCGGGGTCACAACACCATCCGGGTCGAGCTGGGCTCGGGCAACTACCTCAACCTCGACCGCCTCGACGTCTCCGCCCAGCTCCAGGCCGAGTCGGGCACCCTGCACGGCGTCGGCACCGAGTCCACCAACCCGGGCTTCACCGGCACCGGTTACGTGGCCGGCTGGAACGCCGACGGCCAGTGGGTGGACCTGCGGCCCGACGTCAGCCGGGCCGGCACGTACGAGCTCGCCTTCCGCTACGCGGCCGCCGCGGGCGACGCCGTCCGCCACGTCTTCGTCAACGGCGCCGGAGCCGTGGACGCCCTCCGGTTCCCCTCCACGGGCTCGTGGAGCACGTGGAACACGGTGACCGTGCCGAACGTCGCGCTCCAGGAAGGGGCCAACACCGTCTCCGTCATCTTCAACGCGTCCAAGGGCAGCGCGAACTGGCTCAACCTCGACGAGCTGACCCTCCGCTACGTCAGCGGCCCTTCGTGAGCCCGGGGGTCGGAGAGGGTCCAAGCAACCCATGTTGACTACGCCGGATTAGTCAACTAGCGTTGCTTGTCATCGCCGGCGCCTCTGCCCGGTGGATGACCACGCCCTTTCCGACCTCCATGGAGGCTCCATGTCCATGCTCCGTACCGGCCTGCTCGTCGCCGCCCTGACCGCGACGGCCACCATGATGACGATCCCCGCCGCCGCGGCCGACCGGGGCCACGCCAAGCTCCAGCGCGCGCTCGACCAGGCCGTGGCCGACGGCGGCGGTCCCGGCATCGTCGCCGAGCTCAGGGACGGCGACGCGGCACCGTGGTTCGGGACGGCGGGGGTGGCCGACCTGGAGACCGGACGCCACCGCCGGCCGGGCGAGCACTTCCGCATCGGCAGCTTCACCAAGGCGTTCGTGGGCACGGTGGTCCTGCAGGTGGCGGCCGACGGCAAGCTGAGCCTGGCCGACACGGTGGCGAAGTGGCTGCCCGGCGTGGTGGAGGAGCACCTCGGCGGGGACGGCACCAAGATCACGATCAGGCAGCTGCTCAACCACACCAGCGGGCTCCCCGACGCCGTCCCCGGCCAGGAGACCCCGCGCCCCGAGGAGCCCGGCAAGCGCTTCATCTACTCCAAGGTCAACTACAACCTGGCGGGAATGATCGTCGAGCGGGCGACGGGTTCGACCATCGCCGACGAGATCGACCGCCGCATCGTCGGCCCGCTGCACCTGACGGGCACGTACCTGCCCGGCGCCGACAACATGATCCGCGACCCGCACGCCCGGCACTATTCGAAGTTCGACGAGGCCGGCGGGCCCGCGGAGGTCCATGACGTGACGCACGCGGACCTGAGCTGGGCCGGGGCCGCCGGCGGGATGGTCTCGACCACCTCCGACCTGCAGCGGTTCCTGCGGGCCCTGCTGCGCGGCCGCCTGCTCGCGCCCGCGCAGCAGAAGGAGATGTTCACCACCGTCTCGACGGAGGGCGCGGACTGGGTCCCGAACACCAGGTACGGCCTCGGCGTCTACTCCCAGAAGCTCCCGTGCGGGGTCACGCTCTGGGGCGGGGGCGGCTTCATCCAGGGCTCGGTGACGTACGCGATGGGCGACCGCGAGGGCGCCCACACGCTGGTCGCCAACCTGAACGGCGACTGGAACGACTTCCTCACGACCTTCGGCACGCTCTTCGAGACCCGCTTCTGCCCGCTCACGTAGCCTTCTCGGCCGGCTGCAGTCCGGCCAGCAGGTTGAAGGAGCCGGTGAGCAGGTTGAGGGCGACCAGGCCGGGGATCTCCGCGATGATCCGCTCGCTCCAGCCATGAGCCCTCAACTCGGCCACGTCCTCGTCCGTCAGCGACGACGGTTCGGCCAGCACGCGGGTGGCGACCGCGATGAGCGCCGCCTCCCGGGCGTCGGTGGAGGTGCCCTGGCGGGCGAGGGCGATGTCCGTCTCGCTCAGCCCCGCCGCCCGGGCGCCCGCCGTGTGCGCGTCGAGGCAGAGCCCGCAGCCGATCCACTCCTGGAGGGCGAGCGAGATCTTCTCGCTGAGGGCGCGGGGCAGCTTGCTGCGCTTCATGGCCCGCGACAGGTCCAGGTAGCCCTGGAGCATCGCCGGCGAGTGCGCCATGGTGGAGATCATCTCACCGGCCGAGCCTGTGCGGCCGATGATGTCGTTCAGCAACTCCCGGGACTTCTCCGGGGCTTCGGCGGGGTCGAGCGCGGCGAGCCGTCGCATGTGATCTCTCCTCGGGTCACGTGTAGTCGTTCCCGGACGCTTGGAGCCTCCCGGGGGTATCACTCTCCGCCGCGTTCATGACCGATTCGCCACCTCATACCCCGCTTCCTCGACCGCGGCCACGATGTTCGCCGCCTCCACGGGGCCGTCACTCTCCACGGTCAGCAGGCCGCTGGCCAGGTCGACCTCAACCGAGGTGGCCCCGGACACCTCACCGACCTCCTCCTTCACCGAGCTCACGCAGTGCCCGCAGGTCATGCCCGTGACGGTGTAGGTAGCGGTAGCCATATCGATCAACCCTCTCCGATGCTGCCTGTCAGGAACGAACGAGCCGCGCGATGGCGTCGGAAGCCTCTTTGACCTTCGCCTGAGCCTCCGGCCCGCCCTGAGCGGCGGCCTCGGCGACACAGTGCGCCAGGTGATCCTCCAACAGGGAGATCGCGACCGACTGCATCGCCTTGAACGTACCATACCCCCCTACCGTATTCAAAACATGAGCTTGTCCGGGGTGATGGGCAGGGATCGGACGCGTTTGCCGGTCGCGTGGTGGACGGCGTTGGCGACGGCGGCCGCCACGCCCACGATGCCGAGCTCGCCGATGCCCTTGGCGCCGAGCGGGGTCTGCGGGTCCGGCCGGTCGACGAAGCGGATGTCGATGTCGGGCACGTCGGCGTGCGTCGGCACGTGATAGTCGGCCAGGCTGTGGTTGACGACCAGGCCCGTGCGCTCGTCGAGCAGCGCCTCCTCGGTCAGCGCCATGCCGATGCCCATGATGATCCCGCCGCGCATCTGGCCGGCGGCCTGCTTGGGGTTGACGATCCGGCCGCCGTCGAACGCCCCGGCCCAGCGCGTGACGCGCGTCTCGCCGGTGTCCTCGTCCACCCGCACCTCGCAGAAGTGCGCGCCGTAGGAGTAGGTGCCACGCTTGATCGTCTGGTACGGCAGCGCCGACCTGCCCTCCACCTCCACCCCGTCCAGCCCGGCCCTGGCCAGGATGCGCTCGTAGGTCTCTCCTCCACGAGGGCCGAACAGGCCGCCGTCGCGGGTCTCCGCCTCGCCGGGCGACAGTCCGGCCAGCGGCGAACCGGTGCCGCGCGCCAGTTTCAGCAGCTCGCGGACGAGCTTGTCGCGGGCCGACCAGATGGCCGAGGCGAGCGTCGTGGTGGCGGCCGAGGCGCCGGGGATGCGGGTCCTGGCCACGTCGGAGTCGCCCTGTTCGAAGCGGACCCGGTCGAGGGGCAGGCCGAGCCGGTCGGCGGTGGCCTGGCTCTGCGCGGTCGAGGTGCCGGCGCCCAGTTCGTTGGTGCTGCTGCGGACGGTGACCGTGCCGTCGGCGGACAGGCGGAGCTTGACCCCGGCGATGAGCACGGCGTCGGGGTTGATCGCGGCGGCCATGCCGTACCCGATGAGCCAGCGGCCGTCGCGGGTCGCGCGGGGCACGGGCGGGCGCCGCGACCAGCCGAACGCGTCCGCGCCGAGCTGGTACGCCTCGCGCAGGTGGCGGCTGGTGAACCGGTTGCCCGCGACCGGGTCGCGGTCCGGCTCGTTGCGCAGGCGCAGTTCGAGCGGGTCCAGGCCGAGCCGCCAGGCCAGTTCGTCCATGGCCGACTCCAGGGCGAAGGAGCCCGGCGCGACGCCGGGGCCGCGGAAGAAGGCGTTCTGGATGCGGTCCAGGCGTACCACCTGCTGGGCGCTGTGCAGGTTGGGGCAGGCGTACAGATGCCGGGAGGCGATGACCGCGGCCTCGGCGAACTTGTCGGCGCTGCACGACGACAGGGCGTGGTGCTCCAGCGCGGTGAGCCGCCCGGAGGCGTCGGCTCCGAGCGAGACGCGACTGCGGGTCGGGGCCCGCCCGCCGGTCATGGCGAACAGGTCGGCGCGCGACAGGACGAGCTTGACCGGCCGGCCGGAGAGCCTGGCCGCGGCCACGGCGAGCCAGACGTGCGGCCAGGCGACGGTCTTGCCGCCGAAGCCGCCGCCGATGAACGGCGCGAGCACGCGGACGTTCTCCTCGGCCAGCGAGAACTTCCTGGCCAGCATCTCCTTGACCCCGTAGGGGTATTGCGAGGTGTCGTGGACGGTGAGCCGGTCGCCCTCCCAGTGGGCCACGGTGGCGTGCGGCTCCATCGCGTTGTGGTATTCGAGCGGCGTGGCGTACTCGGCCTCGACGGTGACCGCCGCCGGGGCGGTGCGAGGGTCGCCGATCCTGGTCACCGGCTCCTCCAGTACGGCGTGCGCGGGCGTGAAGGGCCGCTGCCCGGTCATCGACAGCGCGGCGGGCCACCGCTGGTAGTCGGCGTGGATCAGGGAGGCCGCGTGCCTGGCCTGCTCCGGGGACTCGGCGACGACCACCGCGATGGGCTGGCCGTACCAGAAGATCTCGTCGGTGTTGAGCACGGGCAGGCTGATCGCGGCGGCGCCCAGCGGGCCGCGGAGGGTGGCGTAGGCGGCGGTGCGCTTCATCGCGGGCGCGTTGTGGTGGGTCATCACGAGCAGCACGCCGGGCGCGGGAGGCACGTGGATGGCGGTGACGCGGCCCCTGGCGATGGTGCTGCCCACGACGACGGCGTGGACGAGGCCGGGGAGCCGGTGCTCGGCCGTGTAGCGGACGGCGCCCGCGGCCTTGGCGGGGCCGTCCAGCCGGTCGGCGGGGCGGCCCAGTTCGGCGCGCTGGTGGGCCAGGGGGTCGGGCCGGCCGTCCGGGAGGAGCCTGGCCAGCCTGGCCATCGCCTTGCCGGCGAGGGTGAAGCCGCGCGATGCGAGGGTCATGAGCAGGCTCCCTTCAGAGCTCGGCGGATCAGCCGCCTGGCCAGCTCGGGCTTGAACGCGTTGTGCTCGCGCGGCCGCGCGTCCGCCAGGGCCCGCTCGGCGGCCTGGTCGATGAGGTGGTCGTCGAGCGAGGTGCCGGTGAGGAGCCGTTCGGCCTCGTACGCGCGCCACGGCTTGGGCGCGACCCCGCCCAGCGCGATGCGCACCCGGCTCGCCCGCCCGTCCTCCAGATGGGTGAACACGGCCACGCTCACCAGCGCGAAGGCGTAACTGGCCCGATCGCGGACCTTCAGATAGACCGAGTGGCCGGGAGGGACGGGTGGCAGGTCGATCGACGTGACCAGCTCGCCCGGCCGGAGCACCGTCTCCACGTGCGGGGTGTCCCCGGGGAGGAGGTGGAAGTCCGCCAGTGGCACGGGGTCGCGGCCGGCGATGTTGACCACGGCGTCGAGGGCGGCCAGGGCCACGCACATGTCCGACGGATGCACGGCGATGCAGCTCTCCCCCGCGCCGAGGACTGCGTGCATGCGGTTGAACCCGTCGAGGGCGTCGCAGCCGGCACCCGGCTCCCGCTTGCCGCAGGCCGAGTGGCGGTCGTAGAAGTAGCCGCAGCGGGTGCGCTGCAGGAGGTTGCCGCCCACCGTCGCCCGGTTGCGCAGCTGGGGCGAGGCGCCGTTCACGATGGCCTCGGACAGCAGCGGGTAGCGGTCGCGGACCCGGGGGTCGGCGGCCACGCGCGTGTTGCGGGCCAGGGCGCCGATCCGCAGCCCGCCGCCGGGCAGGTCCTCGATCCCGGCCAGCGGCAGCCGGCCGATGTCCACCAGCCGTTCCGGCGTCTCGATGCCCTCGCGCATCAGGTCGACGAGGTTGGTGCCGCCCGCCAGGTATTTCGCCCCCTCGGCGGCGAGGGCGCGGGCTTCGGCCGGGTCGGTGGCGGTGACGTAGGAGAACGGGTTCATCGGGCGACCTCTCTCACGGCCGCGAGGATCCCGTTGTACGCGCCGCACCGGCACAGATTTCCGGCCAGCCGCTCCCTGATCTCGGCGTCCGTCAGGCTCGCCGCTCCGACGGCGCTCGGCACCCCCGCGTCGTACTCGCCGAGCATGGCCACCGCCGAGCAGATCTGCCCCGGCGTGCAGTAGCCGCACTGCAGCCCGTCGTGACGCACGAACGCCTCCCGCAGCGCCTGCCCCGGCTCGCCGAGCCCCTCGATGGTCGTGATCTCCGCGTCCTGGCACTGGACGGCGAGCACGAGGCAGGAGTTGACCCGCTCGCCGTCCACCAGCACCGTGCAGGCGCCGCAGGCACCCTGGTCGCATCCCTTCTTCGTCCCGGTCAGGGCGAGGTGTTCGCGCAGGCAGTCGAGCAGGCTGACGCGGGTGTCGAGCTCCAGCTCGTGCCGGCGGCCGTTCACCGACAACCGCACCTGTATGGATGGCATCCGAAACTCCTTTAACTCGTACATCCATGTACGGCTTACCGGGCCGACTATACCCCTCCTCGGTATGAGCGCTGTTCCGGAACTACGACCGCGGATAGCATTCGCGTCATGACGCGCGGCCTAGGAGAGCTCGAATCCACCATCATGGAGCGGATGTGGGCCCGGCGGCAGCCTGCCTCCGTCCGGGACGTGCTGGAAGAACTGCGGCAGGAGCGCACCATCGCCTACACGACGGTCATGACCGTAATGGACAAGCTGCACACCAAGGGCCTGCTCAAGCGCGAGCCCGTCCGCCGCGCCTACATCTACGAGCCGGTCGCCTCCAAGGAGGCCTACACGGCCGACCTGATGCGGGCCGCGCTGGCCGGCAGCGGCAACCAGGCCGCCACGCTGGTCCACTTCCTCGAACGGCTCACCCCCGAGGAGGCGACCGCCCTGGAGGCGGCCCTGCAGGTGTTCCCGCCCAAGGGCGGGCAGGCGTGATCGCAGCCGCCGTCCTTGCGCTCTACACGGTGGTCGCCGCGATCTGGCTGCCGCGGCTGATGCGGACCGCGCGCTGGGCCGACCGGGCGCCCCGGCTGGCGATCGCGATGTGGCAGGCGGCCGGCGCCTCCGTGGTCGCCTCCGCCGTTCTGGCCGCGTTCGCCTTCGCCGTGCCCGCCGACGTCGTGGGGCACGGGCTGGCCGGGCTGTTCGAGATCTGCGCGGCGATGTTGTCGGACGGCGACGGCCTGACCGTGGCCGGCGCGGGCGCGCTCCTGGCCGCGGGTGCGGTGCTGGCGCGGCTGCTCGCGTGCGGCGCGGCCGTCCTGGTCAGGACGAGCACGGAACGACGTGCGCACGCGGCCATGCTCGGCCTGCTCGGCCGGCGCGACCGCGACCTCGACGCGATCGTGCTCGACCACGACGAGCGGCTGGCCTACTGCCTGCCCGGCAGGCGCGCCCAGACCGTCATCACCACCGGGGCCCTGCGCAGCCTCACCCCCGAGCAGGTCGCCGCCGTCCTGGCGCACGAGCGCGCCCACCTGCGCGGCAGGCATCACCTGGCGCTCGCCGCGGCACACACTCTGGCCAGGGCGTTTCCGAAGGTGCCCGTGTTCCGGGCGGCCGAGGCGGAGATCGTCCGGCTGATCGAGCTGCTGGCCGACGATGTCGCGGCGCGGCGCCATCCCCGGGTGCAGATCGCCGCCGCGCTCGTCGGCCTGGCCACCGGGCGGGCACCCGCGTTCGCGCTCGGCGCCGGCGGCGACACCGCGCTCCTGCGCGTACGCCGCATGCTCAATCCCGCCTCCCCGCTCAGGCGCGTGGAGCGCCTGGCCGGGGTGGCGAGCGTGGCGCTGCTGCTGAGCGGGCCGGCGGCGGTGGCGCTGGTGCCCGGCTTCGCCTCGTTCGTGGCCCACCACTGCCATTCCCTCCTCACCTTCTGAGCCCGCGGCCCCGGAACCGTCGGGCCCTCTCCGGTGTATGCGGGGCATGAGATTGCCGGTTGCCCTCGCTCTCGCCGCCGCCCAGCCCCGCCCCGACCTCCTCGAACGGCACGCCCGGGCCGTTCGGCCGGGTGGGCTCGGCCCGCCTCACTCGTGCCCGCGCGACCTCCTGGGCGCGGTAGTCGGATTCCCGCATCGCGGGTGTGCGGACGGGCGACGGGGTACCGTCACCGCGTGGACGCGCCCGCAGCACGGACCGACTTGTACGGCGACGCCGTTTTCACCCGCCACACTCTGGTCGTCATCGACTTCGAGGGGCTGACGCCGCAGGGGCGTCCCCTGGTGCCGGTCGAGGTGGGAGTGTGCGCCGTCAAGGCGAGCGGCGGCGACCTGGCCGAGATGTGGCGGTTCGAGTCGTTGATGGCCCCGCCGGCGGGCGTGGCCGTCACCCCGTGGGACGTGCGGCAGACCGGCATCACGGATGCCATGCTCGCCACCGCCCCACCGGCCGAGCAGGTCATGGCCGCTCTCGACGACCGCCTGACGACGCCGCCGTACCGGCTCGTCGCCCATCACGCCGCGACCGAGGCGGCCCTGATCGCCGGGCTGCGGTCGTGGTGCCCGCGACTGGCCGCCGTCCCGCTGCTCGACACCGTACGGCTGGCCCGCCACCTGTATCCGCGGCTGCCCTCCCACAGCCTGGACACGCTGCTCGCGCACCTGGGCATCCCCTGCCCGGCCGGTCGCCACCGGGCCCTGCCGGACGCCGAGGTGACGGCGCGGCTGCTGCGGCGGCTGCTGGCCGAGGGGGGCCGCACGCGCTGGCGCTCCCTGTACGACCTCGACGCCATCGGCGGCCTCGCACCCAAACGGCCGCCGCACCGGCCGAGCGAGCAGCCGGGCCTGTTCTGACCCTGTTGCCATCATCTCCTCTTATACGTAGGCTTATACGTATACACGAGGAGGGCGACCATGGTGCGCGGCACGACGATCGAGATCCCGGACGAGGACCTTCCGCTGCTGGAGCGGGCGCAGGGCCTGGCGGGCGGCACGCCGGCGGCGGCGATCAGCGAGGCGCTGCGGCGCTACGTCGAGGCGGAGGAGGGCCGCCGGCAGGGCTACGACGAGATCGTCATCCAGGTCGCCGGGGACGAGCGGCGATTCTCGGGGGTGCTGCTCGGCGAGTGGGGCCGCACCAGCCGCGGCGGGCGGGTGGAGACGTTCCGGGTGTACCGCTCGGGCAAGGGCACGTTCGTCCTGCACGTCGATCGCTCGCCGGACTGGGTGAGCGGCTCGGAGTCCGACGACTGGCTCGGCTACCTCGGCCTGGGCGAGACGAGCTGGGGCTTCGTGCCGGGGGATGCCGTCGTGGAGGTCGTCGGCACGATCGAGGAGCTGCGCGGCAGGATTCCCGCCGAGTTCTACGACCGGGTCGCCGGGATCGCCGAACGCCCCGTCGTCGAGGACCTCGACCTCTGACCGGCGAGCCGCCACGACCGAACAGGAAGGCAATCATGGAACTCCGGACGCGAGTCTCCGACGGCGACCGCGACATGGTCGTCCAACGACTTCAGCAGGCCTTCGCCGACGGCCGGCTCGGCTCCGCCGAGATGGAGGAGCGGCTCGAACGGGCGCTCACCGCCACCTCCCACGGCGACCTGGTGGCGGTCACCGCCGACCTGCCGGAGCCCCCGGACGAGACGGTGGAGCTGAGCTCCACCGGCGGCCGCATCAGGCGGGCGGGCGACTGGCAGGTCCCGCGCCGGTTGCGGATCGAGTCCGAGTACGGCCAGGTACGGCTGGATCTGTCCCGGGCCGTCATCCCGCATGCCGAGATCGAGATCGGCCTCCGGCTCGACTACGGATCCGCCACGATCGTCCTGCCGCGCGGCGCGACCGCGAACACCGACAGGGTGCGCACCGACTGGGGCCGCGTGACCTGCGAGGCGCCGGGCCGACCTCGTCCCGGCGCTCCGCACGTCCTGGTCACCGGGACCCTCCCCTACGGCCGGCTGCGGATCCGCGTCTCCCGCCGCCGGCTCAGCCGGTGAGGCTCACTCGGCCAGGCGCTCGATGGCGAAGGCCGCCAGGAATCCGATCGTGGTGATGAGCCCCGTGAGGGTGTGCGCGCGATCGAAGGCTTCGGGGATCATCGTGTCGGCCACCATGGCGAGGATCGCGCCCGCCGCCACCCCCATGATCACCGCCGTGAACGCGGGCGAGGCTGACTGCATGGTCAGGTTGCCGAGCAGCGCCGCCAGGCCGCTGGCCAGCGCGATCCCGCCCCAGATGCCGAACACGTAACCGGGGCCGCGGCCCGCGCGCTTCATCCCGGCGGCGCTGGAGAGCCCTTCGGGGACGTTCGAGATGAAGACCGCGGCGAGCACGGCGAGCCCGATCTTCCCCCCGCCCACGAGGGACAGGCCGAGCACCACGGACTCGGGGATGCCGTCGAGCAGCGCGCCGATGGCGATCGCCGCGCCGCTCCCCTGGACGTCGGCCTCGCTCGGCTGCTGATCGCCCGAACGCTTGCGGTGCCGCGCGCCGTACCGGGCCAGCAGCGCGTTGGCCGCCACGTACGCGCAGGCGCCGGCGAGGAAGCCGGCGGCGGCCGGTAGGAGCCCGCCGGCGCGCTCGGCCTCGTCCATCAGCTCGAACGACAGCGCCGAGATCAGGACACCGGCCCCGAAGGCCATGATCATGGCGATCCAGCGCGCCGGGACCTTCACCGACCAGGCGACCGCGGCTCCCACGACCAGGGCCCCGCCGGCCACCGACCCCCACAGCCCCGCCTCCAGCCATTCCGGCATCACCGCACCTCCACCCGCAGGACTGTACGCGCCGCACGTTCCCGTCCGGCCGGAGGGGGCTGCAGTCAACCGCCCCGATATGCGGCCATTGAGCAGTGCAGTGGTCGTGGTGACAGGGGACGGCGCCGGCTGAGCGGACGGCTCGGGGTTCCCCGCAGGGCGTTCTCGAGCCGGTGGGCGAATCGCGGCTCTCAGGTCGCCGCCTTGTACTTCAGTGTCCCGTTCGTGGCGATCTGCTACTTGTAGTACCACCTGCGCCACGGACGCGGTACGCGTCCCGCCCCTGTCCAGACGAAGGAGAACCAAGCTCATGGAACCCCCTCTGTGGTCGGCCTACCGCGAGCTCACCGCGAAGACGACCTGCGTGGACCTCACCCACGCCTTCCGACCGGGGCAGCCGCACTTCGCCGCGTTCCCGGACGAGCGGCGCGAGAAGGTCTTCGACATGGACCGCGGGGACGGCTTCAACGTCCACCTGTACACGCTCGTCGGGCAGTGGGGCACGCACGTGGACCCGCCCGTGCACTTCGTGGCCGGCGCGCGGACCGTCGACGAGATCCCGGTGGAGGAGATGATCCTGCCGCTGGTGGTGCTCGACATCACCCAGCGCGTGGAGGCCGATCCGGACGCCACGCCGACGATGGAGGACGTCGCGGCATGGGAGCGGCGCAACGGGAGGATCCCCGCCGGGGCGTTCGTGGCGCTGCGGACCGGCTGGGGCCGGCGCTGGCCGGACCTGGACGCGATGGCCAACAGGGACGCGGCGGGGGTCAGCCACACCCCCGGCTGGTCGGCCGACGTGCTGCGCTACCTGTTCGAGCAGGCCGGCGTCACCGCGATCGGCCATGAGCAGACCGACACCGATCCCGGGTCGGCCACGTCCACGGGCGACTTCAGCCTGGAGCTGTACGTCCTGGCGCGGGACCGGTGGCAGATCGAGCTGATGGCCAACCTCGACCAGGTGCCCAAGACGGGCGCGCTGATCGTGGCGACCTGGCCCAAGCCCCAGGGCGGATCCGGTTTCCCGGCCCGCGTCTTCGCCCTGTGCCCGACCGGCTGAGAGCGGTGCGGCCGGCCGCGGTCAACGACCGCGACCGGCCGGACGGCATGGCCGCCGCGCCGGAGGAGCTCGTCGGCGTCAGCTCGTGACGGCCCGCTGTCTCGGCAGCGCCGCCGTCGCCGTTCCCCAGGACTCGAGCCGCGTACGGATCTCCTCGCGTACGGGGTGCGACAGCGCGTCGTGGTAGGCGCGGTCCAGCAGCGCGTCGATCTCGACGCGCTGACCGGTCTCCGCGGAGCGGACCGCCGCCTCGACCATCGCGAGGCTGCGGACGTTGCCCGCGATCGCCCCCGGCGGCTCCACCCCCGCGCGCAGCGCCGCCACGAACTCCGCGAGCGCCCCGGCGATCTGCTCCCGGTCACCCCGCGGCACGTCCACCGCGCCGCCGGCGCTGGACGTGACGCGGTCCTCGCCGTCCCAGGTGGCGGTGCCCTCGGCGCCGCTGGCCAGCCACTCCCCGTTCCAGGACGTCTCCGCCCCCTCCGCGCACCAGCTGCCGGTGAACACGTAGCGGGTGCCCTCCTCGAACAGGAAGGTCGCCGTCGCCGCCGCGTCGCCCCGGTACCAGCTCCAGGGCGGGTTCCAGCTCTCGCAGCCGACCGAGACCGGCTCCGCGCCGAGCAGGTGGCGGGCGGCGTCGAAGGCATGGATGGCCATGTCGACCAGCAGCGGCTGCTCCATCTCGTCGCGGAAGCCGCCGAAGCGCGGGGCGCGGAAGAACCCGGTGGTGAGCAGCCCGATCGGGCCGAGCCCGGCGATCCGGCTCCGGTACGCCTCCAGAGCGGCGAAGTACCGGCGCGACTGGCTGATCATCAGCAGCCGCCCGGTCGCCTCGGCGGCGGCGGCCTGGACGAGCGCCTCGGCGAGGGTCGGCGCGGCCGGCTTCTCGCACAGCACCGGCAGCCCGGCGAACAGCGCCTCGACGTTCACCGCGGTGTGGGCCGCCGGGATCGTGACGTTCACGACGACATCCGGCCCGGTCGCCAGGAGCTCGCCGAGCGAGGCGCCGACCTCGGCGTCCACGCCCACGGCCCGTACGGCCTGCGCCGCCCGGTCCATGTCGAGGTCGGCCACCCCGACCAGCTCGACGTCGCCGGACTCCGCCAGGGTCCGCAGCCAGGCGACGCCCATCGCACCCGCTCCCACCTGCACGACGCGGAGCGGGCGCGCGCCGGAACGGTTCACTCGGCGTGCTCCTTGTTGTGCAGGGCGCCGCGGTAGCCGTGCCCGTTGAAGAAGTCGCCCGTCTCGTAGCGGAGCAGGATCGGCAGCTCGCGCCGGGACCGGTCGCCGGCCGCCCACTCGGCGCCGTTGGCGATGACGTGCAGCACGTCCGGGTGGTGGTAGACCGGGTAGTCCTGGTCACCGGGGCTGAAGTAGAAGATCTTGCCGTTGCCGCGCCGGAAGGTGCAGCCGCTGCGGAAGACCTCGCCGCCGCTGAACGAGCTGATGAAGATCAGCTCGTCGGGCGTGGGGATGTCGAACTGCTCGCCGTACATCTCCTGGGCGGGGATCTCGATGGGGTGCGGGATGCCGCGGGCGATGGGGTGGGTGGGGTTCACCGTCCAGACCAGCTCGCGGTCGTTCTCGCTGCGCCAGCGCAGCGTGCACGTGGTGCCCATGAGCTTGGTGAAGATCTTCGACCAGTGGCCGGAGTGCAGCACCACCAGCCCCATGCCCGACAGGACGTGCCGGTGCACCCGCTCCACCACCTCGTCGGCCACCTCCGCGTGGGCGGCGTGACCCCACCAGATGAGCACGTCGGTGTTCGCGAGCACCTCCTCGGTCAGGCCGTGCTCGGGGTCGTCCAGCGTGGCCGTGGCGACGGTCGCGCTGTCACCCAGCCAGCCCTCGATCCCCCGGCGGATGGCGTTGTGCATGCCGTCCGGGTAGATCTCGGCGACTCGGGGTTCGAGCTGCTCGTGGCGGTTCTCGCCCCATACGGTGACGTGGGTCTTCACACAGGTTCCTTTCTCATTTGATCGCGCCGTTGATGGCGCCGGACGCGATGTAGCGCTGGGCGAAGATCAGCAGCAGGCCCGCCGGGACGGAGGCGAGCACCGAGGTGGCCATCACGGCCGACCAGTCCTCGCTGTTGGCGTTGATGTAGTCGTAGATGCCGAGCGTGATGGGCCGGACTTCGGGGGTGCTGGTCATGGTGAGCGCGAACAGGAAGTCGCTCCACGCCCTGAGGAAGGTGAAGAGCGCGGCGGTCACGATCGCGTTCTTGCTGATCGGCACGACGATCGAGACGAACGCCCGGAAGTTGCCCGCGCCGTCCACCAGCGCCGCCTCCACGAGCGCCCCGGGGATGGACCCCATGAACGCGCGGATGAGCAGCACCGCGAACGGGATGTCGCCGGCGGTGTTGGCGAGGATCAGGCCGAACACGTTGTTGAGCAGGCTTCTGCGCTGTCTTCATCTGGACTGTGGCGCGGAGACCTGGTCCTTCAGGGCTGAAAGGAAGCGCCACCCCTCCTTTCGGAAACAGTATGGAAAAGATCGGTAACAGCCAGTAATGCGTGCGCTGGGTGCTGCTCCAGTGACAGGAAGTGCGCGATGGCGATCCGCCGCTCGGCCGCCAAACGGCACGGCCTGCCCTCGGTCGTGCAACTGCGGCTCACCCCCACGCCCGCCCAGGCCAACGCCCTCGCCACCGCGGTGCGGGTATGCAACCAGGCGGCCACCTACATCTCCCGCCTGGCCTGGCAGCAGCGCACCTTCCCCATCCTGGACCTTCACCGGCTCGCCTACCACCAAGCGCGCGCCCACTTCGGCGCTCTGGCCGCCCAAGCAGCCGTGCGCGCCATCGCCCGGGTCGCCGGCGCCTACGCCAACCGCCGCGCCACCAAGAAACGCGCCCACATCTTCCGCCCGCACGGCGCCATCCCCTACGACGCGCGTCTCATGAGCTGGAACCGAGATGCCCGCATCGTGTCCCTGTGGACCCCGACCGGCCGCGTCCACGTCTCCTACACCGGCCGCGAGGAAGACCTCAAAGCCCTCGATACCCTGCCGATCGGGGAGGCCGACCTGATCTGCCGGCGCGGTGTGTGGCGGCTGCACGTCACCCTCACCCTGCCCAAACCACCTGTGGGCGAGCCTGCCAACGGCTTCCTCGGCGTGGACCAGGGAGTGGCGAACCTGGCGGTCACCTCCGACGGGGCGGTGCTGCCCGGCCCCACCCTGCCCGGCCCCATCGAAGGTAACGGCCATGCCCGCACGCTGCGCCAGCGGCGGCACCGGCAGCGCCGCCGGCTGCAGAAGAAGGGCACTCCCGCGGCGCGGCGGGTGCTGCGCCGCCTGTCCGGGCGCGAGCACCGGATGATGACCGACCTCAAGCACCAAATCAGCAAGTACGTGGTGCGCGAAGCCGAACGCACCGGCCACGGCATCGCCCTGGAAGACCTCCAAGGCATCCGCGGGCGGGCAAGGGCTCACCGGCTCCAGCGGCGCACCCTGCACTCCTGGGCGTTCGCCCAGAACATCGAGTTCACCCGCTACAAGGCCGCCCGGGCCGGGATCGCATTCACCCTGGTCGATCCCGCCTACACCAGCCAGGCCTGCCCGGAATGCGGATGGACCAGCAGGGCGAATCGGCCGGCACGGGGCCGCTTCGCCTGCACCCGGTGCGGCCTCGCTGGGCACGCCGACCACATCGCGGCCCGCAACATCGCCCAACGCGGCGTCGCGGGCTGGGCTGCTGTCAACCAGCCACACGCTACCGGCCTCCCTTCAGCCAGGCGGGACCGTGAGAGCAAGCCACCGGCTTCAGCCGGTGGTAGTTGACGTGAGCTACTCCTTGGTGGGAGTGGTTCGTCGAGGCCACTGGCAGATGAGTCACGGAGAGCCAGGGGATGCGGGACGCATCGCTCTCAAGACATGGACAACGTTAGTAAAGCGCTTAACCCAGCTCGCTTGTGAAGTATATTGCGCCTATCGCTCGGTGATGTCAATAACTAGTTAAGCGATTTACCGACGACGCCGCGATAGAGTTGCTCGCGCGTCCTCACGAGGTGGGAGGCGGGACAATCCATGGTCACGATGCGCGATGTCGCCGAGCGAGCCGGCGTCTCCATCGCCACGGTCTCCTTCGTCATCAACGGCACCAAGCGGGTCGCTCCGGA
Organism: Nonomuraea sp. NPDC052116; assembly: GCF_040680035.1. Taxonomy (NCBI): domain Bacteria; kingdom Bacillati; phylum Actinomycetota; class Actinomycetes; order Streptosporangiales; family Streptosporangiaceae; genus Nonomuraea; species Nonomuraea sp. NPDC052116. The sequence continues at coordinate 1,632 of NZ_JBFAWA010000012.1, read as the reverse complement.
GACCCGGGCCCGGATCGAGGCGGCCATCCGGGAGCTCGGCTACCGGCGTAACGTCGTGGCCCGCGCGCTGGCCAGCTCGCGCACGCGCATCCTCGCGCTGCTGCACCCCTACCTCGAAGCGCGGCCGATCGCCACGGCCAACCAGTTCCTCATGAGCGCCGCCCACGGCGCCCGCGAGCGCGGCTACGACCTCGTGCTGTGGCCCGTGAACGACGACGAGCAGATGTCCCACCTGCTCGCCGGCGGTCTCGTGGACGGCGCGCTGCTCATGGAGGTCCAGCTCCGCGACCCCCGCGTGGACCGGCTGATCGCGTCCGGGCTCCCCTTCGCGCTGATCGGCCGGACCGAGGACGAAGACCTGCCGTTCGTCGACATGGACTTCACCGCCACGATCGACCAGGCCGTCGGGCATCTCCGCTCCTTCGGCCACCGGCGCATCGCGCTCGTCACCCTGCGGATGAGGGCCTCGACCGGGAACGAGCCCGGCTGGATCATGCGGGTGAAGTCCGCGTACCTCGACGCGATGGCGGCCGCCGGCGAGCCGCCTGCCGTCATCACCGTGGAGGGCACGTCGGCCGGCGGGCGGAAGGCGGCGCGCCGGCTCAGCGAGGACTTCCCGGAGGTGACGGGCGTCGTCGTGGTGAACGAGGGCGCCTCGGCGGGGCTGGTCAAGGAGACGCGGGCGCTCGGCCGCAGCGTGCCGGACGACCTGTCGATCATCTCCGCGGCCACCACCGCCGAGCTCGGCGAGATGATCGAGCCGTCCCTGACCGTCATGACGGCGCCGGCCACCGAGCTGGGCCGCCTCGGCGTGAACGCGCTGATCGACCAGCTCGAAGGGGTGCCGGACGCCCCTCCGAACATCCTCATCCCCTGCACGCTGGTGCCCGGCCAGTCGGTCGGCCCCGCCCCTCTTTGATGATTTTTTCATTGCTCATGTATATATTTGCGACATGTCACGAGGAGCGAGGATCGCGGATGTCGCGCGGCTGGCGGAGGTCTCCGTCCCGACCGTGTCGCGGGTGCTCAACGGCTCCTCCGGGGTGCGGCCGGAGACTGTGGCGCGGGTCATGCGCGCCGTCAAAGAGCTGGACTACCGGCCCAAGGGCGTGGCCAGGACGCTGATCTCGGGGTCGCGGTCGATGATCGCCGTCATGGCGTCGCACCTCAACCGCTACGGGTACGCGGAGGTGCTGGCCGGCATCGAGCAGGCGGCACGGGACAACGACTACGCGGTCACCGTCTGCGTGATCGACCCGATGATCGGGCCTGGCGACGGCGACGTGGAGGGGCCGATCCGGCGCGCGCTCAGCCAGGAGATCGCGGGGGTCATCGTGATCGACTTCGACGCCCAGGGCGAGCGGGTCATCGGCCGCATGCCGAGCTCGGTGCCGATGATCGGCGTCACCGGGTTCGACGGCCGCCCGGGGCACGTGCCGTACGCGGTGATGGACGAGCACTCCGGCGGGCGCCTGGTCACCGAGCACCTGCTCGACCTGGGACATGACACGGTGCACCACGTCACCGAGCCGCCGTTCGGCCGGCCGGCCGGCCCCGCCGCGGGGGGGCCGGCCGGCCCCGCGGGGCCCCGGGGGGAACCGCCCCCCGCCCGGGGGGGGGGCGGAGTCCCGC